>CAZROJ010000099.1:1544-15974 GCA_964601665.1 uncultured Pirellulaceae bacterium
CGTGGGCTTGAAATTGGATGCTGTGGTTGGAACGAAGGCTTGTTCCAAAGCCATGTTGATCGATTGGGTATCTGCGACCGCGTCGGCGACGGCCTCTCGCGCGTCCTGGTCGTCTTGAAGTCGGATTTCGAAATCGCGACATTCGTCAGCTGGCATTTCTCCAGCGATGTAGCGAAACGCCAGCCACGATAAATCGTTGAAGTTGCCGCTGTCAGCTGCGAAATTAGGTTGGTTGTGATCTTGAGAGTCTTGTTTCATTTTTCGTCGTTGGCTTCGCGAAGAAGTGATTTGAGTTTTTTTAGTGCCGAATGCATTCGCGCCAGAACGGTGCCTAGGGGCGTGTCCAGCTGTTCAGCGATTTCTCGGAATTTTAGTCCTTCGAAAATTCGTTTTTGAACAATTTCTTGCAACGCTTTGGGGAGTTGTTGCAAAGCATCTTGTACTTGTTCAATTTGTTCATGTCGAATCGCGTTGTGCATCGATTGGCTCAACCGGTGATCGTTCCCTTTTTCGGCACCGGCGGATTGATCGATCTTCCAAGCGATTGATTCAGTGTGTCGCCGCCGAACCGCCGCCTTTCGTTTGGCAATCAGAGCCTCATTGAAAGCGACCTTAAACAGCCACGATCTGATCGAGTCCTGTTGTACCAAATGTCCTTTTTGTAGCAGCTTGGTAAAAGTTGTTTGGAGGACATCTGCGGCCGCAGCTTGGTCTTTTAAAACCCCTAACAAAAAGTTGGACAGGGCCTTGGAGTGCTGCTGATACAGGTCTTGAACTGTGTCGGGCGACAGAGGAACAGGTTGGGATGAGTCGGAACTCAATTAATTTTCCTCTAAACACGCTACGAATGTAGGACGCTTTGGGCAAACAATTTATTGGCCAAATCCGTAGTAATTTAATAAGTTCAGCAGGATCGTAGCTGAAAATCGTTCAAAGAGCGAATTGATTTTGCTGTGCTGCGGTTTTGAGAACGAGGTGAAAACGTGAATTCTTTCGGATTCCGCTCAAAAGTCGCAGCCTCGGAACCTTACGGGAATCGGCAATTCATCGTCTGCCGTATATAATTCGGTCGGCGTGGTTTTGCGGTTTTTCGTGCAAAGCTTTCCTGACGAAATTCTTCGCCAAGCCATCGAAGCTTTTCTTTCAAAGCCCCCAACAAAGCCCTTTAACCAAATTTAGAAAATTGCTTGTAGGTCCCGTTTTTTCTCGTGAAGCCGTTGTCGCACCGCGACGGGCGAAGCATTATATTTCGCGTTGCGTTTATGTTGGCGGTTTGTTCCTGCTGATTTGTACGGCCTGGATGATTCTCAACGGTACGCAAGCCGTGCGAAATATTAGCGATATGGCTAATTTCGGAAGCACGTTGTTTCAGATTTTGGCTCCGTTGCAGTTGGCACTGTTGCTGTTTCTTTCCGCGATTCAGGCGGCGAGCAATATCGCGGTTGAAAAAGATCGGCAGACATTGATTTTGTTGCTGATGAGTCGCCTGACCAACAGCGAGTTGGTTTTGGGAAAGCTTTTTGCCAGCTTGCTAAACATTGGCGTGATGCTGATTGCGGCGGCTCCTGTGTTTATGTTGTTGGTGCTTTTTGGGGGCACATCATTTGTTCAGGTTGGCTGGACCTTTGCCGTCACGTTCATGGCGGCCTTGGCAGCGGGAAGCTTGGGGGCGACGATCGCGTTGTGGCGAGAGAAAACATTTCAGAGCCTGGCCTTGGTCGCGATGATTTTGGTGGCTTGGCTGGGGCTGTCCGAGGTCTTGGTGTTTTTGGATGCAGATTTCGGTGGCGTCGGGACTCGAAAAATTGGCCTGGCCGCTAATCCGCTTCGCGCGGTGATGTCCGCTAGTAAGCCGACGATTGTCGCCAATTGGATGGTCACGGTGTTGCCGTTTTTGTGCACGGCCGGCTTGGTCACGCTAGGGCTTTGCTCGTTGGCGATTCTTCGAGTTCGCCGCTGGAACCCGAGTCGCGATGTTCGACTTGGACAATCTAACGAGTCCGAATCGGCGCAAGCGGGTATCGATGTGTTTACCGGGCAGTTGAATGAACAAGATCGGCAGCAAGGCGCTGAAATTGTTAAACAATCCGAAGGCTTGCGAGCCGGGCACGTCGATGATCGCTCCCGATCTGCAACAAAAAATAGTCGACGCGTGTGGGACAACCCGGTGCTGTGGCGCGAGGCAATGACTTGGGCCTATGGCCGAAAAATATTGTTCATTCGCGCGGCTTATTGGTTGCTGGCGGCGGCTGTCGTGTTCGCAATTTACTCGATGATCAGCTCGGGGGCGGCAACGCGAGTGACCGCGGAGGAAACCGTCGGCGTGCCAATTGTTGGGCAGGTCATTATTCCGTTCATGATCGTTAGCGTCATGATGATCAACGCACTGGCGGTCACTTCGATCACGACCGAGCGAGACGGACGTGCGTTGGATCTGTTGATGGTGACCGATATTTCTCCCAAAGAGTTTTTGTTTGGCAAGATTGGTGGTGTGGCGATTGTTGCGGCGGATATGGCAATCATTCCGATCGCGATTTGCGGCTGGCTGTGGTTTTATGACATCTTGAGCTTGGAAAATTTCGCGTACGTGTTGATCGGTTCGCTGGTGATGCTGTTGTTTTCAGTGACGCTGGGTATCCACAGCGGGATGTCTTATGGGGCGAGTCGCCAGGCGATTGCGGTGAGTCTGGGGACGTTGTTTTTCTTGTTCTTGGGCGTGGTGACGGTGATCGTGATGATGGTTTCGTTTACCGGGAACGCGGAGGCTCAGCTTGCTCCATTTTTGGCTTGCATCATCGGCGGTTCGATCGGGTTATATTTGGCGTTGGGCTACAATGTGCCTTCGTCCGCGTTGGTGGTCGCGTGTGGGCTATTGCCAATCACCATGTTTTACTCAATCACGAGTTTGCTGATCGGTGACTACATGTCGGTGTTGTTAGTAATGGCAACGACTTTTGGCTTTGCAACATCGGCAATGATGATTCCAAGGTTGAGCGAATTTTTGGTTTCGACTGGGCGTTCATCCATCGTCAGTACTGATTAACAATGAATGAGTTACTGCCGTTGTTGCCGTGGTTCATTACGATGGTCGCCCTGATCGTATGCTCGGCATTCTTTTCTGCCAGCGAGGCGGCGTTGTTTTATTTGCAGCCGCGTGATCGGCGTGAAATGGCAGGTGCCGACGGTACAACGGGCGAAAAAGTGGCGGCGGGACTTTTGGATGATCCCGATCGTTTGCTGTCGGCAGTTTTGTTTTGGAATTTAGTCATCAATGTTGGGTACTTTGCGATCAGTTCCATCGTGGCGATTCGCATCGAAAGGATTCCCAGTCTCGGTTCCAGCGGCGCGTGGTTGTTTGCATCGTTGACACTGTTACTGATCATTTTCTGCAGTGAAATGTTGCCCAAGACGTTTGCGGTGCTTCAGCCGCGGCGAATTGCAAGGACGGTGGGCGTGCCGTTGTCGGTAGCGGTTCGCGTTGTCGATCCACTGATGCCGCTGCTTCGATCAACCAACTTGATCTCGCGCCGGATTATTTGGCCGGGATTCAAAGCCGAACCGGCGATGGAGGTAACGGACCTTGAACGCGCGATTGTCATTTCGGGAAACGACGCCGAACTGATCAAGCAAGAGCAGGCAGTTTTGCAAAACATCGTTCAGCTGTCGACGATTCGCATCGAAGAATGGATGCGGCCGCGGACGCAGTTCGAATCATTTCAGCCGCCAGTAAGTTTGTCGGATCTGGGCGGCGAGGTTCCCAAGAGCGGGTATCTTTTGGTGACGGAGGCAGGCGGCGGCGATATTGAGCGTGCGGTTCGGCTGGATAACCAGTTTCATTTGGAGTCCGAAAATATCGATCGAGATGCCGAGTACGTTTTGTACTTGCCGTGGTGTGCTACCGTTGCCGACGCTTTGGAGAAAATGTCTCATCGCGACCGGGAAGTGACGGTGGTGCTGAACGAGTTCGGCGAAACGATTGGCATTTTGACGATCGAAGATATCCTTGAAACGATTTTTAATTATTCCCCGTCGCGAACGGTGCGACTTTTGGACCGTCCCGCGATTGAAAAGATGGAAGACGGGCGATGGCAGGTCGCGGGAATCATGGGCTTGCGCCAGTTGGCCAAGCGTTTGGAGATCGAGATCCCGCATACGTTTTGCGTGACGGTTCGGGGAATTATCCAGGACACGTTGCAGCGGTTGGCCGAAACGGGCGATCGATGTGAATGGGGACCGTTTGAGTTTCGCGTTTTAAAGGTTGCTCAACGGGGCGCGATGTTGGTCGAGGTGATTGAACGCGAGGTGTCCGAGTGATGCTCGCTTTGATCATTTTGATGTTGTTGCTAGGGATTTTCCTGAGCGGTTTTTTCAGCGGCAGCGAAACTGGATTTTACCGGGCCAGTCGAGTGCGCGTGGTGATTGCGGCGCTGGAGGGCGATCGTTTTTCAAAGGCGTTGGTGCGATTGTTTAATAACCCGGCCTTGTTTGTTGCGACGACTCTGGTTGGAAACAACGTCGCTAACTATTTGACGAGCCTATCGATCGTGTTGTTAGCGCAGCAGTTGGACGTGTCGAGCCTTGGTGAAATGCTGGCTCCAATTTTGCTTTCGCCGATGTTGTTCGTTTACGGAGAACTTCTGCCCAAAAACTTGTTCTACCAAGCGCCCAATTTTTTGTTGCGACTGGCGGCACCGTTGTTTTTGGCTTTCACCGTTTTGTTCTGGCCCTTGGCTGCGATGCTGTGGGGGATGAGCCGGATCTTGGAGGTGTTGCTGGGCCAGTCGCCTGAAAAGATTCGTTTGGCACTGGCCCGGAAAGAAGTCCAGAAAGTCTTTGAAGAGGGGCTTGAGGCCGGGATTCTGCATCCCACCCAACGACATTTGGCTCAGAGCTTTTTTTTGGTGGCGGATCGTCCCGTTGGAGAAATTTGTCAGCCGCTTAGCCGGACGATACTGATTGCTAAGCACACGACGGCTGGCTACATCAAAGAATTGGCGCGGCGAAAAAAACTGGCAGATATTCCCGTTTTCGAAAATTCAAAATCGAATATCATCGGTCACGTTCGGACGCTAGATTTGCTGGTCAATGATAAGTACACGACTGCCAAAAAAGCATTGCGAGAGTTGCGTTCGGTCCAGGCAACTGAGTTGGCCGGCGAAGTCGTGTTGCAGATGCAGGCCAATCGCGAAACGCTGTTGCTGGTTGTCGATGATGACAAAAAAACGATCGGCGTGCTTTCGATTGACCAGCTAACGGACCCGTTGCTCAACGGCCCACTGGTGTCGCTGAAGCGGTAGACGTTTGACAAGCCGAGCAGTCGGATGACGGCTTGAGGCTGAAGGTTGCTTGGGGTGACAAGTTGCCCGAAGAGGCGATGTCTAGTTTTTAGCGTAACCCAGGTCTTTCATCACGCTCAGCATCTCTTCGTAGGTGATGTACCGACGGCGGTGCACAAGTTTGTACTGGTCGATTGCTCGGCCCAGTTCAGCGGCTTCGGCGGACAGTTCCGAGTGGCTGTCTGAAAACTGACGACGCTCAAGGCCTGGTGTCGATCGGTTGACGTTCGTGTTTCGGCGGTCTTGAAATGACTCGGTTGATTGAGGGGCTTCGCCAAAGGTTCGGTTTTCGGTAGTCATGTCGATTTGCTTGGGAGGGAAGAAATGGGATCAATTTCGAGGCAAGCTTGCCGGCTGTCGCGAAACACTGAGTGCTTATCCCAAAACTCAAAATGCCCTCGGCTAGCGCCGTCGGCTCACTAGTTGCGGGACAAGCTCTTATTACAGTATTTTTGGTTTCGTCCGTTTTGGCTTAGATTCGTAAGCGGCCTGTTGGAGGCCAGTTTAACCGTACTTTCACGGTACTAATTTTTGTATTTTAGCGGTTGTGACAACTGCGCCGCGGCGTTGTTCAATCTAAAGCCGATTATTTAATCGACGATGTTTGGGGCAACTGTTGCGATTTAGATTGAGTGACGGATGGATTTTGGCCAGACGGTTCAAGTTGATTTGGAATTGCCGGGGCGTTGTCAAAGTTAATCTGCAGGGCAGGGCGAGTTGCTTGTTGGTTGATGGAAAAGAGTTCAATCGGATCTTCGTGGCCTTTGAGTGCTGTCTGGCCTTGCGACTGCAGTTGGAAGTAGGCTGAAACTAGATCACGTGTGGCTTTTGAAATCAAAATTGATTGATCAATCGCCTTCGTCTGTTGTTCGAGTCGGCTGGCGATATTAACCGTTTGTCCTCGCGGGCCGTATTTGATTCGACTGCGACTTCCGGAGTTACCGACGGTCGCCTTGCCAGTGTGGATGCCGACGCCGATTCCAAAATCTGTTTCGGTGATGTTTCGCCAGCGGTTGTTCAGTGGTTGGATTGATTCCACAATTTCGATGGCGGCTTGGCACGCCAGCAACGCGTGCTCAGGTTGCGGCAGCGGGGCGTTCCAAAATGCTGAAAGTCCATCGCCATAAAAGTCGATAATGGTGCCGCCAAGATCAGTGACCGCATCGCTGAAACAGTTCATCGCATCGGCCAGCAATTCGTAAGTGCTGTCGAGGCTGATTCGATCTGCGACGTGGCTAAACCCGCGTAGGTCGCAGAACAAAACCGTGACTTCTTGGGTTCGCGGCTTGAGCGAAGACGTGCAGGTGGTGAGTTGCGATGCAATTTGCGGCGGGAAGGCTTGTTGCAAACGAGCCAAAGACTGTGCCGCTTGTGTTTCCGATTCCAGCCGTACGACTCCTGCCGATAGGGCGTCCGTTACCACTTGTACGAATTGAGCTTCTAGAAACCGAATGCCTTTTCGGTGGTTGCGACGATGCAGGCTTCGGAACCCGTAGACGATGGCAACGACTTCTTGTTGAGCGTCCAAAACAGGACAAACCACTGCCGAATGGGCCTCTTCGAATTCTTCCGATTCATCGATGCGACGGCGGTCATGAAAGTACGATCGTTTTGATTCGGCGGCCAGTTCAACCAAGTTGGATCGAAAGTGAATGCCGTGGTCAGGATACGGAAGATCGCTGGCAACGATTTTCCATTCATCTTCGACTCGCTGGACGATCAGGCATCCGTCCATTCCGCCGGGACTGAAGACGGCTTGAGTGGCGAGTTTAAACAGTTGGTTGGAACCTGCCGTGACGCGTTGCATTTGGCCGAGCGTTTCCAGCCAAGCGGCCAGCGTTGCCGATCCGATTGAACGCTCTGAGTTATTTTCTGAGGTGTTTAGTGGTACGAGCCCGTCATCGAGTCGAGGCTGAATGCCTTGTGCAACAAGTTCGATTTGAGTGCTGTTGATGCGGAATGAAAGCGGGAGAGTGACCTCCAGATTTTTAACGCGATGAATGCGTGGCCCATGCGAAAAGGCGATTGTCCGGCCGTGATTGTCCAAGATTAACTTGTTCGATGACGATTGATCGGGTTGGGAATCGTCGACGGAAATTTGGACGTTTAGGTCGCTTGCTGACAATCCCGGGATCAAGATTAGTTCGACATCGTTTTGGGCAAACGAACTTGCGTCGTGTCCCTTTTCCCCCAAGATTCGGATCTGCTTGTTCTTGGAGAGTCGTTGTCGGTGGTCAGTCTGGTTGAAGTGAGAGATGCTGATCATGTTTGCGATGGCGTTCATAGACTGGAGGAGTTGCTTGAAGTCTAGGACGCGTTTTCTGCCGTCGAGCCCTAGAATTTGTGGGCAAGGGGCAAAAAATTAAAGCAGCTTTCGTGGCCCGTCGATTACTTGAAAATTCGAATAAATAAGTCTGACGATCGGCTTTGACTTTGACGAATGCACAGATTTTGACGGTATTGATAACGCGGATTTCACAAGATAACTCCATTGGATTTACTCTTCCCACTGCTCGGATTGCTACTTTGCCTGTTTGCCCTTGGGCAGCTCGGGCTTTGGGCTGCGCAATCGATAGGTATTTCGTCACAAACTCATGGGCAATTCGAACTTGCCAAACAGCTTGTGCGGGATCAAGTTCGGACGAACCAAAAAAATTGTTCCCTCGCAGGTGCGGCGGTTGATACTTCGCTAGCAGAAACTTCACAGGCGACGCCCGATTCGACCAATGGATTTCGCAAGCTCCAAGTTGTCAAGATCGCGCAAGAGACCGCAAGCTGTCGCAGTATTTATTTTCGCCCGGTGGATGGGCGACCGATTGAAGCATTCGTGGCCGGGCAGCATTTGCCGATTCGATTTGAAATTCCTGGCCAATCAAAATCTGTTTTGCGATGTTATTCGCTGTCGAACGCTTTTGGCGACGGTCACTATCGCATTTCAGTGAAAGCGGTGGCCGCTCCCCGTGATCAACCGTCCGTTCCGCCGGGGTTGGTGAGTCATTTCGTCAATCGTGATTTAAAAGTAGGTGACGTCGTTGCGGCCAAATCGCCGGCGGGAAAGTTTTATATCGAGAAAGATTCAACCGACCCGATCGTGATGCTGGCCGGTGGCATTGGAATCACGCCAATGATCAGCATGATCGAAGAGGCGATTCGCGAGGGCAACGAGCGTTTGATGATTCTGGTTTACGGTGTCAGGAATCGCAGCGAACAAGCATTCCGAATTTGGCTGGACGAACGAGCGGCTGAGCGTGAGAACTTGGTCGTGGTCAATTGTTTTTCAGCGCCAAAACCCGATGACCGGCTGGGCGAGGACTACCAAGTGCCGGGGCGAGTCAGTATCGAACTATTAAAACAGATTTTGCCCAGCCAAGATTGCCAGTACTACTTATGCGGTCCGCCGCTGTTTATGGAATCATTGATCGATGGTTTGGCGAGTTGGGGAGTCTCGGACGAACGGGTCTTTACTGAATCGTTCGGTCCGGCGTCGGGTAAGAAGCGAAGCCGCACTGAAAAAGAAGCCGTCGATGGTACCGCTGCGAGGCAAATTAAGTTTGCTCGATCAGCCACGGAAGCGACCTTTTCGCCAGGCCAAACTTTATTGGAGGCAATCGAAAACGTCGGCGTCGAGATTGACTCGGGATGTCGGGCCGGTAGCTGCGAATCTTGCCTGACGCGAATATTGAAGGGGCAGGTGCGGTACCCGGGTGGCGAAACGCCCAATGTTGGGGCCAGCGAATGTTTGCCCTGTATCGCGGAACCGGCCAGCGACCTTGAGTTGGACTTGTAAATCAACTCGCGCGATCGGTCGTAACTTTAACAAATCACAAGACTATCGAAAGTAATAAAACCGTGTTGGCCGATCCTTCAAAAAACGTGATCGCAAATGCCCGACTGCAATGTCGATGGTGCCGGGTGGTATTCAAGGGGGCCATTTCTGTGGCTGTTGGGGTGGCTGTTTTGTTGAACCTAAGTGCGGCGGCAAGGGGCCAGCAGGTTCGTTGCGATCCCAATAAAGTGGTAACCGCGGTGACGTGTGCGAAGTGTCACGTGAACGAAGTTTCCGTATGGAAAAACACGCCGCATTCGAAGACGTTTCTGGAGCTCACTCGAAATCCAGCCGCCAAAGAGATCTGTCAAAAACTTGGCCTGCGTTCGGTCAAGCGTAGTGAAGTCTGCATCAAATGCCATTTTACTCAGCAAGTCATCAACGATCGAACCAAAGCGGTTTCAGGTGTTTCTTGTGAATCTTGTCATGGAGCGGCGGCTGATTGGCTGGACGTTCACAGCGACTACGGCGGCCCCAACGAAACGCGTGAGACTGAAACACCGGAGCACGCAACGCAGCGGCTAAAACGGAGTGCGAGTCTGGGGATGAGAAACACGCGTGATTTGTACGCGATCGCCAGTAGCTGTTTTAACTGTCACACGGTTCCTGACGAGGCACTGGTTAACACGGGCGGCCACCAGGCTGGCAGCTTGGATTTTGAGCTCGTCCGATGGTCGCAAGGAAAAGTTCGGCACAACTTTTTGCGAAACGGAACAACCAATGCCTCACCGACCCGTGAACGGTTGAGAGTGATGTATGTGGTTGGGCAAATTGCGGATCTCGAGTACAGTACGCGGGCGACCGCGGCGGCGACGGCCAAGTCCAACTATGGAGTCACCGTGGCCAAACGAGCGGCCTCGGTTGCGACCAAGTTGTTTGAATTGCAGCAGAAAATTTCGGATCCGAACGTGCAGCAGGCCTTGGATGCTTTCGCTCAAGCGGAGTTGAGAACCAACAATAAGGAAGCGTTAGAACAAGTGGCCGACCGGATTCGAGACGCCGGCCAATTGTTTGCCGCCGAGGCTGATGGGGTGCAGTTGAGTGCGATTGATGATTGGTTGCCGCCTCCTGCAGAGTACAAGTAGTGACTGACCGGTAGAGATATTTTGGCGAGTTCGTTTGTTGAAAATCGAGTTCGCTGTTTAATCCAATTTTTGGCAGGAAGCCGAATTGAAATTGCAGGACGCAAAACAAGTGGATCAAAACCAGACAAAAATCGAACGCCCACAGCGTTGGGATCAGCCGTTGGATTCCGCGATGAGCGATCAGGCGGTCGCCATGGTGTTGCGACGCGAGCCATTTTCGTCGATGGACGCCGCGGCATTTTCCAGCAAAATTCCGCTGGCTGGGGTTTTGAAAAATGACTGCCGAATTCATGAACTGGAGAAGTCGGACATTATTGTCCGCGAGGGCGACTACGGTAGCAGCGCTTTTTTGATCCTCGACGGATCCGCACTCGTGTCGCTCAAACCCTTACCCGACTCGTTGCTCGGGCGAGAAAGTGCGTCCCAACAAACCAAGTGGATGGATTTTCTGACGTCGGCATGGAGTCGTTCCAAGCATGCTGAAGTGCGAGACGTGGGGCAGGGGAGTGCGGATTTAGTTGGGCGTCGTGACGTTGATGGTCGAGCACAATTGTTTCTGCACGATATTCCGCGAATCATTCCTCCCGAAGCTTCGGTTGAACTCAAGACGGGCGAGATATTTGGGGAATTGTCCGCCTTGACACGCTCGCCACGCTCGGCAACCGTCGTCGCCAATTCAAAAATGCAGTTGCTTGAAATTCGTTGGCAAGGATTTCGTGAATTGCTCAAACGCCACCCGGCGCTCAAATTGCATGTTGAGCAGTTGTACCGCGACAACAGTTTGAGATCACATCTGCGGGAAATCGAAGCGTTTGCGGCGGTCTCACCTGACGCGCTGGACACGATTTGGGAGTCGACTAAGTTTGAATCGTTCGGAGATTTCCAGTGGGATCGTGAGTACACGTCAACGAGCCGGCAAGACATTGCCGAACGAATCAAGGCCGAGCCTTTGATCGCTGAAGAAGGCGATGAAATTGACGGTTTGATTTTGATCCGCAGCGGATTCGCTCGACTCAGCCGCCGACATGGACAAGGCCATCAGACAATTGCTTATCTGGGAAAGGGGCAATCGTTTGGGCTGCGTGAGCTCGTTCATAACTTCCGAACGGGCGAGCAAAGGCCATGGTTGCTTAGTCTGCGAGCGGTGGGGCATGTCGACTTGTTGAGAATCCCGTCGGCGGTTGTTAATGAGCATGTGATCCCCGTTTTGCCAGAGCACTTAACTCCTTCGCCGTTGCCAGATCGAAGCACGGAAACGGCGGGTAAGAATCGTCGATTAGAAAGTCGCGAGCCGTCGGTTGACACGGCCACGCTTGAGTTTTTGGTTGACAAGCGTTTGATCAACGGCAGCAATGCGATGATGATCGACTTGAATCGCTGCACGCGATGTGACGACTGCGTTCGAGCCTGTGCTTCGACTCACGACAACAATCCTCGATTCAATCGCAGCGGTGTCGTTCACGAAAACTGGATGATCGCGCACGCTTGTATGCACTGTCTGGATCCGGTTTGCATGATCGGCTGTCCGACGGGGGCGATTGGCCGTGATAGCGAAACGGGGGCGGTGAAAATAAACGATGCGACGTGCATTGGTTGTTCGACGTGTGCCAACAGCTGCCCCTACCAAAACATCCAAATGGTTGGAATTAACAATCGCCAGGGCTTGCCGATCATCGATTCAGCGACCGGCGATCCCATCCACAAGGCGACCAAGTGCGATCTGTGCCAAGATCATGGCGGCGGGCCGGCTTGCGTTCGGGCGTGTCCTCACGATGCGTTAGTTCGCATCGACCTTTCGACGCCCGGTCAGCTTACTCAGATTCAATAGTAACCAGCTCATGCCATCCAAATCCACAGAACAAATTCGACAGCGCCGAGTTCGCAATTGCGTTGCACTGGTTGTGGCAATGGTGGTGTTGGCCTACGTCGTTAGCGTGCTCGGTCGGTCGCTGTGGCATAGTGCTTTTTTGACGGGTTATCTTCTGCTGGGCAGTTTCGTATTACTGACTTTGTTTGGGGTGCGAAAACGACTTTCGTTTATTCCCAACATTGGTTCGGCCAGTTTTTGGATGCAGCTGCATATCTATGTTGGTTGGGCAACGCTGGTGATGTTTGGAATGCACGTTAGTTGGAGCATTCCTAACGGGATTTTCGAAACGACGTTGGCGATTCTGTTTTTCATTGTGGCTGGTAGTGGTGTTTACGGCCTGATAATCACGCGGGCTTATCCGGCAAAGCTAACCAGTTTGGGAGGCGAGGAGATTTTTGAGAGGATCCCATTGCGGCGTGCTCAGATCGCCAGTCGAGCTCGCGAGTTGATTCTCAATTCGGGCGAATCAGCCGAGGTGTTGGGACCGTTTTACGTCAATCGGCTGGCCGCTTTTTTTGAAAAGCCGCGCGGTTGGATGTATTTGGCGATGCCCAATGGTCGGCTGAAACGGCAGTTGGTCTCGGATATCTCGGACTTGGATCGGTATTTGCCAAAGGACCAACGCAAAATCGGCAAGGCGTTGTCTCAGATCGTCGAAGAGCGAGACCGTCTGGATTACCACAGCGCGTTGCAGGGGCGATTGAAAGGCTGGTTGTTTGTTCACATCGGATTCACCTACAGCCTGTTGTTGCTCTCGATCGTTCACGGCGTGTTGGCTCATGCATTTGCTGGAGCGATTGGATGACCGAAAAACGAACCCGCATCGATTCACTGCGGTCAGACAAAACACCCTATCAACGACCGCATGACAAAACCCAAGAAGTCGTCGTGCATGCCGATGCGGACACCCATCAAGTGGTCGTCCGTCGAACGCCGAGTCTCCGTTGGCGACGTGGTATGTTTACGCTGTCGATCACCGCGTTGACTTTTGGTGTGCTAATGATTTTGTTTTCGAAGCCATCGATTCGCAATGAGGTTTTCGCGCCGGGCGGTCTCTGTTCGGCTCATGCACGGATTCTTGCAGAGCAGGGGACGGACCGTTGTTCGGCCTGCCATCCGGCGGCCCATCAGTCGCTGGCCGGATGGGTGTCAACTGCCGTTTGGGGGCCGCCAGAGAATATGCCGACGCAGTCAGCGTTATGTTTGAATTGTCATTCGCAAAGCTTGGGCGAGGATTTTGCGATGAATCCGCACGGTGTATCGCCCGCGTCGTTGGAGCGATTGACTGAGGCGACGCCTGCGGCAACGGAGGCTTTGTTGCCTGCTAAATTGGATTTGATTTCTCGACTGCCATCGCCTGTCTACGACGGTCAGCTTGCTTGTAGTGCTTGCCATCGTGAACACCAAGGGGGCCAGTCGAATCTAACGTCGTTGACGGATGGCCAGTGCCAAGGCTGCCATCAAAACGAGTTTTATTCGTTCGAAAAGGGGCATCCAGAGTTCAGGAAGTATCCAACGAAACGGCGTTCGCAAATTGCCTTTGACCATGCGAGCCATTTTGGCAAACATTTTCCTGCCAGCAAAAAAGATTTTGCTTGCGCTCAATGCCATACAAGCGATGACGGCAACGTCGTCCAAACGGTAGTGCCTTTTGAGCAGGCGTGTGCGGATTGTCATCAGCAGGGGATTGCCGCCAGTGCGGATGACGGTTTGGCTTTGATTGCGTTGCCGACGCTTGACGTGGATGCGATCCAAAAGCAACAGGCATCGATTGGGAGTTGGCCGCTGGCCGCGACTGGTGATTTTGACGGCCCTTTGCCACCGCTGATGCGGATTTTGTTGACAGCGGATGCACAGGCTGCAAAAGTTTTAAACGCAAAAGATGATCAATTTGATTTCTCGGATATCGATCCTGACAACGCCAGCGATGTCGCCGATGGCGTGACGCTGGTTTGGGCGATTAAGCGGCTGGTATTCGAAATGGCGCGTGACGGCGAAGCCAGTATCGCGCGTCGTTTTCAAGTCGTGACGGGGCGGGACTTGGACGCGCGGCAATTGTCCGAACTGGTCCAGACGCTCGATACGCACGCCCTTCGAAACGCAGCGATGCGTTGGTTGCCGGACCTGCAGATGGAAGTCGGCGAGCAGGTTCCGTTTTATGACGCTTCGTTTGAATTGCAAAAGGAATTTGAGCTGCAATTGGCTCGTTCGCGTCAATCGTTTCATTTGGGCAGTCGAGACGAGCTTGCATTGGCGAAAATCATCAACGAATTCGCTCAAAATCAAAACGAACAAAACGAACAAAACGAACAA
>CAZROJ010000099.1:16074-17559 GCA_964601665.1 uncultured Pirellulaceae bacterium
AATCATCAACGAATTCGCTCAAAATCAAAACGAACAAAACGAACAAAACGAACAACTTGAAAAAGTTGACGGTAGCGAGTGGCTGGCGATAAATCCTTTGAAGGGGCTCGGCAGCAACGCGGAAACGAATGCAAGCGGCGTTGAAACGCAGATCGTCGGGCGCGGGGCCAACACCATGCCTTCACCTGTTGAGCAAACAAGGGCCTCGTCGATACCCCAGTCGCGTCAAAAACGGGACTCGCAAAAGCCAGGCCCTGAACCCGCCGCGATCGCTAATCCTCGCATCCAACAAGGCAGCCTTGCCGGTTCGCAGTGGCTGGCAGAAAATCCGTTGGGCCAAAAGTCGCCCACTGGTGATGAGCCGAACGAGGTTCTGCAACCGGAGTCTAGCGAAAAATCAACAGGCCCGACTGGCGGAAGTCCACGTGGTGGCGATGACGTTCAGCCGCCGGGAAGGCTCGTCTGGCAAACCGAACTGCCGCCAGTTGAAGAAGGCTGGCTGCGCGACGATTTGACATTTCAATTGCGGTATCAGCCGACGGGTCACGCGGACCCCGTTTTGCAGGCTTGGATTGATTTCGTCGCCGGACTGCCCGCTGCGGCAAGCTCGCCAGCATTGCAGCCAGCCTTCGAAGGCCTCGTTTCGATCGAAGCGATTGGAGACTGTCGTCGCTGTCATACGGCGGATCGTCAAGCCGACCAGTCATTGGCTGTGAATTGGAAAGCCGAGTATCGCGACCCAGCGATTGCGGCTTTTACTAAGTTTTCGCACGGGCCTCATTTAACGCTGCCTCAGCTTCGCGACTGTTCGCAATGCCATCAACTGGAAACTGATCGCCGGACGGCTGACGCCTATTTGAGCCACGACCCAGGCCAAGCGGCCAGTAACTTCGCGCCGATGAAAGTCGCCGACTGTGCCACCTGCCATCGAACGGGCAGCGTTAGCAATCGTTGCACGCAGTGCCACAACTATCATGTCGGACAAAGATCAATGGGCGATCATTAGAGGCAAAAAATCGCGGCAGCGGCTAACCAACGTGCAAGACAGGCCGGTCGTTTCGATGGTAAATTTGCAACGAAAGAAATGTCCTTCGGATTTTGTTTTAGCTAACATGAAGCTTTCGCGTATTTTGATTTAATCAATGGCAACGAACGACGAACTTCGATTTCAATGATTGTACCAACCGGCACCGACGCACCGATCTATCACTGGCCCATTGTGACCGTTGTCATCATGGTCGTGAATGTTGTGGTATTTGCTTTGCAGTTGATGGTTCCCGAGATCACGGAAAATTTCTGGCTGGAGTTTGGAACATTTCGCGACCGCTTACAAACGGTTTCAATCCTTGGCCCATTCACGGCCTCAGCTGGTGCTTTCCGAGGCACGGCTTGTGCGGCTGATCAATGGATTGGAGCAAGACGATCAAAACGAGCATCTATTGCGGAAATTGTTGGACTACTACCTCGACCATTACGATCGGCTGG
>CAZROJ010000100.1:0-5208 GCA_964601665.1 uncultured Pirellulaceae bacterium
GCCAAGCGATCTGACTTGGCGTGGAATTAGGAGTGCGAGTCGTGTCCCTTCCGACATCTGGTAATTTACTAGTGCTTTGTCAAAGGTAAAGATTGGGGATTCCACGTTTCCAATCCAGCATTTGAACTGGCGAAAATCAACTCGAAACGCCATTCATGATTTACCCCCAATCCTAAAACTAAGCTTTGACAAAGCACTAACCACGTGGTTCGCCCGGCCCTGAATTGGCCGGGCGAAAACCAATTTGTTTGGAAAATTCGTAGTCAACGGCACATGGATTCAATCAATTCAACTTTGACGAACCATTGAAATTGTTGTTCGAATTGGCCAACACGTTATCAAAGGGATTGATCGTGCTGCCACTCGATTCACCACGCTGGGAAAAGTTAACCACCTGTTTTGGTCACGCTCAACGAATTGCTGAAGGAATTCAAGCCGTTTACCATGACTATGAATTCAATAAGATTCCAAAGCCATCATTGGACCTTCTCGCATGGACGACGGATGATCGCTGGGGATCGACCGTTTGCACCCACGACCTACCGGACTTTTTGGACGGCTGGCATGGCACTGATTCTGGCTTTGGGTTGTTGAGACTTTTCGGCAAGGCTCGACTGGGACTGGCCCATCAAGTAGGCCATCAGGTCACTGACTTCGGAAACCGATAGTTGGTCTAGCAAGCCTTCGGGCATCGAAGAACCAGCGCTGTCTTTGATGTCTTCGATTTCGTTGGCAGCAATGCTGATTCGCTTGCCAGTGCGGTCCAGCAGGACATACGAACCGTCCGCTTGAGCGATGGCCATGCCTTCGTGCGTCATGCCATCGATCGTCAAAATGGTTTTTGACTTGTATCGATCCGGAACGATCGCGGATGGATCGATCGTCGCTTCGATTGTTTCTCGCAAGGAAAATCGAGCGGCCAAGTTCGTCAATTCAGGGCCGATGGCTTGTCCATGGTCGCCATGCCGGTGGCAGGTGGTGCAGTTGGCTTTGGCAAAAACGTGTCGCCCGCGAGCGGCATCGCCAAGTCCCTGTTTGTTCAATTGGTCAACGATCGAAGCCACGGAGTAGCGGCCAATCGTTTGGTCATTGTTACCCTTGGAAATCGCGTCGCTCTGTGGGAATTGTTGCTGGTACCATTGGTCCCAAGAGGCCAGTTGATTTTGCCATGGGTCAGCGGATAGTTCTTTTTTTGCTCCTGACCAATGGTTGATCAATTCCGAGGCGGCTAGGGCACCTTTGCCACGCAAGCGATAGCCGAGCTCGATCACCTGTCGGTAGTATTTTGCTTCGCGTGGGCGTTGGCTGACGGTGGTTAGTTTTTGCAAAACTTCGGCCGAAGTTAGGTCGTCGAGTTCAGGCAAGCTTCCGACCAAATAGGCCCAGTTTTTACCGGCAGGTTGTTGAGCCAAACCGACGATGATGTGGCTGCGGCGTTGTGGTTCCTGTTGCCAAAGTTCGCGGAGGTATTCCATGCCGGGTTCACTGCCGTCGCGAGCCAACAAGGCAATCGTTCCCAGTCGAACTTGGGTGGTTGCATAATCAGGTTCGCTGTCGGAGGCTTTTTTGACCATCCGTTTGTCCATTTCGATGATGGAGCTAACGGTTTTTGTATCGAGCTTTTCTGGCAGTTTATAGAAGGCCGACAAGACGGTTTTTGGCCAGCGATGTCCATTGGCCAAGACGGTTTGGATATCGTTTCCGGCGACGGTGCCGGCGACTTGAGCAATGGCGTTTTTCACGTATTGAGCGTAGCTGCCGCCGACGTTTTTGGCCGTGCGTGATGTTTCCAACGCATCCAAAACGGCCAGTTGTTCGTCCGAAGTCAAATTGGATTGCCCGTTGAGCATGAACATGGCGACGTGAACTTTGTCGGCGTTGTTAACCTTTTCGTTGTTAAGGTATTCCGTCAGTCGGCCGTTGAAATCTCCGGCCTTCAGGTAGCCTAGAACTCGGGCCAATTCGCGGTTGATCGTTGAACTGGCCGACGGGAACTCGTTGGCGATGCGGCGGGTCAAGCCCGGCACGCGTTCGGGGCTGACTTGGCCTTGAACCAAGGCGAGTTGAACGGTTCGCAGTAGGTCAGTGAATTCTCGATCGTTAAGAAAGCCATCCATCAGGTGGCTGCAGGCGGCCAAAATTTCGTACGAACGTTCGAGGGTCGGGTCGGCGGTTAGCAAGGCGATTGAACCGTTGAAAAGCACGTTTTTGTTTTCGGTCGAAAGAACCTGCTGTTGCCATTGGTCCATTGGCAGCCGTTCCAGCAATCGACGTGCGGCCAGCGATTCGACTCGATCGGCCGACGAGAGCATCGGTACCAACGCATCAAAGCTTGGTTTGACGTCCATGCGGACGCAGCATTCACAAGCCACACGTCGCACGTAAGGACTGGCGTCACTGACCAATGCGGTGACAATTTTGTTTTTGAAATCATCCGGTTTGCGAACGCACATTCGAGCGATTTGAGCTCGGATGGCAGGCTGTTCGTCTTGGGCGAGTGTCTCCAGCAGTTCTTGCGAAGGTCTTGGTCCGAACATCGCCATCAATTGCAAAGCGCGAAGGCGTTCGGAGTATTCGTTACGAGTTTGCTTGGCGACGGCTTCCAATCCTGGGCCCCAAGCTTCGCCCATTTCGATGCGAATTCGAGCGATGTTTTGGCGTGCCCAAGCAGATTGAGGTTGCGGTTGTCGGATTGCTTTGACCAGCAAGTTGTCAAACTGCAGTAGTTCGTCCGGCGTTTTGCCGTTCCAGCTGACGCGATAAACACCGCCTTCGGTTCCTCGTCCACCCGTGCAAAAATACAAACCACCGTCTTCGCCGACTGCGAGATCGCAGA
Organism: uncultured Pirellulaceae bacterium; assembly: GCA_964601665.1. Classification (GTDB taxonomy): domain Bacteria; phylum Planctomycetota; class Planctomycetia; order Pirellulales; family Pirellulaceae; genus Mariniblastus. Next base: position 2,837 of record CAZROJ010000100.1, read on the forward strand.
CGTTCATGGGGCGACCTTGCATGAAAGTTTTTGGTTTGGCAACGAAGCCGGCGCCGTTGGGCTGTGGTTTCATGGACAGGATTCGGCCTTCGGACCAGTCGGCAAAAAAGATGCTGCCGTGATACTTTTGCGGAAATTGAACGTGCTGATACTGGATGGCTCCGGTGGGTGAACCGCGGCCGGTGTCCGCCATCGCAGGCATTTGATCGATAAAGTAATTGGGGAACTTGGCCCAACCGCTACGCCATCCCAGTTCAGCTCCGGCGGGAACATGGAACGCCATGGTGGGGCGATACCACGTGGTTCCCATGTCGGATTCCATGTCGCTGTCGTGCAGGAACATCTCTCCGGAACCGTCGATCACCATGTCGTAAGCGTTGCGAATTCCGCCGGCAACACGTTCAATTTTTTTGCCGTCCAAGGAGACGCGAACGATGGTACCTCCGGGAGCTTTGACACCGTTTGCGTGTCCGCTTGGATCTTCGAATCGCGGAACCAAATCGCCTTCGTAGAAGTTTTTGAAGGGGCTGGTCGCGACAACCGGTTGTTCGACTTGGCTGCCATTGCCGAGGATGACATACAGCATGCCATCGGGGCCCAGTTGGATGCCGTGCGGCCCGTGTTCACCCGGTTCGCCGGTGAAGCTGAGTAGTTTTCGTTTGATGGTGAGTTGGCCGTCTTTGTTTGAATCGGCTAATTCGTAGAGTCCCGATCCGGCCTTGGCCAAAGCGGTCACGTAAACCTTGCCGTTGAGCGGCAAGATGCCTTGGCATGAATTCACTTGGTCGCAATAAACGCGAATGCGACTTGGGCTTTCGGCGGGTTGGTTTGGGTCGGCAATCATCAGCGGGCCGCCTTCGCGAGAAAGCAACAGCTTGCCAAACTCATTGAATTCCATCGCGATCAGGGAGCCGGTTTCTTTGCCGGTCATGATCTTTTCGACTTTGAAATCAGGATCGATTTGAAAGCGAGTTTTTTTGTTGCTTGATTCGTTTGATTTGTTTCGAACGACGGCCAATTGGTTGGAGGTCGTTGTTTTGGTGTTAGCTGAAGCGTTGCGTGACGAAGTTTTCGCGGCGACCTTCATCGGTTTGCTCTTGATCATGTTGACAGGAGCGGCAGGTTGAGACGGTGGTGCGTCGCTGACATTCAGGCCCATTTGAGGCAGGCTAGATTGAAGCTTGGAAGCCAGTTCGGCGTTTGTCTTTTTGGCTGCTGCTTGCTGCTGAGCGCTAGCCAGGATGGCCTTTTGTTTTTCAATTTCGAGAGCTTGTTGTTGAACCAATAATTGTTCCGCGGCGGCTTTGTCGGCGAGTACTTTTTGTTGGGCGGCGACGACGGTTTGGGCGGAAGTTTGCTTGGCTGCGATCCAGCCAAGGTCGTTAAAAGAGCTTTCGGTCCATGACTCGGGTGCGACCACGCGCGTTTTCCAAGAGCTGTCGGTTTGTAGCGAACGCCAACGAGTTTCGCCTTTTTCTTTGACTCGAAACTTGAGAGCCAGTCCCGGCTGGACACTGTCGTAGTGACGAACGTGGACCGCGACTAAGTTCACGCCGGGCTGGATGAATCGGGACACATCGACTGTTTGGGTTTTTCCAAACGACTGTCCGCGAGCGGCCAATTGATCGTTCAGGTAGATCGAGTACTCATCGCCGGCCGCAAAAACTAGTTGAGCTTTTTGCGGGCCAACTAAGGTTAGCTTTTTGCGGAAGTAGCAATCTTTGACCCGTTTTTCAGTTTTGCCGACCGAAGTTTTTGGCGTCCAGATCCAATCAGGTTCGCCGGCGGCCGCGGTTTGGCTTAAACCAACTAACATTCCAACGAAAAGGAGTGTCGTGAATAGACGAGTCTGGCGAGCGTTAAAAAGGCGATCTTGCATGATCTTCCCGGTATCGGTTAGTCAACGAATCGACGCACCCGCAGCTTCGGGAGCGCTCCAACATGGATTGAATCGGCAGGATTGCCTTTCTGGTTTGATGAAGTTTGCCGATTATTCTGGTTTTTGCGACGCTAGCGGGTTCTGAAATCATCGACCAGGTGTCTTTTTTAAGCCTGTTTGGGGTCGATAAGAGATGCCAAAGCGATGTCGAATGATCAGCACCGTTGTATATGCCGCAATATTTGCCAATTCTGAAGCATTCAACTGGGTTTGGTTTTGAAACGATCCCGCCTTGCAACTAAAAAGAATGGGTAACTTTGCGAAGGTCGGTCAGCGTTGATTGCTGGTTTGGCTGAGCTAAGTCTTCCAGACCCACCATGCCGATAGTTTTTAGAAGACAAATGGCGAAGGAATCGTTCGCAGAAGCGACATCCGTTTCAAGACGACCTTAGTTGCGACAACACCGCCGTTACCTTGCGATCGATTTCAATCC
>CAZROJ010000100.1:5308-17436 GCA_964601665.1 uncultured Pirellulaceae bacterium
CAATCCGTTGCGATCAATTCCAATCCGCCTCGATTCCATTTGCATTCATTTACCATTGAGACCTGATATGCTTCGTTTTGTTGCCGACCTGACCCAATCATTTTTCAGCAATCAGCATTCGCCCAACCTTCGACAAAAACACTCGACCGTTGGCCGGAGCTACGAAAGCCTCGAAGCTCGACAGCTGCTGGCTTCGATCACCTTGAACCCTGTCAACGGAGCCATCGTTCTGCAGGGCAGCGACGGTGTCGATGACATCGGGCAGGTTTCGGCCGTTGGTTCGGACTTTGTCGCCACGCTGGGCGGTCTGACCGAAACGTACGATAGCTCCATGGTCAACAGCATCGTTTTCCGCGGCGAAAGCGGTAACGATCAATTCACAAACCTGACGGGTTTGGATTCGTATGCCGAAGGCGATGCGGGCAATGATATTTTGATCGGCGGTTCTGGCTTGGACCGATTGGTCGGCGGCGAGGGCGACGACAATATCTCGGGCTTGGCTGGCAACGATGTGCTGGTTGGCAACGACGGCGACGACACGCTTAATGGTGGTGACGGCAACGACAACCTGTTCGGCGAAAATGGTAACGATCAACTCTTCGGCGGCGCCGGCGATGACTCGACCAACGGCGGTCAAGGCGACAACCGAATCGAATCTGGCGACGGCAATGATACTGTTTTTGGTGGCTCTGGAGCGGATATTATTGATGCTGGTTTGGGTGATGATGTTGTTTACGCCGGTGACGGCCTGAACGTTGTCACTGGTGGCCTTGGCAATGATTTGATTGTCGGCGGAGCTCAAGCGGACAATCTGAGCGGTGGCGAGGGTGCCGATCGTTTGTTCGGGCTGGGCGGAAACGATTCGCTGCAAGGCAATCGCGGCGACGATTTGCTCAGCGGTGGTGCTGGCGACGATTCAATTCTGGGCGGAGATGGAGCCGATACGGCGATTGGTGGTGCGGGCAACGATTTCCTTTCGGGCGAAGCGGGTGACGACTTCATGTTCGGCACCGACGGAGCCGATCGTTTGATCGGTGGTGAAGGCGACGACATCTTGGGTGGCAACAGCGGCGATGACTTTCTGAGCGGCGGTGCCGGAGTTGATTCGCTCTACGGCAACGAAGATGACGATGTGATCATCGGTGGCGAAGGAGATGACGGGCTGTTCGGAAGTTTCGGTAATGACCGCTTGGTTGGCGAATCTGGCAACGATTTGTTGGTCGGTGACATCGGTGACGACGAGATCGATGGCGGTGCGGGCGATGATACGATTTTTGCAGGTGCCGGTGACGACGAAGTATTTGCCGGCGACGGCAACGATGGCATCTTCGCGCAAGAAGGCGATGATTTGGTGTTCGGTGGTCGCGGCAATGATATCCTCAATGGAGCCAGCGGTGACGACGAACTGCACGGCGGTTTTGGCGATGACTTGTTGGTCGGTCTCGGCGGAGACGATTTGCTCTACGGTGAACTCGGCGCTGACTCGCTGTTCGGTGGCGACGGCGACGACGGCTTGATCGGTGGCGTTGGTGAAGCAGATTCGCTTGCCGGAAACGCAGGTAACGATCGCTTTATTTTCGTGGGTGACGATACGATTCAGGATCTTGTTGCTGGCGAAGATGCCAGTATCGAATTCCGAAACGCGTCGAATTCATGGACCAATTTTGAAATCCAAGTCATCGACACTGGCTTGCACCGTTTGCAAGAGTCCACTGGATCGACTCGTGTTTTGCGTGAGGTGACTTCGACCGAGCCGATTGTGTTTATTAAAGAGACGACGATCGCACCGCCGGAGGGAGGCCGCGCCGCGCAAAATGAACTGGTCTCGGTTAGTAAACAAGTTCTCAATCCGGTAACGCAGCAACTGGAAACAGTGACTGTTCAAGAACGTCAAATTTCATTCGGTGAATGGGATGAAAGTGACGCGGCTTTGAATACGATTCATATCGACGAGGTTCCTCGCGAGATGGCTTACATCTGGGCCGGCGAAACGAATGTTCAGACCGTATTTCCATCGCAGGGTGACTTCTGGAATAGCTTCATCCGGATCACCGGTTGGACGACTGAACGACCCGATGCGATCGAGTTTTTCGATGTTTCTCCCGATGGCAACTGGTTCTTTTTGAGGTCCGTCGCCTTCGCTGAAGAAGCTGGCAAAATCAGCCCAACGGAAGACTTTGCAACCATGTGGAAGTTCACCATTCAAGAGCAATTTGCGGTACCGGGCGAAGGTGCCAATCGGGCTGAACTAACGCCTAAAGTCGAAAAAATTGATGAACTGTTCGCTTTGCTAGGAAGCGTCTAATTGCGAGTCGTTTGGCGTACAAGCGAGCTGATTGTTTGGTGCTAATCACAGAACTCAAAACGCCAGCGGCCAGCATAGGCGGCTCGGTTGTTAGATAAGCTCTTAGTAAATTTAGGATCAACCATGGATGCTCGTCGCTGATCGCGACGGGCATTTTTGCTAGGTGCCGGTCGAGAATGCCGGAGTTGAACGGTGGATGTTAACTGCCAAGCAAGCGTGGTAAAATCTTGCAAAGATTCTTGGCGAGCCCGTTTTTTTTTGCAAAGCTACTGTGAAACTACACTTTCTCGGCACCACCGGTTACCACCCAAATAATAGTCGTCAGACGGCCTGTCTGATGCTGCCAGAGCTTGGCGTGATTTTGGATGCCGGCACCGGGATGTTTCGTGTTCGAAATCTTATTCAGACCGACCACTTGGACATTTTTCTGTCGCATGTTCACCTGGATCATAGTGTCGGGCTGACGTTTTTATACGACATACTCTGGGAGAAAAATGTTTCCCGGGTGACCGTTCATGTCGCCGAGTCCAAAATTGCAGCGCTGCAAGATAGGTTGTACCACCCTGATCTTTTTCCGGTTAAACCCAACTTTGATATCGTGCCGCTGAAAGAATCGGTCGAACTTGGCAAAGGCGTTCGGCTCGATGCCTTTCCATTGAAACATCCCGGCGGTGCGGATGGGTTTCGTCTGAATCAAATCGGCGATGCCAATCAATCGTTGGCGTATGTGACCGATACGACGGCCTGTCTGAAAGCGGACTATCTGAAGTCGATCGCCAACGTCGACACGCTCATTCACGAATGTTACTTTCCAGACGGCTGGGAAGACCGAGCAGAATTGACGGGGCACAGTTGTCTGACTCCCGTGGCTCGGGTAGCCGCGCAGTCCAAAGCGGGGCGACTTTACTTGGTCCACATTAACCCGATGAACGAGAGTGAGCATCCGTTAGACCTAGATTCAATTTACGATGTTTTTCCAAACACCGTCGTTGCCAAGGACGAATTGGTTATCGATGTCTGATGGGTTATTGGTTGACTGCGTGTTAGATGGCTGCTCGCATAAGAGAGACTTTGGCAATCGATTCAGCAGCATCTATCGCCACTCTTGTTTGGCTGCGACATTTCAAAACCTTTCAATAAGAATTTAAGCCCAGAAGACATCATGTTGAAAAAATGGCAAGCGATCACGCTGTGGAAGCGTGTGTTGATTGGATTGGTTTTTGGTTTGGCCGTTGGAGCGTTTATCCGCTACGGATTGTCATTGCCTGATGTGACGACCGGCGAAGGCGACGCAGCGGAAACGGTGTCGGGCGCGGCTTATGTTGGAACGACATTCATCTATCCGTTCGGGCAAGCGTTCATTCGATTGATCAAAATGTTGATTGTGCCCTTGATCGCAACCACTTTGGTCGCCGGCGTGACGGCGATGGGAGACCCAAAACGCTTGGGCTCTCTGGGAGTGCGGACGATGGCGTTGTATTTTGCCACGACGTTTTTCGCGGTAACGCTTGGGCTTACCATGGGAACGATCATCCGGCCGGGGGCCGGGGTTGAGTACCAAACGGCTGACAGCCAAGACGTGACAGAAGTCGAAGGCAAGGTCGGCGCCGCCGATGCTGCGGGAGGTTTGGTCGATCGGTTGCTGAGTATTATTCCGGAGAACCCGGTCGATGCGTTGGCCAAAGGTGAAGTCCTGCCGACGATTTTTTTCTCGATCATGATCGGAATCGGAATTTTGGTGGTCGGTAAAGCGGCGGACCCTGTGCGGCTTTTCTTCGATGCCGCTGCGGACGTGATTTTGAAAGTAACAGTTTTGATCATGGAGCTTGCTCCCTATGGCGTTGCCGCGTTGATGGCTTGGGTGATGTGCACGCAGGGAGTCGAGATTTTGCAGAGTCTGTTTTGGTTGGCGGTCGCTTTGTACGCGAGTTGCATTATCCAAATTTTGGTGGTCTACGGCGGGATGATTGTGAAAGGCCTGCTCGGGTTGCCGCTGATCCAATTCTTCCGTGGTGTGGCCGATGCTCAGGGGGTTGCTTATTCAACCGCATCTTCCAGCGCGACCTTGCCGGTGTCGATTTCCTGTGCGGAAACCAATCTTGGCGTTGATAAATCCGTGGCCGGTTCCGTATTGCCGTTAGGGGCGACGATTAACATGGACGGCACGGCAATTTACTTGGGATTGGTGGCATTGTTTGCCGCTCAAGCGTCTGGTTTGGAAGTCACGTTCGCTCAGTACGTCATGGTGGCGATTACCGCGACCTTGGTTTCAATTGGCGCTGCTGGAATTCCATCGGCGGGATTATTGTTGGCCGCCACCGTGATGGAGGTTGTGAAAATTCCGAACGATCAAGCCATCATGGTGATCGCGTTCATTTTCCCTTTTGACAGAATCTTGGACATGATGCGAACGTTGACGAATGTGACCGGCGACATTGCCGTCGCCTGTACCGTCGCCAAGTGGGAAGGCGCCTTGGACGAGGATGTCTTTCGGTCCGATGCCGAAGTTTAGTGCTTTGTCGCAGCTAAAAATGAGCGTTGGCAGTTTTAGCCGTCTTGGCGATGTCCGCGATTCGAAATGAATATCCGACGATCACTGTCTTTTTAGTCAGTGTCCAAGGGGATGCGAGAAAATGCCGCCACGTCGATCGCATCTTCATCGGCGCTTGGCTGTTCGGTTAAAAAAGTGACGTCATCATACCATGACGCTTGCGGCCCATCGGGGAGGAGGTCAGCAATCATTGTTGATTGTTTTTCTGTCGGAGAGCCATCGTTAATTTGGCAGTCCTTGAAGTTCTGCTTGCAACGCAAAGTACACGCCGACGGGGTCTCGGAGAATGGCTTTGCTTGATTGAGTATTGCTCCAGACAACTTCACCCCCGTTTTCGCGAGCCCGTCGAAGGCTTTTCGGCACGTCGCCGACGGGAAGACTGATCAGCCAAACGGCTGGCAGGCCTTGATACTCGTTTGCATTGTGACAGATTTCAGCGGCGATAGTTCCATCGGCCAGTTGCATTTCAAAGTTCACGGAGGGATCGATCGCATTGTCAGCCGTTGAAGCATTCGAGTTCCAACCGATGACTTGCTGGTAAAACGAACGGCTCGATGCTGGATCCGAAACGACTAGCGTTAACCAAGCGATGCAGCCGATGCGATCGGATGTTTCTGCGGAATTTGGTTCAGCGGCCACGACGGGGATGATGCCGAAAGCGGCGCCGGCAGGGTCAGCTAGAACCGCCCATTGATTTTGATCATCGCGCATCAGTTCTTGGCCGCCGAGATCGATGGCACTTGCGACGCTGGTGGTGATATCGGCGACTTGAAAGTGAGGCATCCATTGCAGCGGCAAGTTTTGGTATTCCGGCGAACGGGTTCCCAAGCCGATGATCGGCGTGCCTTGATTGTTCATCAAGTCGGCTCGCCAAAGTGGAGCGTCTCCGGTCGTGAGGATTTTCGAGTAAAATTCTAGCTCTTGTTGGTGATTTGGCACCGCGATGTCGGCGCTCAGGACGCCACCGACGCCGTGAGCAAAAGGTTTTCGCATGATTCTTCTTTCGTGTTGTTTTGGGTGTAGGACCGTTTCAATCAAGATTTAACTCGATGCCGTCTTTAACGTCGTGAGCAACATTTTAGTCCCTCCAGGGTTTTGACCAACGCGTCGTCGACATAGCCACCGGGTACGTTATGAATTAAATATTTTACAAATCGCACGATGGCGGCTCGTTGGCTCGATTTGTAGACCTCGTGGAATGGTTTCGACCGCACGCGACATGATTGGCGAATGTCGTTTAAGCGATACAAGAAGGTTTCCGTGAGCAGACCACGTTCGTCATCATCGCGAATGATAATTGACATGATCGCGGGTGTGTAAAAGCGGAATCCATTGTCATCTAAGAAGTTGAGTGAGGCGCTGCGGTCGCAGAGGTCCGGCACCGGGACGCGTCGCCAATCGGTTCGTTCGGCGGACGCCGTTTTCGCGTCTTCGGCGGGATCGCCGTACCATGCCATTGATTCACCTTCATAGATGGTGAGTCCTTCGGCAAGGCGAGTACCTTGAAACGCGAATTCGATGTAGTCTAGAAGCCAGCGTTGCAATTGAGTTTTTCCTTTCGAGCCGCGTTATTCACTTGGGCGTTTTAAGCCAAGAAATTGGCAATTGACACTTGAGATTGCTAGACTGATTTTAGTTTTAACATGCCACGAACCAAAATCGCGACGACCGAGCCTAGCGATCTAAACTGTCAGCGAACAACCCGTCTTGGGTCTCGACCTGTGATCCCAAATCACTGTCCAGTCTACGAAGCCGAGATTCCTCCGAGCACGAGTTTGGGGAAGCATGCCTGTAGACCGTCGATCTAAAGACTTGCAGTTTCTTTATCTTCGATCGCAACTTTTTTGTTTCGCTTTTGACGTACCTCATCAACTGTTTCCAAATTCCGTTTGGCCGCAATTCTCAATTCACCAATTGGCAAAGGGATTGGTTTCTTGCGGGATTTTTTTGGTATCAAAAATGATACAGCGTTCAACCATTTATAAATGAAGGGATTGAATTCGTGAAATTGAGTCAACGCGTAGTCATAAGTCATTGGCTTGTAGGTCGCGCCGACTCACCTTTGACATCGAAGCCGCTTTTTGTCGGCAGACCGGCTAAGTTCGCACGGATCATCTGCAGGGTCGTCTCGATTCGGCTACAATGCCAAAATCAGGCGGACTGAATTTTCTTGCAATTGGCCTTGGTTTAGCTGATTTATTTTCATGCGTTTTTTGTTAATTGGTATCGACACGGTTTTGCAACGACTTTCAACCTTTGGCTGGCAAACGTTTTGGTTTGCTGTTCGGCCGGCCACGCGAATGGTCTTGATCGCAATCGTGATCTTGGGGTTGGTTTCGACGACCGGCTGCACAGGTTGCCAATCGAAAGAAGATAAAGAGAAAGCCAAACAAGCTAAGAAGCTCAAAGAGGAAGAAGAGAAGAAAAAAAAGCTGCCGGACTTTGAATCGTTGACGCCCGTTGCGATGCCGGGCATCGTGAACGACCCAGTCAAAATGAAGCGGAAGAAATCTCGGCTGCGTGATGACCCCGTCCAAAAAGAAATCGATGCGTTGCGTTCGGAGAGTTTGAGGAAGAATTACATCAAGCCCGGACATTGGCACGATATTCGGTTTCAAGCCATCGCCAATCAATACGATATCGAAGGCGAACTTTACGCCGGTGCGGTGCCGATCGGCAGCTCGATGACAAGCTTTTTGCCGGTCGAGGGTACGAACTACACGCCGGTTACCAAACGTTTGGCCGCTCTGCCCAAAGGCGATTGGAAAACGTTTGATTCGTCGGTGTTTTATCCGGCCCGAGATGATTCCAATCCGACGGCCAGTATTCGCGTGGGGTTCAATCGATATGGTGGCGGGCAAACAAATTTTCTAAACGTCGGGAGCATGCGAGCGATGACGCCCGATCAGCATCATTTGTTGGTGCTGACCAGTCGAAAGGACGTGTTTCAATATTTGGATTTAGCGCCGTCGATACGGCTGCCAGGAGAAATCACTTACGCTCGAAAACACCCACCGTCTTACATCGTTATCGCCAGCGATCCAGCGATTCCAGCGCCCGTGCCGCGGCATGCATTGAATTGGACTTCGATTGCGTATTTGATTTGGGATGATTTTGATCCTGACCTGCTGGATTCCGATCAACAAACAGCGATGGTGGATTGGATTCATTTTGGTGGTCAATTAATACTCAGCGGCCCCGACTGTGTTGAGCGATTAGAAAACAGTTTCTTGGGCGATTACTTGCCAGGCCGAGCGGATGCGGCGGTCAATCTATCTAGCGAAAATTTGAAAGAGCTGAATGCCGCTTGGTCGCTGCCGGAAAAAAATGCCGCCAGCAAAAGTCGCGACCTGCAAGTTCTGGACAAATCGCCGCTGCTGGGCGTTAATTTCCAGCTTCACGAGGACGCGAAATTTATTGCCGGCAGTGGCCAATTGGTTGCCGAGCGGCAGTTGGGCCGCGGCCGAATTGTGGCGACTTCGTTTTCGTTGGCCGCACCGACGGTTCGGTCTTGGCGTAGCTTTGACAGTTTTTTAAACAACGTATTGATGCGGCGTCTGCCTCGTACGTTCAAGCAACGGGACGATTTGGACAAGACCACTTATTTTAGCTGGCGGCGAGACGATGCGGCGATGCGAGATCCGCTGCTGCATTCAAGTCTGCGGTTTCTCTCGCGAGACCTTTCGGCCAATGGCACTGCGGTTGAAAGCCGCGGTGATTATTTGGCGGTGGCTGATGACGAGGAAGAAGAGGATGATCTGGGCCTCGGATCTGCTTATTATGGCAGCGACTACGTGGACATGTCGCCGAATTTGGACGGCGAACGTGACTTGAGCAATTTGTGGCATTATGGTGGCTATGATGTGAATCCAAGATCGGGCGTGGCCAGCTGGAACGATTACGCGGGTGTCGCCGCGGCGGCTCGATCGACGCTTCAAGACGCGGCAGGAATTTCGCCGCCCTCGGGAAATTTTGTGCTGCAGATGTTGGCGGGGTACTTGTTGATTTTGGTGCCGATCAACTGGCTGGTGTTTTGGTTGATTGGCAAGGTCGAGTACGCTTGGATTGCAGCGCCGATTATCGCCATCGTGGGTGCGTTGGTGGTGATTCGAATGGCGTCGTTGGATATCGGTTTTTCGCGAAGCAATACGCAGGTCGCGTTGATGGAGATTCCAGCGGGCTACGATCGAGGTCATCTGACCGAATATTCCGCGCTTTACACATCGCTTTCGACGGCTTACCGAGTTGAATTGGATAACGAATCGTCGCAGGCGCTGCCTTTCCCTTCCAAACCACGCGGCTTGGCAAATTCTGACGAGACACCGATTGTCGCTAATTTGGACAAAGCCACTAGTAATGAATTGAGTGGCTTGCAAATCCAGTCCAACACGACGGAGTTGGTTCATGCGGAGCACATGTTTGGGATCGGTGGAGGAATTCGCATTCAGCAAAATGAGGCTGGCGAAACGATTTTGATCAATGATTCGTCGATCCGGCTGAAAAACGTTTTGGTCGTTGGCGGAGTCAAATTGAAGCCGACTCCAAGAGATGATTCAACGTCGACCGAAACTGATGGCAACAAAGCCGGTAAAAAAATGCCGAAGAAGATTCGCCAAGTAAGTTATCAGTTTGCCGTCGTCGAAGCGCTTGATCCAAAAACGCAAATCAAAATCACGTTCGACGATTCGCCGGATGTTTTGACTCAGTATCGTAGCGATCGATTGATGTTGAACTCGCGACGATCGGCGGCCAAATTGTGGCACGATTGGTTTGGAGGTCAGAATTCGGTGGCGATGCAATCACTGGCAGAAGTTGATGCGTTGAGCGACCGTTGGGATGACTACTCGAACGCGATTTTGATGCGGCAACAAGCGACAAACGAATCCAATGTTGATCAGGAGGTCGTTGATCAGGAAACGTTCTTGGATGTTTATGAACAGATTAACCCAACGCCTTATGTGTCGTTGGGCAAGATGTTCGACTGCATCTTTGACAATTTGCAGATGGACGCGGGCGACTTTCGATTGTTTGGAACAACGGATCGCAAGATTGGTCAAACCAAAATTTACCCTGATTCAACTCAGTCGGATCGGCAGACTTTGATTGTCGCTCATTTGACTTATCCCAAGTTACCGGAGGTCGGTCGCGATACGAATTCGGTGGCGGACTTAAAAAGCATCTCAGATTTGGACCGAAAGAAATTGGAACTGTTTAATGATTGAGCTCAGCGGCTTCGGCAAAGACTACGGCGAATTCACGGCGGTGGAATGCCTTGATTTGAAAATCGAAGAAGGCGAGATGTTTGGTTTTATTGGGCCCAACGGCGCGGGCAAGAGCACCAGCATTCGTTTTCTGACGACGCTGCTGCGGGCAACTCGCGGCGATGGAATGGTCAATGGATACAGCGTTTCGCAGCAGCCGATGGATGTTCGGCGCAGTGTTGGCTACATGCCAGACGCGTTTGGCGTTTACGACGGGATGAAGGTTTGGGAGTTTTTGGATTTTTTCGCGGTGGCGTACAAAATTGGTCGTAGCAAACGCAAGCAGGTCATTCGCGACGTACTGGAACTGTTGGATCTAACTTACAAACGAGACGACTATGTCAACGGTCTGTCGCGAGGGATGAAGCAGCGATTGTGTTTGGCTAAAACGCTCGTTCACGACCCGCCAGTTTTGATCTTGGACGAACCGGCATCGGGGTTGGACCCGAGGGCTCGAGTTGAAGTCAAGGAGTTGCTGAAAGAACTGCGGCGGATGGGCAAAACGATTTTGATCTCCAGCCATATTTTGACCGAACTGGCGGATTGCTGTACGTCGGTGGGGATTATCGAGCGAGGCAAATTGTTGATGCACGGGCCGATCGACGAAGTTTACAATCAAATTCGCGGTAACCAAGTAATCGAGGCCCGGTTTGGCAGTAACTTGGACAAGGGGCTTTCGATCGTTCGCAGCGATCCGAACGTTCGAGATGTTCAGGTGGATGGATCCAAAATCACAATCGAGTTTGCTCAGCAGGACGTGAACCCATCGGATTTGTTAAAGCAGTTGATTGCCAATGAAGTCGAAGTGATCAATTTTGGCCGGCGAGATCCAAACTTGGAAGACGTCTTCATGATGGTGACCAAGGGACTGGTTTCGTGAGTTCAAAGGAGTGTTTTTCTTAATCGAATGGATTTGATTTTTTGGCTTTTGAGGCGTGCAATCTTCCGCCAGTTTATCGCCAAAAATTTTAGCTGGTACTATCACTTATAAAAGGAACCGACGATGAAAACGATGTTGAATTTTAAAACCGCTGTGACGATGTTGGTAACTGTTTTGGTTTCTGCGCCGTGTTTTGCCCAGGGCCCGCCGGCGTCCACGCCCGAGCACGAGTTGCTCAAAAAAGACGTTGGGGTGTGGGACGCAGCTTGCAAATTTTGGATGATTCCAGGCCAAGAACCGGTGGTTACTCAAGGCGTCGAAACGAACACGATGTTGGGTGGAACTTGGTTGATCAGCGAATTCAAAACAGATTTTGATGGGACCCCATTTTTGGGCCACAGCCAGTCAGGTTACGATCCTGTCAAAAAGAAATTTGTTGGGACTTGGGTCGACAACATGAACGCGCACATGGCGGTTCAAGAGGGAACTTACGACAAGGAAACCAAGACGTTTACTTTTGTTTCTCGGGTGACAGATGCAATCACCACGAAAGTTCGGATAAGTAAAATGGTAGTCAAACACGTTGACGATGATCATCGTCATTTCGAAAGCTTCGACAAAGCGGACGGTGATCAGGGCGATTGGATCAAGACAATGGAGATTAAATACACTCGCAAGAAAGACGTCGAAAAGAAGTCGGAGAAGTAGGTTTTTGTACCGCAACAAACCGGAACAGCCGCGTTGGATTTTATCCGGATTATTCACCAAGAGCGTTTTGGCTGTTCGCTTTCGAGTTGTGTTTTGTTGCCGCGTTGATTTTCTGGAATTCTGCTCTGTTGTTGCGCAAGTTCCCCCTCCCCGGTTTGCGTTTTGTTGATTGATTTTGCAAAGAATGACGACCGCCCAACCTGCAGAGTCAGCAGCGGAGCACCTCCTTGAGATGTGAATGCTCCGGCGGTGGCATGTGCCCAACTTTCACAGGCACTCTCGCAGCAATAATTCCCGGCGGTAACTTCCACGATGCAATCCGTTTCGCCAAACGGCTCCAAAGCGGCTTACCAGTTTTGTCACGTCGCTTGGGAAACAACCGGCACCAGCGCCGCGCCACTTCCTGGTCGGACCAAGCTTTAA
>CAZROJ010000101.1:0-4700 GCA_964601665.1 uncultured Pirellulaceae bacterium
CTTGGTAAAGGTGCTGGCACGAAGAACCACACGGAATTGAGATTCACAGCACCAGTGCTGGGGTCCAAAGCGTAAACCTGAATTTTCAATTGGAACACAGGACTAGGACGAGGTATTGAGCGTTGCCTTGAGATGTTGCCTTGAGGCGGATTGCGGCGCTGCATAAAAAAAAGGATGCCCGAAGGCATCCAGAGTTTGGCGTCGAATTTATGCTAAGAGCTTATCCAACAACTAGTAAGCCGACGGCGCTCGCCGCGGGCATTTTGAGTTTTGGGGCGTTTGGGATAAGCACTAAAGGTTGGCGAGCGTTAGCCACGTCCTTTGAGCATGTCCATGTAGTCAGCTGTGATTTTGATGACTTCGTCCAAGTAGAACTTGCGTTCGATTCTGTCATCTTTATCCAGTTGTTCTTCGACCATGTTTTTGTCTTCTTCGTCGGCGTTGAGTTCTTTGCGGCGAGCCATGAACTTTTCGGCGTTTAGGCTTACCGTTTTTCGCTTCTTTTGCTCGACGTACTTTTCAATTTTAGCCATCAGCTTTTGGAAGTCGTCTGAGTTTTCCATGCGACCGGCGCTTTTGGTTTGAAGCTGGTTGATCATTTTGGAATCAACTAAATCCAATGTTGAAAACGAAGCGCTAGGCACTTGATCGAATTCCACTGGGTAGTCCAAATCAGCCTCGGCAATGCCTTCCATGTTATCGCTCAGCGAAGGCAAAACGATATCCGAAAGAACGCCACGCTTTTGCGTGCTGTCGCCGTTGGGGCGATAAAACTGAGCCGTCGTGATTTTCAACGCACCGTGTTTACAGGGCACGCCGGGAGCTCGAGCAATAATTTCGCTCAAGTTGCGCAATGACTGAACGGTTCCTTTTCCGTGAGTCGTCGTGTCGCCGACAATCAGGCCTCGGTCGTAGTCTTGAATGGCACCGGCCAAGATTTCGCTGGCACTTGCGCTGAACTTACTGGTGAGAACTACCAAGGGTTTGGACCAGGCCATTCCTTGGTTTTCGTCGTCCATTTTGTCAATTCTACCGTTCAGGTTTTTGACTTGGACCACGGGGCCAAGGTCAATGAACAGGCCGGTCAGATTGATGGCTTCTGGCAAGCTGCCGCCACCGTTCATTCGCAAATCAAGAATCAGCGCGTCGACGTTTTTGCTGTTGAAATCATTGATGATTTTTCGCACGTCGCGCGTCGTGCTTCTACCTCCGCCGTTACCGGACATGTCAGCGTAAAAGCTGGGCAGTTCAATGACGCCGATCTTTTTGTTGCCTTCTTCGAAGACTTCACCGCGAGCGGCTTGATCTTCGAGTTTAATTTTTTCGCGAACAATCGAGACGGTGTGCAGTTCGCCGTCGTTTTCGGACATGACCGAAAGTCGTACGGTCGTGCCGGCTTCGCCACGAATCATGGCTACAACGTCGTCCAGCCGCATACCGGTTACGTCGACAAAATCGGTTCCATGTTTGCGAGCCAGTTTTGGGTCCAGGCTGCGGCCGTCTTCGTTGCCTTGGCCGACGGCGTAGATTTTGTCTTCGACCTGCAGGTCACCTTGTTTGCCAGCAGCGCCGCCTTTGACAATCGCTTTGATCGTCGTGTAACCGTCGTCGGTTCCTTGGAGCGTGGCACCGATGCCTTCCAATTCCAATCCCATCATGATGATGAAATTGTCGTACGTTTTTTTGGACATGTACGAAGTGTGCGGGTCGAAACTATTGGTGACCGCGCTGATGTACCGTTCGATAACATCTTCGGTGTCCATCTGATGCATGCGGCGGCCGAAAGCTCGGTATCGCTTGCGCAGGATTTCTTCGGGCGGGTCCGGCTTCTTTTTGGTTTTTGGTTTTTCTTCGGTAGACGAATCTGATTCAGATTTGGAATCTGCAGCTTCCTTCTTGGCTTTCTTTTTCTTTGATTCGTCGCTGTTGGTACGCAGGACAAGCAAACTGTACTTAATGCGTCGTCGCCATTTGTCGGCGATTTCCTGTTCCGTTTTTGCGAAAGTCAACACGTCGGGGTCGGTGATCAATTCCTCGTCGACCGTAAAGTCATGAGGAGCTTCGATCATCTTGAGGGCCAATTCAGTTCGCTGGTCGACGCGTTCGAGAAAGCGACGGAAAACGTTCAGAGCGATATCGAATTCGCCCTTGCGAAGCTTGTCGTCGATCTGGACTTTTTGAATTTCGAATTCGTCGATGTCCGACTGCATGAAGTAGTCTTTGAGCGGGTCAAGCGAGTCGACGTATTGTTTGAATGCTCGATCGGCAATCGTGTCGTCCAGCGGGAGCTTGGAGAGATGGATTTGTTCCATCATCTGGGCGATCAACCGCGATGTAATATTGTTGTTAAACGTCGGCCGGGTGAGTTGTGGCTCGTCCGTAACCTCCGATTGGGCCATGCAAACCGAACTGAAAGTCATTCCAACGATCAGAACGAACATCGCTTGCCAGCGAGTCCTGAATCGGCGATTTAATGCGGGCGATGAATTCGTTCTGCGGTATAAAAAATATGCCATCATGCTGTTTCCTAGTGTTTCAAGTTGCCAAAACGCTGACGAGCCGAACGCGAACTACTATCTGGCTCAAATCAAGGCAGGCGTTATCGAATCGTATGACTTGGCTTCGGGTGGGGCAATACTGATCTTGTGCGTAAAGACCTATCATCCGCCGTTTGGCGTCGTTTGGTGATATCGTCGGTTGCGATTTGTTGGGACGATTTGCCACCGAAGCGAATCGAGTCTAGATTAGGGTCTCTCGATTTAACCTTAATTCGACCAAAAAGTTCCTTGTCGAACCGCGATGACCACCAAAACCGTTCCAGCGTTTCTTGTAATGAATACCGGTGCCAGCGCAGGTGCCCGTTTCGAACTGTTGCGCGACCAAGTCAACCAGCTTGGCCGCGACTGGGAGTGTAGAATCGTACTGAACGACCCCCAGTGTTCGCGAATCCACGCTGAGGTTGTTCGAAACGAAGAGGGCTGGTGGATCCGCGATAATGGCAGCAGCAACGGAACGTTTGTAAACGGTCAAACAATCAACGAAGCTCGTCTGATGGATGGCACCGAGGTTCGTGTCGGAAATAGCGTCTTTTCGTTTACCGAAAAAGCGACGATCCCGAAAAAAGATAAAGAGTTGCTGTCTGCCGAAAGCGTTCCATCGTCCGGCGGGTTGACGGTTGTCACCGACCGTTTGCTCGACCCGCAAGAGACGGGCCACTACACGCTGGATTTTTTGAAGGGGCACAACTGGGGCAAAGACTTTTTCTTTTTGTTTCAGTTGAGCGTTAAATTGCTGTCGGTGGCGGATCCGGAGGAAGTGGTCGGTGTCAGCATGGAGCGGCTTTTTGAACGCACCGAATCGACGGCCGCTGGATTTTTATGGTTGTCCGAGGACGGTAGTTTTACTCCAAAAAAAGTAATGCCGCTGGACCATTCGGAAAAGCTACAGCTCGATTCGGATTTAACGCGTCGCGTGGCCAAGAACAAAAAGGCGATTCGCGTCGAACATGAAACCAATGACGAATGGGCGGATTCGATTTGCGTTCCGCTGATTGGTGGCGAGGGCGAAGTCACGGGAGCAATTCATTTGTACCGTCACACTCGACCGTTTCACAATTCGCATTTTCAATTGGCCTGCGCGACGGCGAATATCATTCAGCGGGCGCTAGCCAACGCTAACCAGTATTCGTCTTTGGAGGCTCAGCACAAACGGTTGGTCCAAAAAACGGCCGCCTTTGATGAACTGAAGGGCGAGAGCGAACAAATGCTCGAGCTCAAATCAAAAATTGGCCGAGTCGCTAAGGCCTCGGGCAGTGTTTTGGTCCGCGGCGAAAGTGGCTCGGGTAAGGAACTGGTCGCTCGAGCGATCCATCGTGCGGGACCGCGAGCCAATCGACCGATGCTGAGCGTCAACTGTGCGGCGATGCCTCGCGATCTAATGGAAAGCCAACTGTTTGGACATAAAAAAGGAGCGTTTACCAGTGCCGATCGCGATCATATCGGTTGGTTTCAGCAAGCGGATCTTGGCACGCTGTTCTTGGATGAAATTGGCGAATTGACTTTAGAGGGGCAAGCGAAATTGCTCCGGACTTTGGAAGGGCACCCGTTTCAACCCGTCGGCGGCACGGAAGAAGTTAGCGTCGACGTTCGCGTTATTTGTGCGACCAACCGCGACCTAAAAGAGTTCGTTGCCGAAAAGAAATTCCGCGAGGACCTGTTTTACCGGCTGAGCGTTTACGAGCTGTACATTCCACCGCTGCGGGATCGTGATAGCGATATTCAAATGTTGATTGATTTCTTTTTGAATCACTTCAAAGTTCAACACGGCAAGCACAACATCACGATGTCAGCCGAGGCAAATTCGCGACTGTTGTCCTATCAATGGCCCGGCAACGTTCGTCAGCTCAGGAACGTGATCGACAGTTCGATTGTGATGGCCGAGGGCGACACGATCGAGCCGGGCGACTTGGGAATCCGCGATGCGGGTGTCGGCGAATTGGATACGTTGCGAATTGACCACTGGGAGCAAAAGCTCATCCGCGACGCACTGAAGCGGACCAAAAACAGCGTCCCTAAAGCCGCAAAACTTTTAGGCATCAGCCGAGCAACGCTGTACCGAAAAATCGACGAATACGAAATCGAACGTTGAACGGAAGTAAATTGTTGTTGTTTTTTTGCACTTGGCTGCGAATTCATTCCGCT
>CAZROJ010000101.1:4800-14699 GCA_964601665.1 uncultured Pirellulaceae bacterium
GACAGAGATCGTAATTTGCTCAAACAGCAGCCGCGATTTAGGCGGCTTTGGCCGGTGGTTTTAGGTCGCTCAGGTTTTTGATGTAAATGTCTTGTTGCGGGAACGCGATATCGATGTCCTTCTTGCGGAAAGCCTCATCGACGGCCATGTGCAGTTCGTGAGTCACTTTGATGAACATATCGCGAGTCGGAATGACGACTCGCAGCTCAAAGTTCAAAGCACTATCGCCGAATCCGCAAAATGCCGCTCGTGGTTCAGGATCCGTGACAACCAAAGGGTGCCGCGACGCAACTTGTAACAAGGTTTTTTGAACCAAGTTAGTGTCCGAGCCATAGGCGACGCCCACTTTGATGACCAATCGCGACTTGTTGTCCGAGAGCGTCCAGTTCATCACGTCCTCGGTAATAAACTTCTTGTTGGGAACGATCAGTTCGCGGTAGTCGTAGTCCAAGATCGTGGTCGCTCGCAACGCCATTCTTGTTACGGTGCCCGTCGTCCCGCTGACCGTCACGACATCGCCGACTCGGACGGGACGTTCGATCAAGATGATGATTCCGGAAACTAGGTTGGCAAAAATTTCCTGCAATCCAAAACCCAGGCCGACCGTCAAACCAGCCGCCAACCATTGCACTCGATTCCAAGAGAATCCCATCATGTGGCAAGCCGCGTAGATGCCGATGGTCAAAACCAGATACCGGACAACGAACGAGATCGCGTACCGGCCGCCGCGGTCCAGCGGTAGTCGGTCCAGCAATGTGATTTCTAACAGTCCCGGCAGGTTGGCGCTTAGAATGAACGATAGAACCGTGATTCCGATCGCCACAAAAAGCTCACGCAGGGTAATGTTTTGTGCCAAGCCGCCCGTTGTGGTTGCCACGCCGTCCCAGAGATGGACCGAATCCAAATAATTGATCGCTGGCAAGACGTTGCCCCAGATGAGCCAACCCACCAAGACCATCGCGACAAAAGCCGTCGCGCGAATCAAGCGATTGACTTGTGTTGTGATTGCCTTGATGTCAATCGATTCGTCGTTTTGGATTTCTCCGTCTTCGTTTCGTTTGAGTTCACGAAGCTTGATTCCGAACTGGGCGATCAATAGCAAGCGACTCGACAGCCCACCCAGCAGGATGATCGCAACCATCGCCAGCACGGTCAAAACGGCTCTTCGGTTGAGTTCTTGTGCGGTAAAAAAGTAGCCGACGGCGGCCATGATGCCAAAGGTAATTGGCGTCGCGGGCAAGCACAGCAGCAGCAGGTTTCGAATTGAACAATACCACGGAACCTCGGGTTCGATTTCAGCAAACCAGCGTTTAAACCGCACAGTCGACCAGTAGAGTCCGCCGGCAAAGCCCAACATGCTGACGATGAACGCGACTCGGCCCAGTGAATCGTGCCATTGGCCGCTTTGGTAGGTTTCCAACGCGACGCAGATGAAACGCATCGGCAGCACGACGTAAACAATTGAATCCAACGAGGCCTTGAATCCTTGACAAAGGTATTTCGACCAACCCAAATGTTTTCGTGCCAGGCCCTTGGCAACCATGGCTCGTGACAAGACACCCACGAACAGCAGGGGCAACAGGATGCTGCTGATCCCGTTTTTGATCGCACCAGCCAAGGTCGTTAGATCGAAAACGTTGCTGAGTTGGAAGACGATGAAATACAAAAACGCAGGAACGTAAATCGCGCCAATGATCGTGTAGGCCAAACTTGCGAATAACGGCGAATAGTATGAATATGTTTCGATGTATTTTCGGAGCGTTTCGTTCGGTCCCGATTCGTCCGGGTCAGCGTCGGCGTCGGCAATTTGAGCGGCGACTTCTTCGTGCGTTGGTTCCTGTTCACCTTCTTCTTTATCCGTCTGAACTATTTCCACGGGCGACTTTGACTCGGAAGTCATCGTCAGCATCGGCTTGGCCGCAGGTGGCAGCAAAGTCGGTTGGAAGGCCGGCCGGGCAGGCGGAATAGGCAGGGAGTCGAGGATTGGATCCGCTTCACGTTCCTGTGCAGGACCGTCAGGTTTTCGTTGGTCGGGTTGGGGTTCGTTTGGCTGGGGGTCGTTTGGGTTAAGCATGAGTCCACCTCAGACGACGTTGAATCACGAATAGCGTTCCTAAAAGCAAAACTAAGCAAGCGGGGTCGTAGGGGCGACTGCCAAATTGACTTTTTAGCGATTGTTTAACTGCGCTGAAATTCAAGATCGAGGCCCAGTCGTAGCCGGTGTAGAAGTGCGAGATTCCC
Organism: uncultured Pirellulaceae bacterium; assembly: GCA_964601665.1. GTDB lineage: Bacteria > Planctomycetota > Planctomycetia > Pirellulales > Pirellulaceae > Mariniblastus. The sequence continues at coordinate 7,042 of CAZROJ010000101.1, forward strand.
TTTTGGCAATCCCCGATTTCTTTCAGGCCAAGAGGTTCGGCGCTGCGAATCCAGAGTGCGTTTTCGTCGCTGAACGCTTTGATGTCTTGGACTTTGGAGACCAGCTTTTTGTGTTCGACTTGAAGGTCCGATATTTTTTCGATGTGCGAATCGTATTCTTCAATCAGTTCGTCGACGTAATCCGTTTGAGAATCGATCAGTTGTTTGGCGATGTCCATCGCGTCACGATGTCGCTCGTCAGTTTTTGGTGTGTCAAGTCTTTCGATGGCTGGATTGGAGGCGATGCTGGCGAGCACTTTGTCGTTGTCGGAAAGCTGGTCGCGAAGTTCTTTAAGCCGGAAAAGTTCCGTGCGGCTGGTCTGCAATTCATTTTCTAGTTCGGACAGGCGGCTGCGGCTGGCGCCGGTGGAAATCAACCCGCGTCGATGTTCGATCAGGCGAATTCCGGAGGCGGTTTTACCTCGCGTTTCAATGTATCGTTTAAGTTCTTCGTAGCTTTTATCAATTTCGTTATTTTGTTCGCGGATTTTGTCCAAGCCTTTTGAGAGTTTCTGGTTGTTACCAATCAAAGTCTCCGTCGCCCGAGTCAGGGCAATGTTTTCTTCCGCCAAGGCTTTAAGTACGGGCGTGTTTTTAGTGATTGTTTCGTCAAGGACATCGCTGTCTTTAAGTTTTTGATCGTCGATCTGCTTTTGGAGTTTTTTGTCAACCGCTTTTCGCAGTAAGTCAGCTTGGGCGTCGAGCCGTTTGACTCGAAGAACTAGCGTCTCACGCTCAAGGGGTTGGATTTTGTTCAATTGATCTTGCCGTTTGCCCTCGACGACCAGCAACTGTTTGCGGACTTCGGCCGAGATTTCTCTGGCGTCAACGATCAAAGTTTGGAGGATTCGGTTGGGGCCTTCTGGCAAGTCTTTTAAGTCGTCTGATTTTTTCTTGATTTCAGAAAGTTCTTTGTTGACCGAGACTTGAAGCTCGGGCAGCTCGGATATCCGGGATTCACGTTCGGTGATTTTTTCGCGAATGGCACCCTGAGCATCCACTGCTTTTTGAAGCGACTCTTCGGTGGCGCGCAATTCGGCTTTCAGGTCGTCGACGCTGCCGTCGCCGGGAGGCTCGGGAGTCATCTTTTTTTCTGCCTGAAGCGCCTCTTGTCGGCGGTTAAGGCTCGCTTCGAAATTTTTTCTGGCCTCGGTTTGTTTAAGCAGGCTGCCAAAGTCGTCGACGGCTTTTTGATAACGGTCGGTGGCCGCCTTCAGTTGGTTTGCAAACTCGGTTCGCGTCGCGTCATCAATTGATTTGTCGTCGGTAATTTGCTTTTCTCGGCTTTCAATGCGTTTGCCAATTAAGTCCAAGTTTTTCTTGAGTTCGGTCAGTTCCTCGCTGAGCGGCGGAGTGGCCGGTTGGGTGGCGGCGTCGGTCGGCGGGGTGTTTTCTTTGGTCGCTTCTTGTTGCCAAAAGCTGACCTGTCGCACGCCACCGGTTGGTGGGGCGGGCGCGGTTGCAAAGTCTCGTTCGGGTAGCTGCTGGATCCAAGCCTTCAGTTGGTCGGTTGTCAGCAGCTGTTCGTCCAAGTCGGAATTTAACCAAACGACAACGACCGGCGTTGGCTGGTCGGTCCCAAAGTAAGAATTTGGATTCGAGCTGATTGGGTTGGGGGAAAGTATCGGCTGGAGCTTTGTGGGGTGGGGTGGAAGCTGAGAAGTCTGTGTTTGCGGTAGGCCTCGCGTTTGGCTGAATCGGGATAGCGGCGATTCGATCCGGCTTGCCGTTACGGCAACTGGTCGGAGCACGTTAGAGTGCGCGGCGGGTGTTGGGTCGAGAGGATCGATCCAATGCAGTGGGTTTCGATCGATGGAGGATTGTCCGGAGCTAATTTCAGTCCCGATGGCTGAAATTAGAAAGCTGGCGATGCAGAATCCAACAAATTTTTGTGACGAGCGATTCATAACCGTCCATGGTTTGGAAAAATGGTCGTCCAGCATTCTGCAAAACGAAGCCGAGACCTAGGCGGAGTCTAGAAGCGTCGAAAATTCAAGACAAGAGCAACGTAACGCTTGCAAAACGCGTCAAAAAGTTGGCTAAGACACCAGCGACGGCCAGAACTTCGCCGACGAGTGCCGCTAAGACGATCGGCAGTTGAATTTCTACTGCTGATGTTTGCAACGATTGCGAATCTTGGGAATATTGCCCGGTAGTTTCTCAATCGCCTTTCGACCAAGGAGCGTTGGTTAAAATTGAGGGCTTTTATTGGTCCCGTGAAAAGTGTCTAAATTATCCGGTCGAACATCCGGTTCATAAACCCGATCAAATTGATAGACTAACCTACGAACGATTCATTCAATCTTGTGAACTTCTGGACAAAGAAATGCCGCGTAACAAAACGTTTGAACACGCTGTCGCCGCCGTTGGTGATACTCCGATGATCAAAATTAATCGTTTGGTGCCCCAGGACCACGCGACAGTTTTTGCCAAATGTGAGTTTTATTCGCCGCTTAATAGCGTCAAAGACCGAATCGGTTCGGCCATGATCGAAGCGGGCGAGCGCGACGGAAAGGTCAATGCCGACACGCATATTGTTGAACCGACCAGCGGCAATACCGGAATCGCTTTGGCTTTTGTCTGTGCTGCCAAAGGGTACAAGCTGACTTTGACGATGCCTGAGTCGATGTCGGTTGAACGACGGACCTTGTTGCGGCAATTGGGTGCGAACCTGGTTTTGACTCCAGCGGCCGAAGGAATTCCTGGGTCCATTCGCCGAGCCACCGAGATTGTCGAAGCCGACGCGAACGCTTGGATGCCTCAGCAGTTCGAAAATCCAGCCAACCCGGCGATTCACGAAGCCACCACCGGTCCAGAAATTTGGGAAGACAGTGGTCACCAGATCGATGCCATTGTGGCCGGCGTCGGAACTGGTGGCACGATCACGGGCTCAAGCCGTTTTCTTAAAAAAATGAATCCTGAATTTAAAGCCTACGCGGTTGAACCCGATACCTCGCCGGTGATCAGTGGCGGCGATCCAGGGCCACACAAAATTCAAGGAATCGGTGCTGGATTCGTACCAAAAAATCTAGACACCTCGATGATCGATGAGGTGATCAAGGTTTCTAGTGAAGAGGCATTCGAGTGGGGCAAGAAGCTGGCCAGGCACGAAGGCATTGTGGGGGGGATCAGCAGCGGAGCGAACATGTGTGCGGCTGCAAAGTTGGCCGCTCGTCCCGAAATGAAGGGTAAGCGAATTGTGACGATCATGTGTAGTCTGGGCGAACGATACCTGTCGACGCCGTTGTTTGCCGAAGAGCAAGCCTAGTTCGCGTGCGTTGTTGCGTTCGATACTTTTGAGTTCGATTTTGAGTGAATATCTGCGCCCGTTTTTTTAATCGCTATTTTTAATCCGTTGACCAAAAATGAATTTCGTAAGTTTTGTTAGTCGCCGCTTTGGTTTGTTGGCGTTGTTTGCAACCGGTATGGTTGTGGCCACTTGTGGTTGTGGAACCGAAAAAGATTTCATCACCCTGGGGACCGCAGGCAAGGGGGGGGCTTTTGTGCCCGTCGGCAATGCGATTGCCAATACGGTCGAAGCGAAAAAGGGTGACCTGAACTGGGTTGTGACTTCCAAAGGCACCAAGGGCACGCAAGAGAACATTCGCAATCTCGAATCGGGTGATCTTCAGTTCGCTATGGCCAACGCGGCGATCAGTTATTTCGCAGTCAAGGGCGAAGGCGATTGGGGCAAGCCGCACCAAGTTCGCACTGTTGCCACGATCGCTCCCAACGTTGGTATTTTTGTGACGACTAAGGGCAGCGGAATTCAGACGATCGCCGACCTGAAAGGGAAACGAGTCGTGTTGGGGCCGGCGGGGGCTGGCTTTGATTATTTTCTGAAGCCATTGCTTAAAGCTCATGGCGTTACGTACGAAGATATGACCGTTCGTCATGGCAACTTTTTGACCGCCGGCGACATGATCGCTGACGGAAAAGCGGATGCGGCGTTTATGGGCGGTGCGATTCCAATCCCGGCGGTGACTCAGCTCTGTTCGACACAGGATGTCGTTTTCATCAAGCTCGAGGACAACATCGTTGACAAACTAAAAGAGTACCCGTTTTACTTTACCGTTCCCGTGTCGGCCGACAAATACAGCGACTTAGAAGAAGATTTGGTGGGTATCAACGTTGGCAATATGCAGTTGATCACGCACGAAAACGTGGCCGAGGATGTCGTTTATGAGTTCACAAAACGGATGTATGAAAACCGTGACGAAATCGCTCAGCAACATCCCGCTGGCAAAGCCTTGAATCCAAAAAACATCGTCCGCGACACCGGAACGCCGTTTCACGCCGGTGCAATCAAGTACTACAAAGAAGTCGGAATTTGGCCAGAAAAATAGTGGCCTGAATGCTCGATTTTATCAACCGCTGGTTTTTCAACGTCATTTATTTGACGTTTTTTATCCTCGCCTGGCCGTGGATGTGTTGGAGGATTTTTAAGGGGAAAAGCCGACGCGGTTGGGCCCAAAAAATGTTCGGGCTGGTTCCCGCTCGAACCAGCAATGCTCGGTGCCTTTGGTTTCATGCGGTCAGTGTCGGCGAAGTCAATTTGCTGGCTCCTGTGATTGCAGAATTGTCGGGTAATCACCCGGAGTTCGAAATTGTTATTTCGACGTCGACGCAGACCGGCTTCGAACTGGCGAAGAAAAAGTATTCAACCCGCGCGGTCTTTTTTTGCCCCTGCGATTTCTCGTGGGCAGTTGCGAATGCGATCCGACGAATTCGCCCGAGTGCCATGGTGCTGGCGGAACTGGAGCTGTGGCCCAACATGATTCGCATGGCTCACTGGCGAGGTATACCAGTCGTGGTCGTGAACGGGCGGCTGAGCGAAAAGAGTTTTCGCGGGTATCAAAGATTCAGTTGGTTTACGCGACCGATCTTTGGCCGGCTAAATCGGGTGCTGGCCCAGACTCCGGAATACGCCGATCGATTTCGAACGCTCGGCTGTCCGGCAGGTCGGGTTTCGGTCAGTGGCAGCGTTAAGTTTGATGGCGTTCACACCGACCCCAATAATCCGCGTACGCGTGAACTGGCCAAAGAGGCCGGTTTTGAAGAAGACGATTTTGTGTTCGTGGCGGGAAGTACTCAGCCGCTGGAAGACGACATGGCGGCGGACGTGTTTGCCAAGTTATCGCCTGAATATCCTCGGCTAAAAATGGTGCTGGTGCCGCGACACCCAGAACGTTCGATGGCTTTGCAAAAAAAACTGGCCGGTCGAGGTATCGCTGCAGTTTTGCGGACCGAACTTGCCGCATCGCAGCGGGAAGTTTTTGTCTTGATTGTGGATGTGATCGGTGAATTAGGCAGTTGGTGGGGACGAGCCGATTGTGCTTACGTAGGTGGGAGCATGGGCGATCGGGAAGGACAAAACATGATCGAACCGGCCGCGTACGGTGTGCCAGTCTGTTTTGGCCCCCGAACGAAAAACTTCCGCGATGTCGTCTCGCAACTGTTGCAGGCAGACGCAGCAACGGTTGTTCAGGATGCCGACCAAATCGGAGTTTTCTTAGGCCAGTGCATTTCGTCTCCGAGGCTCATGGGTGAGATGGGACGTCGAGCCCAAAATGTGGTTGAAGCCAATCGTGGTGCAGCGAAAATCACGGCCAATAACGTGGTTCTATCGGCCCATGATAGTGTGTTCGAGCTTTGACGGTCGCGACTCGCTTTAATCAGCCGGGTGCCCAGTCGTTAGACGTGCGGGCTGTGTAGCGTCGATCCGAGACTGTCATGCCAAGTGTCTATGTGGATTTCCGTGGAATTCAGCTGTGAACAGCAAATTTAACTCGTTGAGGACATTGACGAACTCGACTAGAATTCGACGTTTGAAAATCAATAGCGAGGCCCGATGTGAGCTCGCTTGCTAAAAAGTTCCCCATTTGATGTTTGTAGGAGAGTGCCGTGGCCTCTGGTAATTATTTGTTCACAAGTGAGTCCGTTAGCATGGGGCACCCCGACAAGCTAGCCGACCAAATCTCCGACAGCATCCTGGATGCCATGTTGGCTCAAGATCCGGCCAGCCGAGTTGCTTGTGAAACGATGGTCACGACGGGGTTAGCCGTTGTTGCCGGTGAAATCACGTCCAAGGCGGATGTCGATATTGAAAAGATCGTCCGTGATACCATTCGCAAAGTGGGTTACACATCGGCCGATATTGGAATCGGTGCTGACGACTGCGAAGTCATTGTCAAACTGGATCAGCAGAGCCCCGATATTGCTCAGGGCGTTGACGCCGATGGTGCCGGAGACCAAGGGTTGATGTTTGGTTTCGCTTGCGACGATACCGAAGAGTTGATGCCACTGCCAATCGCCCTGTCGCACAAGATTTTGGCTCGCCTGAATAAAGCTCGTTTCGATAACGAAGTTTCTTGGCTGCGTCCGGACAGTAAGTCCCAGGTTACAGTCGAGTACGATGGGTTCACTCCGGTTCGAATCGATACTGTTGTCCTGTCGACGCAACACAATGAAGACGTGACGAACGAAGAGATTCAGGCGTTCATTAAAGAAAAAATTGTCGAACCACTGTTGCCGGCTGAACTGAACAAAGGCGACATCAAATACCACATCAACCCGACTGGCAAGTTTGTCATCGGTGGCCCCCATGGCGATTGTGGTTTGACCGGCCGTAAAATTATCGTTGACACCTACGGTGGTTGGGGCCGTCACGGTGGTGGTGCTTTCAGTGGCAAGGATTCAACAAAAGTTGACCGCAGTGCGGCTTACATGGCTCGACACGTTGCCAAAAATGTAGTCGCCGCCAAACTGGCCAAGCGATGCGAAGTTCAATTGGCTTACGCGATTGGCGTTGCGGATCCGGTTAGCGTTCATGTCGACACGCAAGGAACGGGAACGGTTGACGACGCCGCGATCTGCGAGATCGTCAAGGAATTGTTCCCGCTTTCGACGCAGGGAATTATTGAGTACCTAAAGCTGCAGCGACCTGTGTTTAGCAAGACGGCCGAGGGCGGTCACTTTGGTCGCAACGATCCTGATTTCACTTGGGAAAGCACAGAAATCGCGGCCAAGATTGCTGAAAAAGCAGCGGCAGCGGTTGGCTAAGATTTAGGTCCAAGCAAAAGCGGAAAATCGATTTCAACGCATTGATTGCAGAAAATTTTTAAAAGCTGGTCGATCTCGGCCAGCTTTTTTGCGTATAGAAATACGGTGCGATCGTGTGGGGCGTTCAAGCGAACTCGATCGGCGATCGCTCGGTTGTCTTTTGAATTAGTCTGTACGCAAAAAGGTTGCGTATCCAAAATCGCCTTCTTTCCGATAGGAATCGCCATGGTCGATGGAACCGCCTCACAGTCTCAGCACGACCAAGCCCGTGACAAGTCTGAGCCAATCGCTCAGCGGCAGGGAGTCATTCGAACGTGCTGGCGATGGTTCAAGCGAGTTTTTGTCTCGCTGTTATTACTGCTGCTGGCGTACGCGTTTCTAATTTTGATCGGTTTGATTCCGGTGAATTTGGATTTTGTCCCCGACGAAGATGGCGTTGAAGTTTTTGTTTTCTCTGGCGAGTTTCACAGCGACATCATCCTGCCGATTGTTTCCTCGGAATTTGACTGGCGTCGCGAATTTCCAGCAAGCGATTTTCCAACCGATACCTCTAAGGC
>CAZROJ010000101.1:14799-17226 GCA_964601665.1 uncultured Pirellulaceae bacterium
ATTGTTGGGTAGGCGAGGTGATGCAAGCTGGCGGTATTAAAGTGGGGTGGTTTACGCCGCTGCCAAAAACGGTGTTCATGCACCTGCCCGAGTAAGAGTAAGCATCGACGATAATGTCCAACGAAGAAATCGAGCGGCATTTATTAGCCGACGATCAAGTCGCGTTGGCGACCTAGCATCATTTAACCGTGATCCACAAAAATACTTGCCCCGCGTCGTCGGCACGAAGTTCGTAGGCCATTTTGGGTTTGGATTGACGCAGTAGTCGGCTGATCATCGAAGCCAGCACACCGTCCTTGTGGTTGATGCTGACTTTGGTTTTGGCCACGTCGATGCCTTCTCGCGCCAAAACTTCGTCATCGAAAATCATTGGCATCTGAGCTTTTTTCTGAAAGGCATTCAAAACTTTATCCAACGGGAAGTTTTTGATACCGATGGGCATTTTTTGAAATAGCTTGGGGGCGACCATCACCGGTGACTGTTTTGGCTTGCGTCCCACCGGCCACGACTCTTTGCTGTCGCGTGCGGCTTTGAAGTGAACTTGAACCGCTTGACCTTGTTCGCGGGCCGGTTCCAAAACCAAACCAAAGGGCTTGATCATGGCAGCCAGTGCGGTGCCGATGGCCATGCCTTCATATTCTTGACTCACCCGTTCATCAGAGGCCAGCACCGCGCGGGCGCGGCCTTCGCGAACGAAAATAATTCCAGTGCTTTGGGTGATCTCCGCCGCGACTTCGGAGATCGGCTTGTCTTTGGTCGAGCCCTCAACAGGCTTGGCCAGTTTTTCCGAAAGCGAGACAAGCTGGCTGACGGTCAGGCCAAAGTTGAACTTTTCGGCCAGCGTTGTTTCTTTACCGTCGTCGCGAAACTTTTGCAGCAGGTCACGGATCTTGCCTGTGTCGGAAATTCGGAACTTGCCGCCGGGCAATGTCAAACGATCCGCCGCCAAAAAACCTTGGACGTTGATTCGGCGAATTCCATTGGTTTCAGTTTCGTCAACCTTGGCCGTGCCTGTTCGCCGAGTTTTGGCGACGACGCGATCGGCGCCCACTTCTTGGAGCATTCGCATCCAGCGTTGTTGAGTACCGGGCGATTCGAGGGCATCGCTGGAGATTTCGATCGTCAAGACCGTGGGCAGTTTGTCAGATTTTGGTTTCGATAGCGAACGTCCGAAACGCGGATTGCTCGACGGAAACGCTTGAGCTTGAACCGAAGCTGAAGTTGCCGAAGCAAAAAAACAACATAACAGTAAACCACAATATAAAGTGTTCATGACAAGAACCGCGTGCTTTAATTCGTTAAAAGTTATGACAGATTATTCCCAATTGGCGAGATCAAGACTAGTGGTTCAGTCGACCTGATTTGATCGGTCGAAAAACCAATTCGACTTGAATTTAACCGCCAAACGGAACACAGTTGCAGTCAATTCATCTTTGACCAACAAACTGAACGACACCCGCGTCTTACGCACGCTCTTCATCGATTTCGAAAATAGCGACTGGGAATCTGAACTCGAAGATTTCCACGGCAGTTGTAATTATGTTCTGGTTCATTGGCAGTTTGGCCATCGTGGCTGGCGTAGGAATTATTTCTGCATTGTTCTTGCTCAAATCTGTAACACGCCAGAATTTCACCGTAAGTGTGGTATCCCATTCGTTGAACGCGGGTTTTAACGTGTTTGCGGTCTTAGATTCGAGGAGCCACTAATGAAAAACAAATTCTCAACTGACCTTTTTTGTGCGTTGCTATTGACGCTGATATTTGCTGTTGAAGCGCAATCAGAGATTGTTGTGGAAATCGATATCAGCGACATCAGCGCCGTTACGTTCACAACAACTGAGGCTCTTTCTGAGGTGAACTTTGCGGGTAGTTCAGCCAATGGAATTGCACTGCAGGATTTTTTTGTTGGAAACTCAACGACCGCGTCAGGAGAAAATATCGGCAGTACCATCTCAGCCTTCAATGCTGCCGACGGGAGTTCGCGACTTGCTTTGGACAGAATCTGGATTAACAACTTTGCGGGCGGCTACACGACAAACGACGTCTCGTTTTACAACGCTTCGGCTGTCGAAACAATTTTTACTATCGAAGATCAGCGAGCGCTGACGGGTGCCGCCGTTTTCGATCTAACTACCTTTACTGGATTGCCAAGCTTTGGCACGGTGGGAAACGTCTACTTTGACGCGCCAGCGCAGAGCCAAGTCATCGGACAGTGGCGAGTCACCGCGGTGCCGGAACCCTCCGCAGGAATCGTTCTTGCCGTTGGCACGCTCGTGCTGCTCCGACGCAAGCGGTGCTGATTCGGGACAAATAAAAGGTGTCAGCCGTACTTTTTAGTGTTGATTGGCTAAATCATCCTCGGCTACATTCGACTGAGCTTCCCGAACTGGGGACACTCAACCGAGGGCAAATCGCCAAGCTCGTTGG
>CAZROJ010000102.1:0-9791 GCA_964601665.1 uncultured Pirellulaceae bacterium
GACCTTTGAATCGGCAAGATCGACCTTTAGGCGAAAGGCGATTGAGAAACTACCGGGCAATATGCGCAAGATTCGCAATCGTTGCAAACATCAGCGGTAGAAATTCAATTGCCGATCGCTTTACAACCATGCCCCATCGCATCGTATCCAATCCTCCATCCCTCAGGAAAACCATTTCCGTGACTCTCAAAAACATCCTTACCGCCACCTTCATTTTTTTCACCTGTGTTACCGGCCCAGCTTTTCTGACGACGGCCGTTACCTGCGGCCAAGAAACCGAAAAACTTTCGCCGCCCAACATCGTCTGGGTCATGGGCGAAGACATGAGCACGGAGCTCTCTTGCTACGGCCATCCGGCGGTCACCACGCCCAATTTTGACAGCTTGGCTCGCGACGGCTTTCTATTTTCCAACGCCTTCGGAACTGCCCCCTCTTGCACGCCTGCTCGCAACGCCATGATGACGGGCGTCTACCAAACCCGAACTGATACGCAAGACCAACGCCGCCCAGGCATCACGCTGCCCACTGACGTTCGGCCGATCACCAAACTCCTGCAAGAAGCCGGTTACTACACGGCACTCGGCTGCGGCTACAGCAACAAGCTCGACCTGAACTTCAACACAAAAGGACTCTTTGACGGCAAAGATTGGTCAACAAGAAAACCCGGCCAGCCGTTCTTCGCTCAAATCACGCTCTACGACTCCCACCGTTTAAAAGACGGCTGGGCCAAAATAACTCGCAGCGCTACCAAGCCCGTTGACCGTCAAAAAATCAAACTGCCATCCTACTTCCCCAACCACCCGACTGTCCGCGAAGACTGGGCGCGCTACCTTGAATCCATCCAGAGCATCGACGATAAATTTGGCCAACTGATGCAACGACTCGCCGACGAAAAATTAATCGACAATACGCTGGTCATTTTCATGGGCGACAACGGTCGCTGCCACCTGCGAGGCAAATGCTGGCTGTACGATGCGGGCTTGCAAGTGCCATTGCTTATTCGATTACCCAAAAGCTTGGATCAAAAACTGGCAGGCATTTCGACTGGCAATGTCGACGATTTGGTGTCCACCCTGGACGTCTCAGCCACCATTCTTGACGCCGCTGGAATTCCCCTGCCAAGTCCCTTTGACGGTCAGTCTCTCCTGTCGCCCAACTACCAACCGCGCGATGTCATTTTTGGAGCCCGCGATCAGGTCGACGAAGTCGTTGACCACATCCGTTGTGCTCGCAGCAAAAACTTCAAATACATCCGCAACTACAACCCCGAAAACGGCTACCGTGAATGTCGGTACGTCCAGCGTAACCGCCCCATGCTTGCGGCCATCCGCGAACTAGACCGCCTCGGCGAACTCACTTCCGCACAACAATTACTCCTGAAAAAAGTGAAACCACGCGAAGAGCTTTACAACGTCGAAAACGATCCCGACGAAGTCAACAATCTGGCCGCTGACCCACAGCACAAAAAACAGCTCGTCAAACTCCGCAAAAAACTCGACGACTGGATCAAGTCAACCGGCGACACCGGACTGCAGCAACACGCCGCCTCACTCGCGACGACAACTCGCCCCGGCATGGCTCAATCAGACGCCTATCTGAATGAAATCAAAAAGGAACTGACCAAAAAATGGCCCAAAAACCGAACCATCAAAATCGTCACCCACGGGCACAGCGTTCCCACGGGTTACTTTCGTAGCGGCCAAGTGGAAACCTTTGAATCATATCCGCATCTGCTGCACCAAAAACTGGCCCAGCAATACCCCTATGCCGTGATCAACGTGACGCCCACGGGCATCGGCGGCGAAACCGCAGTGCGGGGCGTTAAACGATTCGAGCGTGACGTGCTGGCCCTCAACCCCGACGTGATCACGATCGACTACGGCCTGAACGATCGCGGCCCAGGCTTGAAAAAATCACGAACTGCCTGGACACAGATGATCAAAATGGCCAAAGCCAAGGGCATCAAAGTTATCTTGCTAACGCCCACCGGCGACCTAAACGCAAAAATAACAGACGCCACCGATCCGCTCAGCCAACACGCCGCCCAGATTCGCGAACTCGCCGCCGAGCACCAAGTGGGCTTGGTCGACAGCTACGGCTGCTTTGTCGACTATTTGCAGCGAACCGGCGACTACAAAGAAATCATGTCGCAAGGCAATCACCCCAACCGCCGAGGCCACACGTTAGTGGCCGAGCAACTCACGCGATGGTTTCTACCGTAAACCAGCAATTGGCCGATAGCAGGCAAGGGCTCCGAACTGCCCCCCCAAACCCGCAACATTCAAAAACTACGGCAGCACTTTGAACTACGGCAGCACATTGAACTTCGGCTTGCGACTGCGAATCAATTCTGACTCGTAAGCCCGACGAACACGAACTTCCTTGGCTCTCGACTTGGGATCAAACGAATGCAATTCGACCGTCGCTTCGACTTCGGCTTTGAGATACTTTGCCAACAGCGGATTGTGCGATTCCTCCAAATGTTCGGCCATTCGCTTTTTCAAATTTTCGGTCTGCCCAATGTACAAGTACCCCGTTTTATCTCGAAAAATATAAACCCCCGGATGCGGGTCAACGCCCACAGCACCACTGCGAAGATCAGCAATCGAATACGTTGCAACCACGCGCCCCCAATCGGCCAGCCGAGAAATCAATTCCGGCTGAAGTCGCCGAATCTTCCGCAGCTGGAAAGCCGCCTTGCGCACGGCGTACAAATCGACGCCTGACTGCAGACCTTTGACGACCGCATCAAACTCGCCGCGCAACACCGGGTCCGCCATGATCCTGTCACTGGACAGCTTCGATTTGTCTTGGATCGATCGCATTGCAATTTCTGCCAGCGGCTGAACATCTTGCTGACTGCGTTTTGCCCGTCGAGTCGATTTGATTTTCAGTTTGCCGGCTTTCCGCAGCGTCATTAGCCGCCAATTGATGGCAGCGTCAGCCACTTCGGCGACATCCAAAATTTTCAGTTTTTCATGCACCGCAGCCAAAAACTTTTCATTCAATTCGATTTGCAAAATCACTTCATCGCTGCTCCACCCATCGCTCGTTTCTTTAAACGCCTGAACGATCAATTCATTGTGCGGCTTGATTTTTATAATCGACGCCTCAAAAGAATCTTGAACGGGCTCGCTGGCAGCCTCAACCAACTCAACCAACTCAACCAACTCAGTTGACTCAGTTGGCTCAGTTGGCTCAGTTGGCTCAGTTGGCTCAACCGCCCTTGGCGAGCCTGACTCTGCTGTCAGTTCTTGACAGTTCGCAAGCTGCGATGCCGAAGCAACAAACACAAAGCCGGCAAAAGCCCAAACGTAAAACAACCGATTCCGAAGTTGTCGCCTGAGCACAGAGCTCAAAAAATAGATAGTTAACATGGTTGCCAAAAAGAAAGATTGAAACCGCAAATCAAATTGAAGCGAGGCCTCGAATTGTAGCCTTTCCAAGTCAAACAACCACGCAGTCGTCAACCGCTGGCACCGGCTAGCCGCCCAACAAATCTTTTAGATCGAACGGCGCAACATCATCGTCTGACGCATTTCCCGCCTTCTCGTTGGTCGGAACGACGCTCGGATCAACCGCATCGACCGGCAATTCGTCCTTGAGCAGCGACTCGTCCAGCGGCGGGCCTAGCGACTCCAGGACATCGTCGCTCTTCGCCTTCAAATCATCCTTGCCTTCGCTGGCACTTCCAATCCCCTGAGGTTCGGCCAACTTTGGCAGCGGTAATTCTGAATTGCCCCGTTTCGTTCCAGTGGTAGTTTCGCGCTTTTTACCTTCCCCGGAAGCTTCCCCAGGCCCCCCGTTTAACTCGCCAGCACCCGATTCCGCATCGCCGTCTGAAAGCTCCAAAATCGATTCGATACTTTCGATTGGGTCGACCGCTTCTCGTTCGGATTCGTAGTTCTTCGTTTTGATCAACTGGCCATCTTCGCTCCACGACCGCCAAGTGCCGCTCGGCTGCCCAATTCGATAGCTGCCTTCGATTTGTTTAAGACCATTTTCGTGCCACCAAATCCATTTGCCCGTTCGATTCCCGTCGCGATCAAATTGACCGACCGTGCTGCGGTTTCCATTTTCGTGCCACCAAAAGAACGGCCCTACCGGTTTGTCGTTTCGGAACTGACCGCGATATTGAAGCTGTCGGTTGGAATACCACGCTCGGGCTTGCCCGGCCTGCTCACGCTGGCCACTGGACAAATAGGGTGCCGGCTTGGCCTCCCACCAATTGTCAAAACCATCCTGCTCAAGCTTGACGTCCAAATAGTAAGCCTGCTCCTTGGGAACTTCAGGCCGATAAAACGAAGTACTACGAACCAGCTTGCGGCCTTCGTGGTAGTAGTCCTTTGACGTCAACCGTCCGTCTTCGTCCCATTCCGAAACTTCCCCATGCAGCACGCCTTGCTTAAACGTTGCCGAACGCATCGGAGTCGTATCGGGATAAAACCAAGTCGCTGGCCCATCGCGTTTGCCTTGGTCGTAATTGATTTCAAAAACCGTTCGCTTGGAACGGTCGTAGATGGCCCATTGCCCGTCCAACTTGCCGTCCTCAAAATTAGCAATCGAATCGAAGGGCTCTTGAAATAAAGTAAACGGCTTGGTGACGAACAACCCGCCTTCGGATGACACGTGCCGCCGGCCCCACTGACCGTTCATGACACCTTTTTTATAGCGACCGGCTGCGATCGTTTGCCCGTCGCGATTTTTCACCACCCACGGCCCATCGTTGAAGTAGTTGCCTTCAGCATCCAAAGCAACGCTGCGAATCAAACGCGGCCGTCCGTCAGGGTAATTCTCGACCACTTGTTCGCGGCGCAGCACTTGTTGGTCAGGATCTTGATCGGCCGCTGAATCCGGTTCGCCCGCCCCCAACATCAAAGACAATGGCTCCCTTGGATCTTCAGCCGCGCCCGCTTGGGCGTCTTCGGAATTCGAGTCCGCTGGGTCGACCAGGCCCAATGCCCCAAGGTCAAATTCAGGTATTTCAAGTTCAACCGCTGGCCCTTGCGAGTCGTTTTGTTGAGGCAAAAATTGCCCCGCCACACCGACCTCTCGCAGCGTCGAATTCTCAAATCCGTCTGATTGTCTGGCCGCAGGACCCATCAATGCCGGAGCACCGACCTGGGGGAGTTTAAATTGTCCACCCGCAGCACCGATGGAAACGTTTGTAATCGGTGCCAGGCCGCTCCCGGTTCCAACGGATTGAACTGGCTTGACCGGGGCACTCGTTTTGGGTGACCGGAAAATTGGCTGCGCCTGGCAATCCTGCCCAAGACAAACAAAACCCACCGCAAGAACCAGCCCGCCAACAAGGCTCCTAACCAAAATCGCAGCAGCGCACTGGACCGTGCCGTTGACGAAATGAACCCAGTTTTTCATTAGCTGGTTTGGCACGTTAACTTTGGAGCAAAAGAAATAATTTCAGGCAAAATCTTGGACGATCACGGTCTCGACCGACCGGCTGGCATTTTCCGTTTGGACGTGAATGTTGTCATCGACCATCCGCCGGGCGTTTTTTATCAGATGTTTTCGCGGCTTAAATTTCGCTCCAACCTGTTTGACCCCCTGCGGAATTCGATCGATTGTGCAGATTGAAACGATTTTTCGCCTTTCCTCCTTGCCGCCCGTCATTGGGGCAACAACAATAAGGCGACTTCAATTTGGTAAAAACATGGCATTCTTTTCACCTGAAAAACTTCGACCGCGGCCAATCGAGATCGACGAATCGACCGCTGGCTGCGACAGTCCCGACATCCAACGTCGCTTGGATCGGATCGAACAAAACTACCGTCAACTGGACGCGGTCTTGGGCGACATTGAAGACAAGCTCTCCAAGGACGATCGATTGACCGCATTGGACAACGATCAAATCGACTTCGAATCGGAGTTTGGCATCAAGCCCAAACGTAAATGGCGGCCAGCCAAAACAAAACCAAAACGTCGTCGAAAATCGGCCTCTGCCCACCCTCGAAAACCTCGCTAAACCAAATCGTTAAACGGCTCTTGCATGGACTCGCAAACTCCCGCCTCAAAAACAAATCCATCATTGCAGCGTCTGAAAATTTCTGGCGGCATGATCCACGACCCCACCAACGGCGTCGATGGCACGATCGGCGACATCTGGATTGAAAACGGCAAGGTCATCGCCCCGCCGCCGGACAAATCGGGTTTTAAAACGATCGACGCGACAGGACGAGTCGTCATGGCGGGTGGGATCGACATGCATTGCCACATTGCCGGCAGCAAAGTTAACGCCGGACGCTTGCTGCAACCGGAACAATCTCGAGCCTTCGCCGAAGCCAGCCGCTCGCTACAAAATGGATTTTTGCACAGCGGCGAAATTGGCAGCGTGCCTTCCATTTTCACCACCGGGTACAAGTACACCGGACTTGGCTACACGACCTGCTTCGATGCAGCGATCACCCCGATGGGCGCCCGGCAAACTCACTTTGAATTTGGCCAAATCCCCAACGTGGACACGGGCTTCTACACGCTGATCGGCAACAACCATTTTGCCATGAAGTGCGCAGCCGCAGGCGACCAAGCCTCGCTCGAATCGTTTTTGGGCTGGCTGATAAATAAAATTGGTGCCTACGCGCCGAAAATCGTCAATCCGGGCGGCGTCGAATTGTGGAAACAAAAACGCACCGGCAACGCGACGGATCTTGACCAAATCATCGACGGATTTAATACCACGCCGCGAAAAATTATCCAGTCGATCGCGACCGCCGCCAATGCAATCGGCCTCCCGCATCCAGTCCATATTCACTCAAACAACTTGGGCATTCCAGGGAACTGGACCACCACACTCGAGACGCTCAAATCCTTGGACGGATTAAAATCTCATTTGACTCACGTTCAATTTCACAGCTACGGCGGCGGTAACGAAGAAGAATCCTCGCTCTGCAGCAAAGTCGCGCCGTTGGCAGAATTTGTCAATCAGCATCCCGAAATCACGGTCGATGTGGGGCAAGTTTTATTTGGCCGAACGACCAGCATGACGGGCGACGGGCCGCTGGGCTACTACCTGCACAACGTCAGCGGCGAAAAATGGTACTCCAGCGATACCGAAGTCGAATCCGGCTGCGGCGTTTCGCCAATCGAATACAAAAACAAAAACTTCATCAACGCGATGCAGTGGGCCATCGGCCTTGAGTGGTACCTGCTGGTCGAAGATCCGTGGCAGGTCGTCATGAGTTCTGACCACCCCAACGGCGGCAGCTTTACAGCGTACCCGGAAATCATTCGCTTGCTGATGGACCGCGAATTTCGAGCCGAAAAACTGGGGCAGGTCAACCCAAAGGTCCTGGAGCATTCCCAACTGGCCCATCTCACCCGCGAGTATTCCCTTAACGACATCGCGGTGATCACTCGCGCCGGCCCGGCCAAGATTTTAGGCTTGAAGGACAAAGGTCATTTAGGCGTGGGAGCCGACGCAGACGTTTGCCTCTACACGCCGGACAAGAACTTCCAGGCGATGTTTGAGCTCCCTTGGATGGTCATCAAGTCCGGCCACGTTTTAATCGAGGACACCGAAATCCGGCAAACCATCAGCGGCCAGACCGTGATGGCCCAACCCACCTACGACCACCATCACGACGCCAAAATCGAAAAATGGTTCGAAGACGAATACTCGTTGCCGCTGAAACAGTTTGCCGTCTTCGATTGACACTTGCCTGAACCCGCTGACAACCTTCAACTAATCTGGCCGCCCAGTAAATCAAACCAACGCGTCGTCGATAAGTTCGTTGATACATTCGTCGGCACATTGGCGATGGCTCAGTCTTGGGCCGACTCGCTGGCCGCTCGGTTCAATCGATCGACCAAACCTTCGACCTGACGCTGCAGTGGTTGCGGCGCCACGACGATCACAGAACTGCATTTCGGTTCAAAGATAATTCGCACAAAATTCGACCCAACGTTTCCGCCAAGCGCCCGAAAGATCAACTGTTCAACCTCTTCGCTGCTCACGCCGACCGCCCAGCTTGCACTGCACGGATAAACTTCCAGATCAAGCGCAGTCGCCGCCAGTTCTCGCGAGGTTAACTGGACAGTCGTTTCATCAATCCCGACCAACGACAAGCCCATCGACTTTGCCAACTCTTGCAAAGACTCCCCAACCGTCGGTTCGACCAATTCACCGGGAACAAGTGCCACCGGCGACCAGCCGAGTGCGAGTGCGGCTTGCCAATCGACTAAAACCGTCAATCCGTGCAGCCTCTCAATTCGATCCAAATAATTCCCGATCGTTTGAGCTCTCCCGATCGACCAACCTGAATCCTGTTGCCGCAAACTTTCGCTAGCCGCCCAACGCGAGACAATCTGCTTTTGGCTCGGGCCGTCGTCAGGGTTTCGCAGCAAAACAGCCGCCGCATTGATTCGATCGATCATCATTCGCACATGACGCTGGACGCCTTCTGGGCAATCGAGCAAAATTTTGTCGCCTTGAATCGACGCCATGGCCGGCGACTCGCCTTGCATCCAAATTTCAGTCGCGATCAATTGTTTGATCGAATTGACGAACCTTATTTTTTCGTCCGGCGACAATTCACCCACCGCTGGAAACGGAATTTCCGCTGTCGAATTTTCAATTTCCGCAGGCAACGAAATGCTCAACATCGCCTCACCGGTCAAACATTTCAGGCCTGACTGCTCGGCCAACATTTCAGCCGCCGACAGGCTGGTTTGATTCTCAATCTTTAAATCCAACTTTGGATTCACGGGCAACCCCATCATGGAAATTTGCCGAGCGTCAATGGAAATGGGAACACCTGAAAGCGATGTCATCAGTCGAACCGCCTTCGTCAGCGAGATGGGTTTGACGGCCTGCAAACCTGAAACCGGCAAACTCAACTGCCGCTCAAAATTAACTCGGCCGGGCTTCGGCTTTTCCATGCTGTACTTGGGAGTCCCCAACGATTCGCGGCGACTCAGCAGCGCCGAAAGGTCCTGAAGATCTCGAATGGAAGTATCCGAATCCGCCAACATGCCCGACAACGCACCCAACTTTTGATCCATCGCCTGAAAGCTGCCGTTGGCGCCAGCTTCAATCCCGACCTCCAATTTACGCGCGCCTGTTTCCGGCGTTCCCTGTTTGTTTGTGTTTGAATCACCATCGACGCTCGGCCCAACTTCCAAGCTCGGGGCGACACTCAAATTGGGAACATCGTCGATGCTCGGGGCCGCGAACCCGCCCGCCGCAGGTTCGTCCAACATCGGAGACGAATCGTCTAACGCCCCGGCCTGAGAAATTGCTGTGGCCGGTTCCCCAATCGGCCCCTCATCCAAAAAACCATCGTCGGGAGGAGCAACGCCAGGTTTTGTTTCGTCGATTGAATCGTCGGGATCTTCATTAGCCGCAGGTTTTTTTTCTTCACTGCCCCCCTCGTCGACACTGTCTAAATCCGCCTGTGGAACCCCCACTTCATCGCCCGCATCGACAACTTGGTCCGGCGATCCGCCGGCGATTTTCACAATGGCAAAAATCGTGGCGGCAACAACCAGTACCGTGGCCGCCGCGCTGCCAATCATCAGGAACAGCTTCTTTCGTTCGCGAGCCGATCGGCTGGCCCAATCATCACCGGGCAAAATTGGCGACTCTGCCGCCGCAACGCCACCGGTGGATATTTTCGTTTGGCCAGCCGCACCGGCCGGCACGGTGTCTAAATTCGGTTTCCGGCCAGCTGGCTTTTGCCCCTTGCCCGCACCCGACTTTTTACTCGCCGCTTTACTCGCCGCTTTACTCGCCGCTTTACTCGACTTTTTACTCGCTGACTTCGATGGCAGCTTCG
>CAZROJ010000102.1:9891-11514 GCA_964601665.1 uncultured Pirellulaceae bacterium
CTTCGATGGCAGCTTCGCTTTTCCTGCTTTAACCGATTCTGCGTTAATCGAATTGGTCAGTAACGCATCCACATCGTCGAAACTACTACCACCGACACCTTCTATGCTCGACACGGCCGAATTGGACTGCCGGGAATCAGGCACGGCCGGTTTCCAGCCAGAGGGGTGCTCGACATGAATCATCGTCCCGCATTTTGGGCAAGCCAATGTTTGGCCAACCAGCTGCGGATTTTCAACCTTGAGCTTTACGGCGCACGAGCGGCAGGTTAGCGAAAATGGTTCCATAAGACGAAAACAATCGAGCCAATTCGGCTCAGAAATTATTGGGCAAAAAATGGCGAGTCAAAAAATTCAGCGGCTGGCCGATCACAGCGCCAACCGTTCAAGCTTGGTTGGAACACAACCCTAAATGCAATCCAAATCCGGTTCAACGCTAACAACACCTCGTTACAGTTTATGCCATCGTCGCAGCATCGGCCATGGATTATTCCTTTACGAACGGAGCCGGCAATTGATAGGCTTTTTCTTTGGCGGCACCACGCGTGGTAATCAAAACGGCCTTTTGATCGGGGAAATCAGGATCCGCCGCGATCACCCAAACCAATTTACAAGCCGGATCTTCCGGGCCCGAAATGTTTTTGTCCGGATTGGCCGAAACCACAATCGACGTCAAAATCTCGGCAAATGTTTTTTGATCCAGCTTCAACGGTCCGGGACGTTGGTTTTTCGTGATACCGTCTTTTTCCAAATCAGCCCCCACCAAAACGATCCGCCACTTAAACGGCAACGCGCTGTAGTCCGAATTTACCTCGACCTGCAACTCTGACATCAACACGTTCAAGTCCGGTGGATTCGCAATATCCAGATCGCGTTTTTGCTGCAGCAGCTCAGCGAGATCCTGGGGCACGTCGGCTTGCTGAATATCGGGATCAATGGCCGCCAAACGGAAAGCGGCAACCAGTTCTGATGCAGCGATCAAGTTGTGACCGGCCATCGGCGGCAACCACGCGTTACCAATTAACTCACGATCCTCGACGCCCCATCTGACTCGAGCCAAACTTTCGACGATCATTTTTTCATAGCGACTTTGGACCGCCTCCCAATGCTCATCCGCCGGGATCCGCCGATTCAACTCAAACAAACTTTGCAGCCG
The DNA here is from genome assembly GCA_964601665.1 of uncultured Pirellulaceae bacterium. Taxonomy (GTDB): domain Bacteria; phylum Planctomycetota; class Planctomycetia; order Pirellulales; family Pirellulaceae; genus Mariniblastus. The sequence continues at coordinate 11,045 of CAZROJ010000102.1, forward strand.
CAATTCGATTCCGTCCTGAATTTCTTCTTTCAGCGAATCGGCTTTGATATCAACCGAACAATCAAAAACAACTTCAAAATAATTTCCGCCGTCAATATGCAGGCTCACCAACCCACCTTTAACCTCATCCGGCAAAAGCTCGCTCAGCTGCCGGTTGAATTCCAACAGATTGCCGCCCATCCAATTTTGCCCGCGATCGTTGAACAAAGACGGGCGGAGATACAACAGATTCAAGTGCCGATCGCGGTCGCTGAATTCTTGCAACCGCTGCATGGCCCCCGCAACCGGGAAACCGCGCCCCACGTCAACAACCGACTTAACCAATTCCGCCGGTCCGACCAAAAAACGAACGGGTTCGTCAGCTACATCCGCGGTCTCAGTTACATCCGCCAATTCAGTTTCGTCCGCCGCATCGACCAAGAAGAAACCTAAACCTTCGTCCGTTTTATAGATCGGTTCACCATCGATTG
>CAZROJ010000102.1:11614-14905 GCA_964601665.1 uncultured Pirellulaceae bacterium
ACCAAGAAGAAACCTAAACCTTCGTCCGTTTTATAGATCGGTTCACCATCGATTGACATTTGTTGCGAAAGTTCATCCCAATCGTCCAGCAACTGCTGCCTCGTTTTACTCGGCCCCGTGACCACCGCGAACCATCGATAGACCTCCGACTCGTCCTGATGAAACGATATCAAAATCTCATCCAGTTCATCGATTGGCATACCAATCGACACAACAAACCGCTCGACCGCTGCCGCAATCCCTTCGCCCATGGCCTTGCGTAGCCGCTGCCCCTCGGCCATTGCCAAAACCTGTTTCGGCTTCAGATGCAAAATAATTTTCGGAGCCGGCGGTAAATACTCGAGGTCCAAACGCGGCCCCAACGTGGGCGTCTCCCAGATCGCCAAGCCATCGTCGGCAACAAGTTTTTGCCGAACCACGGGAACAAAACCATCCGTTTTTTCTTCCGCGGCATCTCGAGCGGATATGGTTTTTCTGGCCGAATCTTTTCGTGCATTTTCGACGACAGCGACTGGCCCTTCGCTGGAGCCCCCCAGCGAAACTTGATCGCCCCAGTAATACAAACCAGCGAACAACGAACCAAAAATCAAACAGCTTGCCAACACAATGACGGGTTGTAACCAACGCAATTTTTCCCGTTGCTGAATGCTCGCCTGAGCCCTAGCAATCCGGTCTCCCGCATCCGCTTGCCCCGAGGCCTTGTCGCCTGTGACCAAGTCAATCGCAACCGGCACCTCGACTGGCTTAACGCCCTCCAACTCAGGAGCCTCCAGTTCGAATTCAAATTGGTCAGCCTCTAAATCCGCGTCCGAGATGCCTTTTGAAATCAACTCGCGAAATTCTTGACGAGAGTCAACTTGATCCGAGCGAACCGCTTCGACACCGTTTTGCTCGAACAATTCAACCAACTGATCAGCGTCCATCCGCAGGCTTGGCACATCGCCCGCCAAGTTCTCAATTGCTTTAACAAACCAATCGGGCAAGTCTCGTTTTGCCAGCTGCTCTTTTCGTTGTGCCGAATCCAAATCGCAAAGGTCGCGACCGTCGACCATCCGAAACAACAAGGCTCCAATCGAGCACATATCCGCTGCGAGTGCTGACACGCTGGTACGATCAGAATCATTTAACTCCGGTGCTTGGTAACGTTCAATGGACGCTCGCACTTCTTCATCTTGCACTTCCCACCAACCATCGCCAATGCTGAATGGATCGACATCCAAGCGTAGCGAATCCGCGGCCAGCAAGCGAATGACAGCCGGACAGATCGATCGATGAGGTTCTTGATTGCGATGCAGTTCAGCCACCGCCTGAGCCAGCTGCAAACCCAAGCGGCTGGCCTGGTCAAATTCCAAACGGGCTCTTCCGGGCATCAAATCAACCAACGTTTTTCCGGCGGGCAATTCACTGACCACCATTCGATGCTGCGGCAATCGAACCGCCTCAAAACAAGCCGCAAGGTTCGGGTGCTGGCAAGCGGCGACACGCGATACCCGTTGTTCTACTTGAACCCAGCGCCGCACATCGTCTTGGCTCGACCCCGGCAGGAATTGCAATCGCACGTGTTGCCCGCTGCGGTGAACCGCCTGGTAAACCTCGCCCGTTTTCACGGACAACAATTGATGCAACAAGCGATACTCGCCAAACAAAAAGTCCGTCGCTTGACCATTTGCCAGAACATCCGCTTGATACTGCGTCACCGCATTTTTTTCGACCAACCACGGGACCAAATCAGAAACACGATCCAAACCTTTTTTGGTTTTCGTCTCCGCCACCAAATTTTCTACGACTGGCGGAGCGATTAAGCCGCTGGACGAAAGCAAATTCCAAAATTGGTTAATATTCTCGGACACATTAGAGCCGGGGAAAAATATTTTTTAGCGATAATGTCGGCAAGCCAATGCTGCATTACCTTGTGACGTTAGCTATTGTTAGACAAATTAACAAACCTGCAGTTGAACGAAAACGCTTCACGAATCCATCAAGCGAAACTTTACGGACCAATTATGAACACGGCTGGCAAAAAACACAATTCGATGACGGCGTTCGAAACTGTCATGTTTTATTTTAACATCGCTGCGGACAAACTTGAATTGGACGATGCTTCGCGACGCATGTTGATGACGCCCAAACGCGAAATCACCGTCGAAGTTCCCGTCGAAATGGACGACGGTCGACTGGAGACTTTGGTCGGCTACCGCGTCCAACACAATAACGCTCGCGGCCCGATGAAAGGTGGATTGCGTTATCACCACGAAGTCGACCTCGATGAAGTCCGCGCTCTCGCTTCGCTGATGACTTGGAAAACCGCCGTCGTGAATCTGCCTTACGGCGGAGCCAAAGGTGGGATCTGCGTTGCGCCGCGTTCCCTGTCTAAAAAAGAAAAAGAACGGATCACGCGTAAGTTCGTCGATCAGATTCACGACATCTTTGGGCCCGACAGCGACATCCCCGCGCCGGACATGGGCACCGATTCGGAAACCATGGCTTGGATTCGCAACCAATGGGAAAAGTACCACGGTTTTAATCCAGCCTGTATCACCGGCAAGCCCGTTGAAAACTACGGTGCCAAAGGTCGAGAAGAAGCGACCGGTCGTGGCGTCGGAATCCTGTCATTCAAACTGCTGAATCGCCTCGCGATGCGGCCCGTGGACACGCGCGTTGTCATTCAAGGCTTTGGCAATGTGGGACGCCACGCTGCCAAGTACATGGCCGAATCGGAATACAAGATTGTCGGCATCAATGATGTTTCAGGCGGTTACTACAACCCCGCAGGCATTGACATCCCGGCAGCACTCCATCACTCGCTAAACACGCGATCGCTCGAGGGACTCGAACAAGCCATCGATGTTCAAAAGGTGCCCAACGAAACTTTCTTGGAACTCGACTGCGACCTACTGATCCCGGCTGCCATCGGTGGCGTGATCACGGCAGAAAATGTCGACAGGATCAAAGCCAAAGTAATCGTTGAAGGTTCGAACGGCCCGATCACTTCGGACGCCGACCAAGTTTTGTTTGACCGCGGCGTCTCGGTCCTACCGGATATTTTGGCCAACGCCGGCGGAGTGACGGTCAGCTATTTTGAATGGGTCCAAAACCGACAGTATTACAGCTGGGATTTGAATCGCGTTCGCCAAGAACTGCACGCCGTGCTGTCAGCCGCTTTCGAAGATGTCTGGCAGACGGCGAACGAGCATCAGGTCAGCTTGCGAACGGCGGCGTTCATCATTGCCATCCAACGGGTTAAACGAGCCGTCGAGCTGAGCGGTTTCTAGATCACCGGTTTCCAGACCA
>CAZROJ010000102.1:15005-17186 GCA_964601665.1 uncultured Pirellulaceae bacterium
ATCGTTTTTGTTTTGACATGGGTTTGTTTTGAAGGGGTCGGCGTTGCCGCCGTTTCGGTATGGGTTTACCATGGCGGATCGAATTTCTCGCTCCCTGTGGCCTAAAACCAAAATGCCGAACGAACTGAACAGCTCCAGCCAAGGCGATTCAACCCCAAAAAACCGCGCCGAGGTCTTGGACTACTACCGCCAGAAACTCGAAGCGGTCGAAACAGAAGTCCGCGACAGTGCAGGGCAGTGGAGTGCCGTTGGCATTGGTCGAGGCCTGTTGCTGCTGGCCAGCATTGCCCTGGGCCTGATGGCCAGCGTTGACGCTTTTGGCCTTCGCTGGACCGCTGGTCCCGCGGCCGCGATCGTATTTGTCGTTTTCGTCTTGGTCGCCCTGTACCACGAGGGCCTTGAGACGAAGATGCGGCAAGGAAAAATGTTGATCGCCATGCACCGCGAATCGTTGGCAAGAATGACCCGGCAGTGGAAACACATCCAGATGCCGAAAGTCGAAATTCCAGATTGGTTTTCGGCCACTTCAAAAGACCTGGACCTGCTAGGCGATAGCTCGGTTTTTAAGTTGCTGGGCATCACGCGAACGCCGCTGGGTACGCAAACGTTAAAAGACTGGATCATCGAAGGCGCCGATCCCGCTGAAGTTGAAAAACGTCAGGCGGCCGTTGCCGAGTTAAAACCTCAGTTTGACTGGCGGCTGAAATTCCGTTTCGAGTGCGAACAACTGGCCGATAGCCAATCGGGCCCCAGTCGCTTTGTGGATTGGGCCGAGAGCAAGTCATGGTTCGCGAGTCAGACGTGGGTTCTGTGGCTGGCCAGAATAACTTCGGTCGCGTCTTTGATCGGAATCGTCGGCGCGATCGCTGGCTTACTGGGCTTTGGCTCGGCATCGCTCTTTGGAATCATTTTGGCCGTTTCATGTGCGACCAATTTTTTAATGTCCGTCGCCAAGGCTGGATCGATCCACGAAATTTTTGATAAGGTCTCGTCACGCTCCAACGATGCCGCGCGCTACATCACCCTGTTCGATATGATCGCCGATCACGACGCCAAGTCGGACCGGCTCAGAGAATTGCAGACTCCGTTCGCCAAAACGGGCGACGGCGCGCAGGCCAAAATGAAAAACTTGGGCAGCCTAATCTCGCTGGCAAATCTGCGTCGTAGCGGCAGCCTTTATGTGTTCTACATCATCTTGGAATTCATGTTTTTCTGGGATGTGCACGCACTGGATTTGCTGGAGCGTTGGAAAGAAAAAAACGGTGGCCGCGCCCGACAATGGTTCAGCGACCTCGGGCAAATGGAAGCCTTGGCCGCGATCGCAAAACTTGCCGGCGACGAACCCGAATGGGAATTCCCAACCGTTTTTGATACCGCAGGTGATAGCGAAGTGATCGTCGCCGGCGACCAAGTGGGACACCCACTGCTGGACGAAAGCCGCGTTTGTAACGACGTGCAATTGGGACCGGTCGGCACCGTATTGCTGGTCACCGGCTCCAACATGTCGGGCAAGAGCACGCTGCTACGCAGTATCGGCGCCAACATCGTTCTGGCTCAACTGGGTTCGGTTGTCTGTAGCAAGAACTTTCGCACACCGCCGGTCCGCATCGAAACCAGCATGCGGATCGCCGACTCGTTGGCCGATGGCGTTTCGTTTTTCATGGCCGAATTGAAACGCTTGAAGGAAATCGTCGACACCGCCAAGGAACACGCGTCGGACAACCCGCGCCGGCTGCTTTTTTTGCTGGATGAAATTTTACAAGGTACGAACTCGGTCGAGCGACAGGTTGCGGTCAGCCGAGTCGTACGAAAACTGATCGACGAAAAGGCCATCGGCGCTATTTCGACTCACGACTTGGATCTTGCCGACACCAGCGAATTGGCCGCGGCCTGCCAAACGGTTCATTTCTCGGAACAATTTGTCGAAAAAGACGGCAAAAAGACAATGACCTTCGACTACCAAATGAAACCCGGAATCGCCCAAACAACCAACGCCCTCAAGCTGCTGGAAATCGTCGGGCTGGGCGACTAGTGCCGGAAACCGGAATTGTGTACGAATTTAAGATGCTAGCATGATTTCTCTAGATCGGTGATGAACGAGCGCTCTATTCATTGCTCCCCCTCTCCCCGCGAATTGCATCCCGATGGCAGCCGCCCCCTCGCTTCACTCCAACTTCGCTA
>CAZROJ010000103.1:0-17075 GCA_964601665.1 uncultured Pirellulaceae bacterium
AAAATGCCCGCGACTTGCGCCGTCGGCTCACTAACTGTGGGATAAGCTCTTAGGCGAAAGGCAATTGAGAAACTACCGGGCAAGATGCCCAAGATTCGCAATCGTTGCAAACATCAGCGGTAGAAATTCAACTGCCGATCGCCTTAATACAATTTTGCAGCTATCACGCTTTTATAAGTTGCTCATTCGTGGCCGACTGTTGCGGTTCTGCAATCCATTTCAACTGTCTCGCCTGCATCGTTTTAATTTCAGACCTGCCCGAATCTTTAACCGTCGCAAAGCTCCCTCGTGAATTCTTCGATTTATCTCGACCACAATTCGACGTCGCCAATTGACGCGGATGTCGCGACCGCGATGGCTGCTAGTTACGCGCTGGGTTACGTTAATCCGGCGAGTCAACATCGAGCGGGACAGACCGCAAGGCGTCAGTTGGAAACGTATCGCCAAAGAATAGTAGCTATCCTGGACGGTTGCAGCCGAGGAATGACCACTGACCAGCTCGTGTTTACCAGCGGCGGCACGGAGAGCGATAATTTGGCGGTGTTCGGATTGGCGTCGCTGGGAAAACAACGACTGCTGGACGCCGGTACAATCAATCCTAGTCAGAAACCGGTTGTCTTGCTGTCCGCAATCGAGCATCCGGCAGTGCTTCTGTGCCAGCCAAAGCTCGAGTCGATGGGGTTCGAAGTTCGGTTGATCCCGGTTGATTTTGATGGCGTCGTAAAGCTGGATGCGTTGAGTGATCTTTTGCAGGATCCCGTCGCTCCAGTCGTTTTCGTCAGCGTGATGCTGGCCAATAATGAAACTGGCGTGCTTCAACCGGTTAAAGCAATCGCCGATTTGTGCGTCGAAAAGAATATCTTGGTGCACACCGATGCCGTGCAAGCGGTTGGAAAGATCCCTGTCAGTTTTGCTGGCTTGAACGTGGACGCCCTGACCTTTACCGCTCATAAATTTGCCGGTCCGCGCGGCATTGGCGGTTTATTGTTGCGGCATGGGATAAGTCCTGAGCCGATGCAATTCGGTGGATTCCAGCAGACTGCCATTCGACCCGGTACCGAAGACGTCAGCTTGGTTTGTGGTCTGGCCAGAGCAATGGAAAAATTTGTTGTTGATGTCGGCCCACACCGGCTACAGTTGGCGAATGCTCGCGACGAATTGCAAAACGGGCTGACCGGTTTGTTTCCTGATTTGGTCATTAATGGTGGCAACGTTGATCGAACTCCGCAGACCATCAATCTTTCTTTGCCTGGTCTTAACCGACAATCCATTTTGATGGCCGCCGATCTGGCTGGTTTGGCGATCTCGACAGGTTCCGCTTGTGCCAGCGGTTCGAGCGATCCGTCGCCCGTTTTGCTGGCGATGGGTTTAGATTCTGAAATTGTCGATAGTGCCGTTCGAATCAGCGTCGGTTACACCAATTCAACCGATCAGGTAAAAGAAGCCGTCGTTCGGTTTCAAAAGATCTTCAACCGTCTGTCGTCTGGCTAGTCTAAGTCACCAGTTTGACGTTCTTTCAGCGGCGACGTTTCTCCACGGTATTACCAATTCAAACCGTTTTATTGGCTAATCCATTCGTTCCGTTTTCGACCATTGGCTCGAATTCGAACCCAATGTTCTGGCAGCCCGATTTGTGAACATTTTGCCAACAGTTTTTTGACATCCAATCGACACGTAGTCGACAGTTTACAGACACTGTTTAAACAAGTTACTGACAAGTTATCCACGATTTTATAATTGCCAGAAAAACATCATTTTGGCTGGAAAACGCCGAACCAAAATAACTTCAAAAACACCAAAGTGAACTCGTAAAAACGGGGAAAAACCGGTAGAATTTCGTCTCGTTTGCTTCGTCTTCAATGACTCGTTTTTCAGGTTGTTTTCCGCATGAATTCAGCGGTGCTCGATCAAATTTTTTCTGTCCCCTACCGGCATCTGTACAGCACAGATTTCGCGGGCGATTTGACATCCATGATCGGTGCTCCAAATGGTCTGAACCGCTTTGTTGGCGACCGATCGAACTTCATGTTGAAGTGCTTTTCTGAGCGAGACTCGCGAGCCAATTTTTTGGACGATCACTGCCCTTGGCCGGTCGTTCTTTATGGCCCCACGGGGACCGGAAAAACCGCTTTGGCGATGGCTATTTTGGCTCAGCTTGGTGAGTCGTCGCGAGCAAGTGATTTCTCGTCTTCGGTACCGTTTTCCGATGACCATCGCTTTTCGAATCGAAACACTGGCGAAACGTCAAAACCTATTTTTCTGTCGGCGCAGGATTTTGATCGTCGCTACCGGTTGGCTTTGGAAACCGAATCGTTGGATGAATTTCGTTTGCGGATTTCTCGATCGGCTGGTTTAGCGATCGACAACCTTCATCAGCTGGATCAGAAAAACGCTGTTCAGCGCGAGTTGATTTCGTTGCTGTCGCTGTACCCGCACTTGCCATTCGTTTTCACCATGAATTCAGCTCCAACGGTCGACCGAGGCTTTTGTCCGCAATTGGCGTCTCGTTTGGCCGCGGGTTTGGTATTGGCAGTTGAACCACCTGGCCCGGCTGCTCGAGCTGACATCGTTGGCGAGTTGGCGACTCTCAATAAATTGAACTTGGCCGATGACGCGGTTGAACTAATTGTCAATCGATTTGATGTGACGGTGCCGAAGATTGTTCATTTGTTGGCCCAAGTGGCAAACCGTTTAAAATCTGTAGATGACTTTGAGCCTGGTTCGGTTGTCGATGCTGATTTGTTAAATCGACTGTTGCAAAAGGATTCTGCCGACATCGATCAAATTGCCAATCTGGTGCTAAAAAAATCGGCTGCCAAGTTTCATTTGAAAATGAGCGACTTAAAGAGTAACTCTCGGAAACAGTCGGTCGTACTGGCTCGATGTGCGGCTGTCTATTTAATTCGTGAGCTGACGCATTGCAGCTTCAAACAAATTGGTCGCTACTGTGGTAATCGAGACCACTCGACGATCTTGCATTCGTATCGGAAAATCTGCGCCATCATGAAAAGCCCTGAATCGAGTGACGACGTGTCACTGAAAAATAATTTGCTGAAGTTAAAGCATCAATTATCTGATTCCATCGCGAGCCAAGCCAATCTATTTTGATCGTTTGGCAGCTGATCGACGCATGGAAAACCTGTTCAATGTTCGTTTACAAAAAGAAGTTAACTAACCATTCATCTACTGATTTTCAGAATTGTCAGTTGTTGACAATTCTAGCAACAAGACATCGACCATTTTCAGACGAGATAAACACGTGTTTTCCACTCCTCGAGTTTGTTCGTTAACTGCTGCAGTTCAGAGGTTTACGGCTGCCGCAGCTGAGTTATCTACAGAATCCGGTCCGGTTAAATACTAATAACTTAAAAAAACTCTAAATAGAAATTACAAAGTGAAAATCAAGTTCGATCGAGAAAGCTTCTTAAAGGTGTTTCAGCTTGCCGCGGCGGTTGCTCCTTCTCGAAGTCCAAAAGAGATTTTGCAAAACATCAAGTTGGACGCCGGCAAATCAGGAAGTTTTTTGACCGCCACCGACACGGAGGTAGGCGTCAGACTCTCCGTACCTAACGTGACCGTAGAATCGGCCGGTAAGGCCGTGCTTCCAATTTCTCGGCTCAATATGATCTTGCGAGAAACGAACGACGTAACGTTAGATTTGGAGCTGGACGATAGCAAGATTTTGGTGACGGGTGCCAATAGTCGATTTGAACTCCAAGCTCAGAACCCGGATGAATTTCCTGACGTTAATCAATTCGATTATCAGGATTACTACGAGATCGATGCGAAGGTCTTGAAAGATTTGATCCGCCGAACACTCTTCGCGACGGACAACGAAAGCAGTCGCTATGCACTCGGCGGCGTGCTGCTGGAAGTCGAAGACCAGACGATCGTCGCGGTAGGGACGGATGGTCGCCGGTTGGCCAAGATGGAAGGCACCGTATCGCCGATAGGAAAACCAGTTTCAGCAGGACAGACGATTGTGCCTTCGCGGTCGATGCAGTTGATCGAGCGAATGCTTCCCGATGACGATACCAAGATAAAAATCGCGGCTCAGTCCAATGATTTGATGTTGGAAGAACCCGGTGGCGTTTTCTACAGCCGATTGGTCGAAGGACGATATCCACCTTGGCGAGACGTGATTCCGAAACGAGATGAAACCCATCGAATTGAAATTCCAGTGGGGCCGATCCATTCGGCGATCAGGCAGGCGGCGATTGTAGCCAGTGACGAAAGTCGCGGGATCGATTTTCTGTTCAACAAGGGAAATTTAGTACTCTCTAGCAGCACGGCGGAAGTCGGTCAGACTCGGATCGAAATGCCAGTGCCTTATGATGGCGACGAATTATTGATCACGTTGGATCACCGGTTCGTAGGTGATTTTTTGAAAGTGCTGGGCCCTGACAAGTCATTCATTTTGGACTTGGAAAATGGCGAAGCAGCGGCCTATTGCGAGACTGACGATAAATACGGATACGTGATCATGCCGCTCTCCAAAGACAGGCGATAGTTTTGGCTGACGAATCCTACGACGAACTAGATTTTTCAAACGCGGCTGAATTGGTTGGCAAGCGACGAAGGTATTTTCGTCGACCCAAACGACCGGCGGATTTGCTAGGCCAGTTGATGGCCCGGACAGGTTTTTCGCAGCAAGAATCGCGGCAGGAGTTGTCGAGCGTATGGGTAACGTTGGTGGGTGAGACGCTTAGTAAGAAAACGCGAGTCGGACAGCTGAAACGAAACGTGTTAGAAGTGTTCGTGAGTAGTTCAGCCGTCAATCAGCAGCTGAGTTTCAAAAAGGCTCAGCTGGTCAAGCAGTTGCAACAGCAGCTGCCCAAAGAAAAAATTAAAGACATCAGATTTAAAATCGGAAGTTTCGGTTAGACCATGGCAAAAGAAGTCAAAAAAACGTACGAAGGCGAAGACCTACAGCGACTGTCCGATTTGGAACACGTTCGTGAACGGCCCAGTATGTACATCGGTGACACGACCAGTCGAGGTCTGCATCACTTGGTCTACGAAGTATCTGATAACTCGATCGATGAAGCGATGGCTGGTTACGCGACCACGATTCACGTCACGATCAATACCGATGGCTCGGTGACGGTTTTGGATGATGGTCGAGGAATCCCGACCGATCTGCACCAACAATTGACCGAGCAGGAAGGCCGCGAGATCACGACGCTCGAAGGCGTGATGACGTTCTTGAAGTTCGGCGGGAAGTTCGAAAAAGGGGCCTACCAAACGTCCGGTGGTTTGCACGGCGTCGGTGTGACGGTCGTGAACTTTCTATCGGAATGGTGCGAAGTCGAAGTGCACCGCGAAGGAGAAATTTACCAGCAAGAATACCAACGCGGCGTTCCAACCGGGCCGGTAACCAAAGCGGGGAAAACCACCAAGGTCGGTACGAAAACCACCTTCAAACCTGACGCTCAAATCTTTCAGACGACTAAGTTTGAATTCAGTAAATTAAATAAACGCCTGCAAGAACTCGCATTTTTGAATAGTGGAGTTCGAATCATCTTTAAAGATGCTCGAACTGGCGAAGGCGATGAGTTTTACTACGAACGAGGAATTATCGAGTATGTCGAACACATCAACCGAGCCAGTGATCCGATTCACAAGGAAGTGATCTACCTCAAAGGCGAATACGAGGGCGAACCCGATGACGTCGGCAACGGAGTCGCTTACGAGATCGCTCTGCAATACACTACCGAAATTTCGGACACGGTGTTTTCGTATGTGAACAATATCAACACGCACGAAGGCGGAACGCATGTGTCTGGGTTCAGGTCGGCTTTGACTCGATCGCTGAATAACTACGCCAAAAAGAACAACCTGTTTCCAAAAAACATCAATGTCACGGGTGAAGATTTTCGCGAAGGCTTAACGGCTGTTATCTCTTTGAAGGTGCCAGAGCCTCAGTTCGAGGGGCAGACCAAGACTAAACTTGGTAACAACGAAATTGATGGAATCATTACGTCAGGTTTTGGCGAGTTCTTCAAAGTTCATTTGGAAGAGAATCCTAAAGACGGTAAAACGATCGTCAAAAAAGGAATCCAAGCTGCCGAAGCCAGAGAAGCGGCCCGGGCGGCACGCGATAAAGTCCGGCGGAAGTCGGTGCTGGGCGGCGGTGGCCTACCGGGTAAGTTACGCGACTGTCTGTCTAAAGATGTCGAAAAATGCGAAATCTACCTGGTCGAAGGTGATTCGGCGGGCGGTTCGGCCGAAGGTGGACGGCTGAAAGAGTTTCAGGCGATCCTGCCGCTGCGAGGTAAGATCATTAACGCTTATAAAGCGCGCGAAGACAAGGTCCTCGCCAACGAAGAAGTGCAGTCGATGATCAGTGCGCTGCGGGTTGGTATCGGTGATGATCAAGATCTATCAAAACGTCGTTACGACAAAGTGATCATCATGACTGATGCGGACGTCGACGGTTCGCACATTCGAACGTTGCTGTTGTGCTTTTTCTATCGACAGATGTATCACTTGATTGAACAGGGCCACGTCTATGTGGCCTGCCCTCCCCTGTTCCGGGTCAAGCACAAAAAGAAAACGTATTACGTGCAAACCGAAGACGAAATGCGACGTCAATTGCTTGATCGCGGTTTGAAGGATTCATCGTTCGACAACAACGAAGGGATCACCGTCGAAGGCGACAACATGCGACGGCTGTGCATGACGTTGGCCAGTATGGAAGATGCCATTCGAGCATTAGAGCGGCGAGGAGTTAATCTGCGAACTCATGCCAATCGAATGACGCCCGATGGAAAACTTCCCGTTTTTCAAGTCGTCGTGGGAAACCAACAAGAATGGTTTGTCAATCAAAAAGAAAAGAACGACTACATCAAAAAATACGAAGAAGAACACGGTCAGCAAGTAACCGTTGCCGATAGTGAATCAACCGATACCAGTGTCGAAGACGATCCGCATCAACTTCGAATCACCGAGTTTTATGAGGTTCGGACGATCAATGCCGGTTTGTCGGAGTTGACCGAGTTTGGTTTGGATATCGAGGCCATGCTTCCGAAGGAAAGAACGGGAATCGAAGAGCCCAGATATTTGCTGCGGCGAGGCGATACGGAAACAGGTATCGAAGATCTTCGCGGATTAGTCGCGGCGGTTCGAGCCGCTGGTGAAAAGGGCATGCATGTCACTCGCTTTAAAGGCTTGGGCGAAATGAATGCCGAAGAACTAAGAGAAACGACGTTGGATCCAGAAAATAGAACGCTAATTCAAGTCAAAATGGACAACGCTGCCGAAGCGGACAACATGTTCCGAATTTTGATGGGCGATAAAGTCGAACCTCGACGCGAGTTTATCGAAAAACACGCTTTGGATATTAGCGAGCTGGACGTCTAAGACGAGCGTAAGGCGAAAAGCAAAAGGTGAAAAGCATTTTAAAGGAAAAACACAGCCCCGATTTCTGTCGGGGTTTTTATTTGCCACCGATGACTTTCCCATCGCGGAATTCGAAAAAGTCGTAGTCGATGGTGTCAAGATCATCGCGTTGATGAGTAATATGCAAAACGGTCGTCGACAAACTTTCGTGGATGGATTTCAACAACGTCACCAATTCGGTTCGCTGCTGAACATCGATAGCCGACAGCGGCTCGTCCAAACAAAGCAGGCTTGGTTCGAATGCTAAGGCTCGACCAATCGCCACGCGTTGCCGCTGGCCTCCGGATAATTCATTCGGTCGGCGACTTCGCAGATCGACCAAGTCAAGCATTTGTAAAAGCTTGTTGATGCGATTGGATCTTTGTTTGAAGCTAACGCGCCGAACGTCTAATGAAAATCCAATTTGATCCTCGACCTTCATTATCGGAAAGAGACAGACGTTCTGAGGGACATAGCCGATATTTCTAAGACCGGGTTTCATCGACGAAATTAAATGATCGTCGATGGAAATACTACCGCCGGTAATCGGGCGAAGTCCCACAATCGCTTCGATTAACGTTGATTTGCCAGAACCGGTCGGTCCAGCGAGGATGGCATAGCGACCGGATTGAATTTCCAAGGAAATGTCGGAGATTTGGAAATCCCCATTTCGAACCGAAACGTTGTCTAGCTTCATCATTGGATCGACCTGCCAACGGTCGTGAACCGAACCAACAATAAAACAAGCACGGCGATCGAAACCAAAATAACAGAAGCAGAGACGGCTGACCCAAGATCGCCCGATTGGAAGCTTAAGTAAATGGTCGTCGGCATGACTTCTGTTTTCATTCGGGTTGTACCGGCAAAAATCAAAATCGGTCCAAATTCGCCGATGGCTCGAGCCCACGCAAGCGTAAAGGCGGCAGCGATTCCGCCGATCGATTGAGGAAAAGCAACCTTGGCGAACACTTGGTAATCACTGGCGCCCAGCGTCAACGCAATTTTTTCCGGTCGATCGTCAATCTGTTCAAAACACGCTCGCATGGTCCGAATTGCAAATGCAGTGACCACCGTGAACTGAGCCAAAATGATGGCAGGGATTTCGTAAGTCACGCCATGGATCCCGGTGAATCCTACAGATTGAAGAACCAGCGCGATGGCGTTGTTTAAAGCTGATCCAAGTGGGGTTTGGAATAGGATTAAAAGACTAATTCCAACCACAATCGGAGGAAGCACGATTGGGATATCGAGCACCACGACGATAGAATTTTGGATTAGCCAACGGATTTTTGAAGGCCGATTGTTCGAGTGAAAACGAGCCAGCCAGTATCCTGATGGAATGGCAAACCAAACGGCAAGCGTGGCAGATATGGTGCTGCTGATCAGCGACAGTGACAAAGAATATCGAACCCGTCCGTCGGAAAGCAGTTTGACTAAGTCGGATAAACGGGTGAACTGAAAGTCGGCGGTTAACATCGCCAAAATCAAGATCAAATAAACGGCTGCAAAGCCGACGGTGATTGACCAAAAAACGCCGTTTCGAAAAGCCAGAGAATTTAGATTCGCCGGTCGATGTTGTTTGCGGAAGTTATTCAATCGACCCATTCCAAAAGTTGCGAAGTGGGATCTTGAGGCGAAGAAAAACCGGAATTGGATAGCTCATTTTTTATCGAGCCAAAGTTTTGGAGAAGGTAAGGGATAAATAGATCGGAGGCCTTATTAGCAGACTTAATTTGAGTGACAACGATCGATCCGTACAACTTTTTAGTAGGGTCGAGATAAACTGTTTGAGAAATTAGATTGCTGTTGATCGAGTTAAACTGAACGATCGTGCTGTCCCAGATAATCGCGGCATCAACACTTTCGACCGCCAAAGCTTGAGCGATCGTCATTACATTTTCGCAGTCGGTCGTTTTTCGCAATTCGAGTTGACCCAAGAGCCCTTGGCTGTTTGCGATACGTCGAGTTAGCGAACCGATGGCCGTGGATTTGGAACCGATCGCCAATCGAAGTTGGCCAGAATTTAATAGCGAGCTGAGTGAATCGAAATTTGCAAGCGAGGAAGAATTGTTGGCTGAGATTGCAATCACGGGATGTTGGCTCGCGACGATCAATGTTTGAACGGCCAAGTTTTGGTCGGAAATGGTCTGCGAGTGGAGCGAGTCGGCGGACACGAAAATATCACAACCGAGATTATCAGGAGAAGCTTGTTCGGCAAAAATTTGGCCGGCCAATTCGCCCGAACCGCCCACGCGAACAATTTCGGCAGTGATGTTTGCTCGTCCAGCGATATCGGATTGATTAAAACGCTCAACGATTTTGCTCATCGGCTCCAAGGTAGCACTGGCACAATACAATCGAATCGTATAGTTCGACGACCGAAAGCTGCTGGGGCTCAAAGACAACGCGGTCACTGACAGGATGACGATCGGCACCGCCGAAGCAACCAGCCAACCCAATGGCGACTTGGAGACAGAAGATAAGGAACAAGGAATCAGAGCCATGCGGCACCGGCGGAGTGTTCAAAAATTGCGAATCAGATGACTGGTAAAATCAGTTATTCAAAATGGAATCGCCACAAAAATGGTGAGCCAACGAGTCAGGAAACACGGGCGGCATGGCAAGGACTGGAGGCCTGATCCACTAACGCCACCAGCTAATTTCCAGCTCTCCCAACACTAAACTGATTCTAACGCCATTCGTTTACGCGACGTGGCAACTTGTTCCCGAGCAACCCGCCCCGTCAAATTGGGACGGAAAATGATTAGCAGCAGCAGAGGCAGATACCAAGCGATATACAGACCACCATCAAATCCATGCCAAAATTGGACCGCGACCAAGATGGCAGCAGTATAACCGACCAACGTGCCAAGGTTTTTTTCGGCGGGCCAACTTAAAAACGAAAAGCAGAGGACGATGAAGGCGACCAGGATCGGCAATCGCCACCAGCTACTCCATCCGAGCGCCCAGATTCCAATCAAACCGTCCATTCGCGGCCGCCAGAATCCGAACATGGTTTGCAGTTGGATCAGGAACCCCGAGGCTCCATTGGAGGTGAAAATCAAGCCACAGATGCAGATGGCGATCGCGATAAGAACGCCGGCTAAGAATCGCCGCCAACCTCGTTCCCAGTAATAGCTGCCCCAAAGAGGTAGTAAGAAAAACGGATAGTAAGCTACACCCGTGGCCAAACCAATCAAGATTCCTGACACCCATGGTTTTCGAAAGAAAACGACGGCCCATAGTATCAAGGCCGCTGGAAGTGTATGCAAAACATGACCGGTGTACATCGCCGTGTAAGGCAACATCAGATAAATAGCGGCGGTACCCACGCCGACATTTAAACTGTCAAAGTTCCAATGGCAGAACAGGATTAAACCAAGCACAATCAAAATTTGAGTCACGATCGCGAGTGACTTGGCAGCGATAATGTAGCGTCTCACGTTTTGCAGCTCGTCGGCGTCCGATTTAAAAATTTCACCACCGCTTTCGAACATCGGCAAAATTGGCAGCATATAAAAGAACGCATAACCGGGGCCCAGTTGGTTCAACTGCTGCATGTCACCCGAATCGGCGGCCTCCCGCTGCATCAAACGAATGGCGTTTCGGGCACCTCGTAAATCCGCTTGAGTCGGTTCGGATAGCAAGATGTTGGCTGTTAAGAACACCATCAAGCTAGCCGCAAAAAAGAACAATCCACCTTGGCTTAAATTTGGCTCAAGCACCGGTCGGCGAGTCAAACTGGGATCGATCAGTAGTCGGATCAACAACAATAATCCGACCGAAAAAAGCCAGATAAAACCGGCTCGCTGCCAGACCACGCCGGGCGACCTTTCCAGTTCAGCGGGAGTTTCGGAACCGACATTCAAGGTCGTATCGGAGTCAGTTAATTTTTTTTGGGCGGAGGCGACCGGGTCTTCGGTGGAAAGGTCATTGTCACTGCTGTCATCAAGTTGGCGATCGGATAAAGTCGGATCCGCGGCAGCGACCAGGCCGGTTTCATCTCGCTCGAGAACACGACGATGGTGGTCAGCCTGAATACGGCCACTTTCGATCATCAACAGTCCGGGCGCCAGCAGCACAATCAACAACAGATCAAGGTTGCGAAAGCTCCAAAAGCGATTGAACTTGAAGAACAAAGCAATCAACAACAACGACGAAAGGTAGGCCCATGTCGTGCTGTCGATTTTGTGATAACTGAACGGAAAATCGTCCATTGGACGTGCTCGCGATCAGGCTTCAGGGACCGAAGCTTTTTCTAAGAAACGGTTGCGAACTTCGGAGCGAAGTTTCAGATAACGCTTCCTAGCTTCGGCAACAACGGCAGGATCAAAGTCATTGTACGACCTGAGCAAGACTTGGACTTGGTACGCTTCGCCTTGCAGAAGTGAAGCTCGAATGCGGTGAGACAGACGATTTAAAACTCGAGTAATAAAGCCGTTGACCGTACCCCATTTACCAGGAACCGCTAGACCGTTGCCAAACGAATCAAAATGGCTGAATAAAAGATAGGCCCGTTCGCCGGTCGGCTTTTTCATCGTCACTTCGATAAGCCCCCACTTGTTGTCTTCGACTTCACTAGGATCGAGTCCCAAGGCCTTTGCGGGAGACAACGCTTTTCGATTTACCACAGTCCATCCGCTGTTACGGTAACAAGTCGTTAACTCATGCCAACCCGGAAACGTTTGATCCAAGGCAGCGATCGCAGTACAAGTCGGTGCTCGATATTGCCAAACGTCAGAACGTTCGCCAAAGTCACTGCCCCGCGTACGTTTTTCCGTCTTGAAGCTAACGCGAGTCCAATTCTCCAATTGCTGGGGCGCGTCGCCTTCGTCGAATTCAACGGTCACATCGCCGTCGAAAGCTCGGACTGTTTGGTTCTCTCTCGCTGACATCGAAGCGCTGACGTCACGAATTTGCCAAAGACCAGCCACGATCATGATGCCGGCAAAACCCCAGAGCACTTTTTGCATCAAGGGAGAGACGGGTTTACGGCTGGAGCGACGTTTACTGCGAGAGGAATCGGAGTTGTTGGAATGGGTCAAACTGTTCCACATGCGACCAATGATTCGACCAAATGGGCCCGAGTCGGAGGCATCTTCAACGGGACCAAATAAGAACAGTAAAAAATGATCCGTGCTAATGATCAACACGATTCCCGCCAGCAGAGTCGAATAGCCAAGCAAAGTATGGCTGTTGCCGTGGGACAAGTCATAATCAAGGAAAAACTGTGTCAGCGGAATCGCAAGGATGCGAACGGTGTTCATGAATAACGCCCAAAACACCGCAGAAAGAACCAACGCCGTCGTGCGAAATCCAATGATGGCGTAAAGCAAAAACGCCACGCCAGCGATGAGCAACAGTATTGACCAAAACGAAGGCAATTCCCCTCCCCAAGTTCTGGGAAGAATACGAGCAAAGATACAAATAAACCCAACCAAAGCCGAAAGCACGCTCACACCCGTCGACGGAGATTTAATCTGTCGAGTGAATGCCGAATAGACAATCGCCACCAGAACCAAGGTGAAGAAAGACTGCACGCCGCTGCACGCGGCTTCGATTTGGTATTGGTCCATGTTCGGCACGTCGATGACAACACCGTTCATGTGGTGACCGACGCCAGCGAGGTCCAAAAGGCGACTGGTATAGATCGCAGCATAATATTGCAGCGACGTAATCAAGGATCGGTCCATCCCGAAGGGTAGCGCAAGAAAAACATACATCGGGAGCGCGGCATACCACAGCGAGCTATTGGCTTCCTCGTCGTAGACCCGGCAGAGAAAACTAGTCACGATTAACATGACTGACAACGCGGACATCCAAGGTTCGACAAACAGCACGCTAAACCCGACGGCGAATAGACCGAGTACGAACAACGTATTGCTGGTGTAACTCGAATGAAACTGCAACGCTTGATTTCGCGGCCACCGAATGACGGACAAAACAATCGTTGCCGCCACACCGAATAAAACTGACTGATAATGCTGTTCATCCATCAGTCGGTTGTAGTACAAATACAACATCGGAAACTGAGAAAGAATGGCGATCGCATAAGGAATCACAATTCCCCATTCAACGCCTCGCACGATATACGTCTCGGACTGAGCGGATTTGGAAGTTGGCTTAGCGGCGGATGACATAGTATTCCAGTTTAACGGCTAGAAAAAATGCTGAGTATTTTCATGGATTGAGGCTATGATCACGACTAATTATTCTAATTAAATCTGCCACGGAGACAAACAGCAACGCTGGGAAAAACACCGGCTTTGGCCAGCTGTCGCCTACCTTCAATTAGCAGCTCGGATTTTAGGAAAGTTCGCCCAAATGGGTGGCATCGACTGGCATCACCAACCCGACTTCTAAGAGTTTATCCCACACCTAGTGAGCCGACGGCGATAGCGACGGGCATTTTGAGTTTTGGGATAAGCCCCAAGCTTTGCCCCATTTCTAAGCTTTGTAAATTTTTTCCCGATGGCTGGTAACCGAATGGGTCGCATTGCGAGTGTCCAAGATCAACTGAGCGGACTGGATGATTTCCTGCCAATCAAAAACCGAATGGTTGGTGGCGATTAAAACACAATCCAGCGAGCCAACATACTCCGGCGTTGGTTCGCTGTGGCTGAGTTCTGGCACATCGAAGCTACGCATTTTCGGCAGCGACGGGATATGCGGATCACAATAGCTAATCTCAGCTCCGCGCTCAGCCAGTAATTCCATCAGTTTAAACGATGGGCTCTCTCGCGGGTCATCGACATCCTTTTTATAGGAAACGCCGAAGATTCCAATCTTGCTGCCCTTGATCGGTTTGCCAGCTTGGTTGAGTGCCTCGGCCAGCTGGTGGATAACGTACAACGGCATACTCGAGTTGATCTCACCGGCAAGTTCAATGAACTTGGTCGGCATCTCGTGCTTACGAGCGACCCAGCTCAAGTAAAACGGGTCGATGGGAATGCAGTGACCGCCCAAACCAGGCCCGGGATAGAAAGCTTGAAATCCAAACGGTTTTGTTTTCGCCGCTTCGATTACTTCCCAAACGTCGATGCCGATCTTTTGAAACAGGACCTTCAGTTCGTTGACCATCGCGATGTTTACGCTGCGATAAGTGTTCTCAAGGATTTTACACGCTTCGGCAGTTTCGCAGCTGTTGACGGGAACAACTTCGGTAATGGCTTGCTCGTAGAAAGCGGCTGCCAGTTTTAAGCTGTTGGGTTCGAGTCCACCGACAACTTTTGGAATGGTACCGGCGGTGAAATCGGGGTTGCCAGGGTCTTCGCGTTCAGGGCTATAGGCAAGGAAGAAATCTTCACCGGCGGTCAAACTCGATTGAGCAAGGATGGGAAGCAAAACATCTTTGGTAGTACCGGGATAGGTCGTCGATTCAAGCACCACCATTTGACCCGGACGAAGCGATTTCGCGATCGACTCAGCAGTCATCTCGACGTATTTGAGATCAGGATCGCGACTGTCCGACAATGGCGTCGGCACACAGATCAAGATCACGTCGGCTTCCGCCAACCGACTCATGTCGACGGTGGCATCGAATTTTTTGGCGTCCAGCCAGCCTTGGATTTTCGCGTGCTCGATATGAGCGATATAACTTTTGCCGTCCAGCAGGCTGTCGACTTTCGAGTCGTCGACATCGAATCCGATGGCGGAAAAACCAGCAGCAATGTAGGCGTCAATCAATGGTAAGCCAACGTATCCCAATCCAATCACGCCAACGACGCAGGATTTGTCTTCAATTTTGCTAAGCAGTTGGTCGGTGTGATTCATAGAAAGATTTTTAGTTTGAATAGTTTCGAGTTACGAACAAAAAAACAATTTTTAGATTCTAATTCATGCATTAAAAGGAAGAGAGAGGCTCCAGCGGACCACCTATCTAGCGTTTTGTCTGCTAGTGCAGCCGTCAACTCCGTAGGCGGCGGTTGGTCATGATTACAGAGTGACCGGGGCAATTCTGAAACCTGTTTTACCAACGTCCTAGTGCTACATACCAATCCGATTTTAGGGTTAGCCGTTTTGGCGATAGCCTCGGTTATCTCACTAAAACCGTGGCTATCGCCAAAACGGCTCAAATTGCCAATCCGAATTTCCAATTGGAACAAAGCATTAGTGGCAAAACAAAGACACCCAAATACTTAAATCGACGAAAGACAGTTGCAAAGTATTATTGGAGATCGTTATCGGTCAATGAAAATAGGATTCAGCAACGATTCAAAAGACATGCACACGTGTAAAATCGCTGCTGTAGCGATTGCAGTGGCTGGCAGGTTTGCGACGGCTCATCGAGAATCGCTCCCGGAATCACTCGAGGTTCAACCGGCCTGAATTGACCGGTCGAAAAACCATATTGAATCGAAATTTCATGTTTTAATGAAACATAAATTCAGTCAATTCAATTTTAACAAACCATTAGCAAGAACTGTACCCGCCAAGTCGCAGAGTGACACCACTTCTGTTTTGTCGCGAATTATTGCAATCGGCACTCACCCACAGAAGAATGTATCGAGTGAATCAGTTCAGCAGTATCGGAGTGTTATCGGTCAATGTCCGTCACTGGCATACAGAAACGATCGAACGGCCGCCGCGATTCTGCCAGCCGCTTGTCCGTCACCGTACGGGTTTTTTGCTTGCGCCATCGCTTCGTAAGCGGTCGGGTTTTCAAGAAGTTCATTGACGCTTTGAATAATGTTTTTGGAACTGGCACCGACCAGTTTGACTGTTCCAGCCGCCACGCCTTCGGGGCGTTCGGTCGTATCGCGCATCACCAAAACGGGTTTACCCAGCGACGGAGCCTCTTCTTGGACACCACCCGAGTCGGTCAATACGATCCGGCTATGGTTAATTAGCGAGACGAACTCTGAATAAGGCGGAGGAGAAATTAGCTTGATATTTTCAAACTGTCCCAAAGAATCGTGAACAGGTTGTTGCACTTTGGGATTCAAATGCACCGGGTAAATGAACAACACGTCTTGGTGGCGTTTGGCCAGCGAAACCAGTGCTTCGCAGATTTGTTCGAAACCGCCACCGAAGTTTTCGCGTCGGTGACCGGTAACGAGCACATAGTCCCGATTTGTAAAATCTTCGCCGATTTCGGTTTCGAGCTTATTTTTTAAAGGGTTAGCGACTTGATCATCAGCCTGTCGTTTGACCTCTAAATTTAAAGCATCGATCACCGTGTTACCGGTAACGAAAATTGAAGCTGGAGCGACCAGCTCACGAATAAGATTTTCTCGGCTGGTTTCCGTAGGCGGAAAATGGAGGCTGACCAGCGGGCAAGCCAGTCTTCGATTGGCTTCTTCCGGAAAAGGCGATCGCATGTTGCCGGTTCGCAATCCAGCCTCGACATGTCCGACCGGGATGCCGCGATAGAAACAGCAAAGGGCTGCCGTAAAAACGGTCGTCGTATCACCTTGAACCAGAGCGAAATCAGGATTGGTTTTGTCCAGCAACGCATCGATGCGGGTGATCAACCGGGCCGTGAGTGAGGGCAGAGTTTGATTGGGTTGCATGACTTCCAAGTCATGATCGACCTTGATATCAAACAGATCGACGACCTGTTGCAACATCTCTTTGTGTTGACCAGTCGAGACAACAATCGGTTGAAGACCATCTTCGGCATCGATCGCTTTCACGACCGGCGCCATCTTAATGCCCTCGGGCCGAGTGCCCATGAAAATCGCAACTTGCTTCAT
>CAZROJ010000104.1:0-3190 GCA_964601665.1 uncultured Pirellulaceae bacterium
GTGTATCGTTGTCGCTGAAAATATTTCCCGGAATCACCATCAAATTGTTGTTGATCGCCTCAGCGACAAACTCCTCGCCGGTCCCCCAAGGCAATTTCGGATACATATAAAAGGCACCGCCGGGCTTCACGATTTCGTAATGATCCTTCAGTCCGTCCAGCATCCGATCTCGCTTGCCGCGATATTGATCGACCCAGTGGCTGATGTCCGTTTCCATGGCAACCGCCGCCGCCCACTGAGCCGGCTGAGGTGCACAAACGAAAGTGAACTGCTGGAACTTCAGCATGTTTTGAACCAATACCGCGGGCCCGTGCACGTAACCGACTCGCAAGCCCGTCATCGCATAGGATTTTGAAAACCCATCGATCACAATCGTATCGGGATTATATTTCGCCGCCGAAACGTGCGGCTGGTCGAAGGTGAATTTACTATAGATTTCGTCTGAAACCAAACAAACCCCTCGCCGCTGAGCCAGTTCGGCCACCGCCTTCACCTCTGCTTCGCTGGCACAAACCCCCGTCGGATTGGCGGGACTGTTGAGGATAATCATTTTCGTTTTGTCGGTGATCGCAGCTTCAAGCTTTTCCACATCGATCTTAAAATCGGGACCAATATCAACCGGCACGCCTTTGCCGCCTGCCATCTCCAACATCGCAGGGTACATCACAAAGTAAGGATCGAAATAAATCACCTCGTCGCCCGGATTGACCATCGAAAGCACGGACAAAAACAAACCACCGCTGGTTCCACTGGCAACAAAAACTTGTCGATCGTCGTGGCCGAACTCTTGGTCGACTTCCGCTTGCAGCTTTTCGCGAAGCACTGGCATGCCTTGGGTTTGCGAGTAGCCATTTTTGCCTGATTGAACGGCGTCCACCAAAGCCGCCCGCACTTCTTCGGGCACGTCAAAGTCTGGCTGGCCAATAGAAAGATTAATTGGATTTTTCAACTTAGCGGCTAGGTCGAACATTTTTCGAATGCCACTGGAGTCAAAACCTTTTGAGCGTTCGGAAATCCACTTTTCAATTGCCATCACGGCTACCCTTGCTTTTGCGAAAAACTCACCGCCAGCCAAAATTCGGCTAACCGCACCTTCATTGTCGCCTCCAGTGTAATGCAGTGTCTGTATTTGCCAAACGACTGATTCTTTTTAATGGAGCCAGCCAAGCAGGCTTGCTTCCTCCGTCAGATTTTTGATTTTTCATCCGCTTCTACTCCATTCGCGGTCGAGTGACGGTTGAGGATTGCATAAAACAATCCTAGAATCCCGTAACCCCCTCGCCAGCAGCCGCTCTTGGTGAAAGGCCGTCGGGAATTTACCTAAAACTTTGGGCTAATTCTCGCATCATTTACACTTTGGCTGGCAGGTTATTTCCTGCCAACCGCCTTAGCCTGTTACCCCTTGAAGAAAATCGATGGCCGAACTCCACCATGAATGCGGTGTTGCCGCGATCTATCACTTGCCCGGACCGGTCAGTGACCTGCTTCCGGCCGGCGATCGCGATCAAGCTTCCACGCTGATCCCGCGGATGTTGTTGGACATGCAAAATCGCGGCCAACTTTCGGCTGGCATTTCCCGCTTCACCCCCGAGCCCAGCAACGGCCAGTTGCTGGACACCTACCGCGAGCTGGGCACGGTCCAAGAAGTGTTTCGGCTCTCGCACGCCGCCAAAGCCGATTCGCTGATGAAACAGTACTCTGGTTCGGCAGCGATCGGCCACGTCCGCTACGCCACCTGCGGCAAAGACGATCGCAGCTACGCTCAACCTTTTGAAAATCACCACTTTAACCGCCGCCAATGGTTCACGTTCGCTTTCAACGGTCAACTGGCCAACTATCGCGAACTGGCCGACGAACTGCTGAACGAACCGGACAATCATCTGGTTCGCGAATCGGACACCGAAATTTTGATGCACGAACTGAGTGCTCAGCTGTCCAATCAAGATTCGCCCTGCATGGTGGAAACCATTCGAGCCATTGCCGATCGTTTGGACGGAGCTTACTCACTAGCCATGCTCAACGCCAAAGGTGACATGCTGATCGCTCGTGACCCACTGGGCATCAAACCGATGTGCTACGCAACCGACGGGCGGCTGTTTGCGGCGGCCAGCGAAAGCGTGGCCCTGCTGAATCTTGGGTTTGACCGAGATGCGATCAAATCGCTCGAACCGGGCCACGCGATCACGATCGTTAGCGGCGACATGCAAATCAAACCCTTCACCGAAAAACGAGGCCGAGCCCATTGTTTCTTCGAATGGGTTTACTTTGCCAACGTCGCCAGCCGTCTGGACGACCGAGGCGTTTATTCGACTCGCACAAACCTTGGCAAAGAACTGGCGGATCAAGAACGAGCCGAAAAGCTGATCAAGATCGACGAAGACACAATCGTCGTGCCAGTTCCCGACACCAGCAAAGCAGCCGCCGATTCGATGGCCTTTCACTTAAAAGTCCCGTCACGAGAAGGCTTGATCCGCAATCGCTACAGCGGCCGGACGTTTATCGAGTCTTCCCAAAAAGCGCGTGCAGCCAAGGCCAAGATTAAGTACACGCCGCTCCGCGAGGTACTCGAAGGCAAACGCGTCATCTTGGTCGAGGACTCCATCGTTCGCTCGACAACCATGAAGGCGTTACTGCGGCGATTGAAAGAAGAGGGCGGGGCCAAGGAGATTCACGTCCGCGTGGCTTGCCCGCCAATCGTGGCACCTTGCTATTACGGCATCGACATGTCCAAGATAAAACAATTGTTCGCGCCCAACTTCTTCAACCCCGGTGGAAACCTCGACGCGGCCACTCAAGAAACCATGGCCGCAGCACTCGGCTGCGATTCACTCCGGTACCTACCGATCGAATCCGTAGCCCGAGCGATCGGAATCGAACAAGATGGGCTGTGCCAAGCCTGCATCAATTGCGAGTATCCCACGGAAACGGGCCAACGCCTGTACCAGCTGGACCGCAAAGAATACGACGAACTCAAAGCGTCCGGAGCCACGATCACACCGCCGGGCGAAAGCGGTGACGATGATTCTCGAGCGTTTGAATCGGATCAAGCCACGGTTTGACGCCTCGGCTGCAACCCGATCCGCAACCCACCTTCGGCGACCAAACAGGTAATTCCAAACAGGTAAATCGACAAGCAAAAAAGCGCCGGCTTGCCGGACACTTTTTTTGACGATGAAGCTTTGACGATGAA
>CAZROJ010000104.1:3290-16930 GCA_964601665.1 uncultured Pirellulaceae bacterium
GAAAGGCGATTGAGAAACTACCGGGCAATCCGCCCAGGATTCGCAATCGTTGCAAACATCAGCGGCAAAACCCAATTGCCGATCGCCTTAGCAATCAGACCTTATCCATAAACCGGTTGACGATATTTTCAACCAACTCCTGACGGCCGCTGCCGTTGGGTGCCGCGTCGCCTTTTTCGAGCATCAACGCTTCTAGCTCCTTGAAACCGATCGACCCAGATTCGATCTTTTGACCAAGCTCAGAATCCCAGCTCTTGTATCGCTGATCGACAACCGCTTGCAAACCGTTTTCTGCTCGAATGGCCGCGGCAATCTTAAGCCCTTTGGCAAACGCATCCATGCCGCCAATGTGAGCGTAAAACAAATCCAATGGCTCGAAGCTCTCACGGCGAACCTTCGCATCAAAGTTGACCCCGCCCGTATGCAAACCGTACTTCAACACGCACAGCATAATTTGCGTGCACAAATAATAATCAGTCGGGAATTGATCCGTATCCCAGCCCAGCAGCAAGTCGCCCGTGTTTGCATCCAACGAACCCAGCGCGTCTTGCATGCCCGCGTATTCCATTTCGTGCATCATCGTGTGGCCAGCCAGCGTCGCGTGGTTGGTCTCCAAGTTCAACTTGAAACGATCCTTCAAGTCGTAGGCTCGCAAAAAGTTCAAACAAGCCGCAGCATCGGTATCGTACTGATGCTTGGTCGGCTCCTTCGGCTTGGGTTCAATCAAAAACTGACCTTCGAAACCGATCTCCTTAGCGTAGTCGACCGCCATATGAAAGAACTTGGCCAAGTGATCAAGCTCTCGTTTCATATCGGTGTTAAATAAATTCTGATAGCCTTCGCGGCCGCCCCAGAAAACGTAGTTCTCGCCGCCCAGCCGATGAGTCACCTCGATTGCCTTTTTGACCTGAGCCGCCGCATAGGCGAACACTTCGACATTGCAAGTCGTCGCGGCACCGTGCATGAAACGCGGATTGGAAAACATATTGGCGGTTCCCCACAGCAGCTTGACGCCACTGCGATCCTGTTCTTCCTTCAACACGTCCGCTACCGCATCCAAGTTTTGATTGGATTCCGCCAAACTGCCGCCTTCGGGCGCGACGTCGCGATCATGAAACGCATAAAATGGAGCGTCCAGCTTTTCAAAAAACTCGAACGCCACTCGTGCTCGATTACAAGCGTTTTCAATCGAATCCGAACCGTCATCCCACGGCCGCTGCATGGTTCCCGCACCAAACGGATCCGATCCATCGCCACGAAAGGTATGCCAATAGCAGACGGTGAAACGCAGATGCTCCTTCATGGTTTTGCCCTCGACCAATTCGTCGGGGTTGTACCAACGGAACGCCAAAGGGTTGTCCGACTTAGGACCTTCGTAAGCAATCTTGGGGATGTCTGAAAATGCGGCCATTTTTATCGCTCGACGTGGAATAATTATTGAGTGTTTTGTTTTAACGCATTTTTGATCTAAAGTAAGCAACTCGTCAAACGCAATGGGCACTTTTTTTTCATTCGTTGCCCGCTTTGATTTCGCCAGCCGTGGCCAACTAAGACGCCACGACCAGTGCACTCAAATGGTCCAGCAACACTTCGGCCGCCACCTCGTTTTCACCGCCGCCGGGAACAATCAAATCAGCAAACTGCTTGGTCGGCTCGATAAACTCGAAAAACATCGGCCGCACGGTCGCTTCGTATTGCCCCAACACCGATTCGATCGATCGACCTCGCTCTTGCGTATCGCGCCGGATCCGCCTGGCCAAACAAATATCCAAGGGAACGTCGACAAACACTTTCAGGTCCAAAGCTTCGCGAATCTCCGGATGGTGGAATATCAAAATCCCTTCGACCAAAACCAGCCTGGTTGGCGATTGCCGAGTAACACGTTCGGACCGATTGTGTTGCACGTAGTCGTACTGCGGCACGTCGACCGCTTGCCCAGCTTTCAATTCACGCAAATGACTTTTCAACAGGTCAAACTCGAAGGCGTCCGGATGGTCGTAGTTAACTCGCCTTCGTTCTTCCATGGTCATGCTATCACGCTGATGGTAATAACAATCTTCATTGACCACCGAAACGGCCTGCGGGCCATACTTCCGTTTTAGACCTTCATGAATTCGCTGGGTAAGCAAACTTTTGCCAGCCCCCGACGCACCTGCCAAACCAATTAGTGTAATTGCTTGATGGTTGGACATAAACGAACTGCCTGTTAGGGGCCACTGAAAAAGAGCGAAAGAATCGAGCGGCCACGACTAAGCCGCTTCGGCTCCGAACGGATTTTCGGGTCGAGGCAAAAACTGGCACATCGCGATCCCCAAGAAATAGAGCCCGGTTAACGGCATCGCCAACAGCAGCATGCTGATCGGGTCGGCCGGCGTCAGGAACATCGACAAGATAAAAATCACCATGATCGCGATCCGCCACTTGTCCAAATAAGCCTGCACGGTAATCAAGCCAATCCGATTGACAAACAGCATGACCAACGGCAGCTGAAAGGCGACTCCAAAACCCAGCGGCAAAAACATCGCGAAGCTCAACCATTCACCAATTCGAATTTCCGGCGCGATATTCAGCGTTTTATTAAACGTGAACAAAAACTCCAACACCGGACTGAACACAAAAAAGAACGCCAAACACACGCCAGCCGCAAACAGCAACAAGCTGACCGGCAAGAACACGTGCACGTACTTTTTTTCCTGCGGATAGAGCCCCGCCGCCACGAAGGACCAAATCTGATAAAAAACAAACGGAGCCGAAATGGTCAGCCCGCCCAGCAAACCCGCTTTTAGCCAAACAAAAAACGGCTCGGTCACACCCAGCGACTGAGGCTTGTAATCGGTCGGACGCCAAATTTCCAGCGGGACCGTGTCGAGCTTAACCGGCTCCATTTGGGCCGCAAAAATTTCGCTGATCAAACTACGATTCAGCTTCCGCAATAAATTTTTACGCTCGACTGACTCGGTCGCCGGGTCGTCAATCGTTTCTTTCGCGGACAACAAAGGCAACGATGGCGGCTTGGTTAACAATGAACTCAACGACCAAGCTGGCGTCTCGAATTTCTCTTTGAACGCCGGGCTCACCATCAGCTCTTTCGAATCCAACAGGCCATTCAGGATTGACAATACTTCGGTCAACTGAGCCGGACTGGCGGTCTCTACCGCCGCAACCTGCGTTACCTTTTGTTTCGCGGATCCACTTAACAAACTCACGATCGCTTCCGCACCCGGATTCACCTCACTGGAGCCATTGACGTCACTCGGCCCAACCAGCATCCGACATAGCTCGACCACCTTCCCACGCTTGAAATGACTCGCGCGAAACTGATAAGGCGCAAGATTAACGGCTTCACCAAAATCTGGAATCACCGTTTGCAGTGCCGACACCAACTGCCCCGCATCGACCATGACTTGATCCGGCACCCATCCCGCTTCTAGATGCGGCAGGTAGTCCGGTGGGATATACCCAAACTCTTCCTTGAGCCCATCTTCGGCCAGGCCTTGTTTGAATTTCACGACGGCTCGATTGAGCGGCAGCTGTAAAATTTCGACTATCTTTTCAGCCCCTAAAAAACCAACGACGCAGCCCAGAACGATCCAGATAATCGAGCGCACCAAGACCTTGCGCAGCTCTTCTAAGTGCTCGCCGAACGACATTCGACTGTCATCAAAAAGATCTTCGTTGGGATCGCGAAAGTTAATCATTCAAAAATTTTGGCTTGCTGTTCGGATTTTCGATCACCCAATTTTGATTGCTGCGAGTGGTTTTGGGTAGAGCCTATCACGGCCGGTTGGCTTTCACACACATCGCTGCCGAACAGGCAAAAACAATCGAAAGCGTTCCGGCCCAATGTCGCCGCGGACACCTCGTCCTTCCCCAACTCGCCCTCGAAAAAAGCCTATCACGAGCTTGACGTAGGCGAAAGACTTGCCGTTTGCTATCTTCAGATAAATCACATTCGCCCGCAGAAAACCGATTCGCCCGCAGAACGACCGTTAAAAGCCGGCAACGAAAACACTTCGGGTCGAGCCACCACCAAATCAATCTGTTCAAAATTGTGATCTGAAATGTACCCACTTCGATTCGAACCCGCTTTTCGTCGTTACATTTGGGGCGGTCGCCGCTTGGCCGATGTCCTGTCAAAACCGATCGGCCTATCAAACGCCGCCGAAAGCTGGGAAGTCGTCGACCATGGTGATGACCAGAGCATTGTTCGTTTCGGCTCGTTGGCTGGCCGCACGCTGCACGATTTAGTCGTCGAATTTGACACCGACTTGGTGGGTCAGCAAGTCTGGAACCGAATCAATGCTTCCGAACTACCCGCATCGCTCAAACTACGCTTCCCGCTGCTCTTCAAATTCCTTGACGCCAACCGTAACCTCTCGGTCCAAGTTCACCCCGACGACACCATGGGAGCCAAACTCGCCCCACCCGACCTCGGCAAAACAGAAGCCTGGTATGTTTTGCACGCCGACCCAGGAGCCCAAGTGTACGCGGGGCTCAAGCCGGGCGTGACTTCGACCTCCTTCGCCGCTGCGGTTCGAAATGGAACCCCCGAAGAACTACTTCATTCATTTGAAGCCAAGGCCGGCGATTGCATCTTTGTCGAAGCTGGAACGATGCACGCGATCGGTGCTGGTTTGTTGGTCGCCGAAATTCAACAAGCCAGTAATACTACTTTTCGAGTATTCGACTGGAACCGCGTCGACGAACAGGGCAACGGACGGCCACTGCATATCGATCAGGCTTTAGCAGCAACCCATTTCGATCGCGGCCCCGTCAACCCTTTGCCTCGAACGGCCGCGAATGACACCAGCTGGGAGACGGTCGTTTCTTGTGACCAGTTTACGATGCGACGCGGCCAGCTTAATACCGATTGGACCTGCGGTGGCGACGATCGCTTTCGCATTTTGGCCGTCATCGATGGTGAGATGTCGATCCAAGGCGACCCCGCCGAATCACCACTTCAGATCGGCGACACCGCATTGCTGCCTGCCTCATTGGGCAAAACAAACATCCAGCCCCACGGACAGGTTGAACTCTTAGAAATCACTGCCGAATAACTTTCGCTCGGCCGGAAGGTTTCTCTTCCACTGGCCAGTCAAATCAATCGCTGATCGTTTCGTCCAGCTCTTGATGCCGCCGAACCACGATCGACAGCGAAATCAAAATCAGAATCTGCAAGATTGCTGCCGGGAATCCACCCAGCGTCGAAAAGATTTTCACGCCTTCGACACCATCGGCAAAACTAATCATGATCCCCGACTCAGCCGCCCGGATCGTTTATAAATACCAATCGGGCGCGACAAAATTGGCAATAATCGCCAGCACCAACAGTACGAACGGCGGCCAAAAAACTAAATGGTTTAACAAAGGTCTCTTCGCCGCAGCAACTGCGTTCGCATCATTCATGCCTAAACGTCGCCCAAGTATTCCTTGACATGTTTTTTATCCAAGTAGGACCAACCCCACAGATAGAAAACAATCGTTGCCAAAGCCCACAGAACGCCGGCGACTGCCGAGCCGATAAAGATGGCCATGATCATGGTGCCGGTGGCTTCCGCCTGTGCTCCGCCAACCTGTTTTTCGATCGCGGCCTGCATCGGCCCCATGATGTTCACTTGCATAAAGACACCAAAAACGGTTCTGACCAAAACATAGCCAGCGGCCAACAGCAGCGCGTTTCGAAAAAGCCCTCGCGAACGTCCCGACCGCCGCAAGCAACCAATCCCACCAATGATCAGCAGCGGCGCAACGATAAAGTTTAACACCGTCAGGACGATATTGGGAATTTGATAGCCAGCCTGAATCGCTGCGATTTCTTTTTGCAAATCAGCGTCGGGCCCCTGCGCTTGCAATTCGTTGAACTGGTCTTGAAACACAAAAAAGACACTGCCGCAGGTGGCCTGCAACAATCCCAGTGTGCCAAAAACAATGCACAAGATCGCCAAGATCATCAGGCCGGTCGGCGCCTTGGTAGTCGACCCCGATTGGTCATTTTGGCTGTCGCCGTATTGGATTGGCGATTCGTAAGCGTTTTCCATTTCGATGGATCCTTATTTTAGACTGTGTTGCATTCCCAAGACCGAACCAGCGCTAATAAATTGCGGCTAGTATTTTCAGTCACGCGATCAGAAACAACATTTCATTGCTTCGGCCCAAACCCTCATTCGCCTTTCATCGTGCTTCATTTTCAACTAATGTCGGTTGCCGTCACTTAATTTGGCAAAATAAACCGACATGAAAATCAAACAAATTTTCGCTGCAACAACGCTCGTTTTCTTGATCACCAGCGTTGGCTGCCACGTTAATCGCGAACTGGGGCCGCCGGGCGACATGAACACACAGCGCTCTCGTGCCTTGCTGCACGACCCTTTCCCCAGCAACGAACTCGGGCCAGCCATCCATGGAAGCCGGCCACGAGGATTCGATCAGCCTCGCAGCGAATCGCAAAAAATTCAGTCCAACCCGAATGCTCGCCGCGGTGGCCAACCTTCGTTTGGCGGCTTTTGATTGCAAGTCGAATAGACCAGCAAACGAGCTGAACAAATTCCGATGCCGTCAATCGGCTCTATTTTTTCAACGCGTCGCGGATTTCGGTTAGCAACTCAATATCCTTCGGCGTCGGGGCATCTGCTTCGGCTTTTTTCATCCAGTTCGCTGCGACCTTCAAAGCGATAAAAATAACCAAAGCAAGAATCGTAAAGTTAATTACCTCTTCAATGAACAATCCCAGCTCCAGAGCCGCCTGGACCGTCTCCTGTTTGCCGTCCACCTCCTTGGTAATCTCCGTTCCCAACGGAATTTTCCAAGCCGACATGTCACCGACTTGAGCGACTGAGGCGACCAACGGCATAACCATGTTGTCAATGAACGACTTGCACATCGCAGCAACAGCCGTTCCCATGACAAGGCCGACTGCCATGTCGATCAAATTGCCCTTAAACGCAAATTCTTTAAAATCACTGATAAAACTCATCATCTTCCTTCGGTAATAAGATTAAAAAGCCAAGGCCGACGCCATAAAAAAAATGCCACCACCGTGGCGTAGCGTCGCACCCTGCGGCCAGTTTGGTAGGTTTCGCATTATGATCTATTTAACAAAGCAGTCACATAGGGATTCAATCGCCTCGCCTGCGGAGCGGTTCGCCCCAACTACCTTAACGACGATTTGGCTCTGCCCATGGGTTACCGCAACCTCTCAAAATGTATCGCTGACCTTGAAAAAAACGGACACCTGCTTCGAATCGAACAAGAGATCGATGCGGATTTAGAAGCCGCCGAAATCCAACGCCGAGTCTATCTAAGCGGCGGTCCGGCGTTGTTTTTCACGAACGTCAAAGGCTGCTCGTTCCCGATGGCGTCGAATATTTTCGGGACGCTCGAACGAGCTCGTTTTATTTTTCGCGATACGTTTGAAAATGTTCAACGAGCGATCCAGCTGAAAGTCGAGCCCGAGGCGGCTTTGAAAAATCCGCTCAAATACTGGCGGGCGCCGTTTATCGCTCTGCAAATGCGGCCCAAAGCCGTTCGGCGCGGGGCGGTCATGGCCAACACCACCACCCTGTCAAAATTACCGCAGCTTAAATCTTGGCCCGATGATGGCGGCGCATTCGTCACGCTGCCGCAGGTTTACTCCGAAGATGCTGGTGATCCCAGCCTTTCCAAATCGAACATGGGCATGTACCGAGTGCAGTACTCGGGCAACCGCTTCGAAGTCGATCGGCAAGTCGGAATCCACTATCAGATTCATCGCGGGATCGGCGTTCATCACAAAGCCGCGATCGACGCCGGCAAACCATTCCGCGTCAACGTATTTGTCGGCGGCAACCCGGCGATGACCGTTGCCGCGGTCATGCCGCTGCCCGAAGGCATGTCCGAATTGACCTTTGCCGGTGCTCTGGCAGGGCACCGAATCCCGATGATTCGACAACCAGAATCCGCTTCGATCTACGCCGATGCCGATTTCTGCATCAGCGGAACGATCGACCCAACACGACAAATGCCCGAAGGCCCCTTCGGCGATCACCTGGGTTACTACAGCCTAAAACACGATTTCCCAGTGCTTAATGTTGACAAAGTCTACCACCGCGACGGGGCGATCTGGCCCTTCACCGTCGTCGGTCGACCGCCGCAAGAGGACACGGTCTTTGGCGAATTGATCCACGAATTAACTGGCCCCGTCATTCCGACGGTGCTGCCGGGAATCAAAGCCGTCAATGCCGTCGATGCTTCTGGCGTCCATCCGTTGCTGCTGGCGATCGGCAGCGAACGATACGTGCCCTACCAAAAAACTCAACAACCCCAAGAGCTGCTCACCCAAGCCAACGCCATTCTGGGCCAAGGTCAAATGTCACTGGCCAAGTTTTTGTGGATTATCGACGAGGCCGCCGCACCGCAATTAAACATTGACGACATCGAATCTTTCTTTATCCATTGCCTAAAACGCGTCGACTGGACCCGCGACCTCCATTTCCAAACGCGAACCACGATCGATACGTTGGACTACTCGGGCAGTGGTTTCAACGAAGGCAGTAAAGTTGTCGTTGCCGCCGCCGGGCCAGCGATCCGCGAATTACCAAAAGAAATCCCAAGCGACCTGCGATTGCCCGCTGGATTTTCGAATCCCCAAATCTGCCTGCCGGGCGTCCTCGCAGTCAACTCGCCAAAATTTCAACGCTCGGGATCCACCGACACTGCCGCCAGAGAATTTTGCAATGCGATTTCACCTCAAGAAGTGATCAATCGATTCCCGTTGATCCTGTTGGTTGATGACGCTGAATTTACCAGTCGCACCTTGAACAACTTTTTATGGACGGTGTTTACTCGATCCAATCCGGCGGTCGACATCGACGGCATCGGGGCCACGACCCAACACAAACACTGGGGCTGCTCGGGCAGTCTCGTCATTGACGCTCGGATCAAACCGCATCACGCACCGCCGCTGATTGAAGACCCGGCCATCACCAGCAAAGTTGACGCGCTGGCCGCTCGCGGTGGTGATTTGGCAAAATACTTGTAGCCGCCTGCTGGTAAAACCCGAGAGCTCTGAACGTGCTAGCGAAGCCGATCAAGGGAACCGCTCTTGCTCGAAGACCCGATTTCAGCGAAAAAACGCTGCCAAACCTTCGCCTTTGTTCGCTCGCATGGATGTCGAGCCAAGAAGGGACGCCAAACGCTTCGCGAAACCTTGCTGCCACCAGTAAGCTTCGCCGTCGCCTAACTATCCACCGTCTGTATCGTCAAGGAAGACGCACCAGATGAATCATTTTAAAAATTTTTCGCTGCCGTTGATTTTCAGCCGGTCGGCCGTTGTCCTTTCAGCGATTGCACTCTGTTTGCTAGCCACTGAAAACTGCGCCGCCCAAGGACAGTTTTCGCAGAACTTCCAACCGCCGGTGACGGAAAACGGGTTCCCAGTTCACACCGACTTTGATCCGCAAGTGCGAACGGCCGACTTGATCGTTCAAAACCAATTGGCCCAAGGCGTTCAACAGGCCACTCACGATGACTCGCCCGCAGCCGTCATCGGATCATCGACGGACATGATCGCCAGCCTGACGTCTTCGGTCAAAGACCAGTGGCAGCAAGGCAATTGGAATCAAGGAGTCGGCTCCTATTTCAAAAACATCGACATCGGTCGCATGCTTGGCAGTTTGGCGATTGTTCTTGGCGGCTACTTCGCACTGGTTTGGATCTCACGCCAGCTTGGCGGTCGCAGCGGCCAAGTCCCCAACGACGTGCTGGAGGTGTTGGGCCAAGTTCCCTTTGGACCGAAAAAGCACCTGCAAATTGTCCGGCTCGGCAGCAAGCTTTTATTGCTAATCAACGGTCCCGAAGGCACGCACCCGATCGGAGAAATCACCGACCCGAACGAAGTCGAGTACTTGGCGTCACTGTGCACTGGCAAGAAAAACACTCACGGCGCAAAAGCATTCAGCATCGCCAAGGCGGCCGTGTCCAATCAGAGTTCGCCGACAGTCAACATTTCCAGCAACCCCGTTCCTCAGCCCTCGGTTGGGAGCGTGCCTCAAACGCCAGTCGCCAACAACCCCAACCACTTGGCCGCCATTCTGCAATCGCTCAACGGCCAAAGCGGCAGCGGCGCTGTTTTCGAAGCCTAGATCGACTCGCTCCCCAGCTTCGTCACTTCACTTTCACCCTCCTAACCATCCACTCCGATGCCGGCACGCCAAACACCCTGCGACTCCATTCTCCCCGCCAGCCGAACCTGCTGGCTCGGGCTGGTTGTCGCCATGCTGACCCTGCCGGCCGGCCTCTCGTCCGCCCAACAATTGCTCAAGCCAATCCAAACTTGGCAGGCACCTGAAACGCCCGTCGCGAATCACCCGGTTTCGATCGACCCAAAATCAACGCAGCCCCGACTTGACCGGCAAACCTACCCCTCCAATCGCGTCCCCAACCAGATCGGAAATCAAATCGGATTGGTTACCTTCGACGAACCGGCGGAGCAGGGCAGGGGACTTGGTCGCACCGACACCAATCCAGCCACAGCTGCCCAAGCACCCGCGGCCCCAGCCGGCATCAAGGATCCGACGTCAGACATTGCCGAACTATTCAACAGCCAAGCTGGCAATGCAATTTCCCCCGCAGGAATTTGGCCATCGATCAAAGTGGCATTGCTGTTGGCCGTGCTTTCGTTGGCTCCGGCGATTGTGCTAATGACGACATGCTACGTTCGCGTTGTCGTGGTTTTAACTTTGCTGCGTCAAGCGTTTGGCGGACAACAACTGCCGCCCATGCAAGTCGTGACGGCACTGTCTTTGTTTTTAACGTTGCTGATCATGGCTCCCGTTTGGAACCAAGTCAAAACAGACGCCATCGATCCTTACACGCGAGACGCCAACCCGATCGGCTGGGAAGAGGCTTGGCAGCGGGGAATCGAACCGGTCAAGCATTTCATGGTCAGCCAGATTAAGGCCTCCGGCAATTCAGACTCGGTCGCTGTTTTTTACAAGCACCTGCCCGATGCGGGGCCTTTGCCGAGCACGATTGAGCAAGTGCCGATCAACGTTTTGCTGCCCGCGTTTTTGATCAGCGAATTGAAAATCGCTTTTTTACTGGGCTTTCAAATTTTCCTGCCATTTTTAATTCTTGATTTAGTCGTTTCCTCAGTCACCGTTTCCAGCGGCATGCTGATGTTGCCGCCCACGATGGTCAGCTTTCCACTGAAGCTGATCTTATTTGTGATGGTGGACGGCTGGAACTTGGTCGTTGGGATGCTGCTGCAAAGCTTCGCTCCGATTTGACGTTGGCCGGTATGAGCACAGCCCAGCCTGAATTTTCAATACATCGAATACTTTGATAACGAGTCGCCGGATGGATCCGCAAGACGCAATCGATTTTAGTCGCGAAGCAATCACGACCTGCATTGCCATCGGCGGTCCCATCTTGGCGGTCAGCTTGGCGATCGGACTGTTGGTCAGCATCTTTCAGGCAATGACGCAGTTGCACGACCAATCGATTTCCTTCGTGCCCAAAATTTTATTGTTGCTGGTCACGATCGCCGTGTGCCTGCCTTGGTTGTCCGGCAAGATGATCGATTTCACCAAGTACAGTCTCGAAAAACCTGTCGTTTTCCAACCCGCGATTAACATTCCGACAACCTCCGATCAATCAACCGGGCAACGAATCGGTTCACTCAATGACCCCAGTTTCCGATTCGAATGGGCCGACTCCAATGCTGACACTCAATTGGATTCGACCTTGAACCCGCCTCGGTCCAGCATGCCAATGCTACGCTCTGCCGATTCTCGGTCGCAGCCTCGACTTCAATTTGATTCGGAACCTGATTCAGAATTTGAACCAAAACAAAAACCAAAACCAAAACCAAAACCGCGAAAAGCCGCCCCCTTCGGATTGCCGGCCTTCCGTCAAGTCCTCGCTCCCGAAAAAGAGAACGAGGCCAGCGATGAATTTTAGAACTGGCGATCGAACCATCAATTAACTGGGAGGCAAAACATGGACTACGCCTCCGTCGTTTTTGGTGGCTCGCTGGCATTGGTGCGCATCGCCGCGATGATTTTCACAGCGCCCGTATTGGGCAACCAGCATGTGCCGTTTCGCATTAAAACGATTTTGGCACTGGCACTCACGACGGTTACGTTTCCGTTGTTAGATCATGCCACGATTCCTGTTGAAATCAACGGCTGGGGGCATTCATTTTTTTCTGAGCTGACGATCGGCATCTTCCTTGGGCTGGGCATCCAAATCGTTTTTGCGGCGGCTCAAATGACCGGAACCGTGATCAGCCAGATGGCTGCCATTCAATTGGGTGACGGCACTGACACGATGGGCGGAGCCGGGTCGCCTGTCAGTAAACTGTTCGGCGTACTCTCCATCGCCGCCTTCGTTTTGCTTGGCGGCCCCGAACATTTGGTCGGTGCGACGATCGATACATTTGTCACCGTGCCCGTCGGAACCTCATTACAAACCGACGGCTTGATGAATCTGGTCATCGATCTGCTGCGACAAAGTTTTTTGTTGACACTTCGCGGCGTCGCACCTGCGGTTGGCGCGATGATGATCTCCACCATCGTTATTGGTTTGGTCAGTCGCAACTATCCACAAATCAACCTGCTCAACCTCGGCTTGACGACCAATCTGGGCGTGATGATGCTGTCGTTACTGTTCACGCTCGGCGGCTGCGTTTGGCTATTCGCCGATGACTTTCAACAAGTCTTGGCGACGATCCAGGATGCGATTGTTAAAAGCGACAAGTTTTCGCACTCTCCCTCACCGACGGCAAATTTAATGAACAGTCGAGGCCAACCGTGAGTGGTTCGAGCGAACGAAATCATGAACCGACGCCAATTCGCTTGCGACAAGCTCGGGCGTCTGGCGACATCGCCAAAAGTAACGAACTGGCAGCCACTCTTTCAATGATCGGCGCAATCGGCGCAGGTTACTTGACCTTTCAACAGATTGCCCGCTGGCTACAGACATCGACGATCAGCCTCTGGCAGCATGCCACGCCCAATTTGGATGCGGCTCAAACCATCGAATCGACCCAAACCTTGCTTTTTTCGCTGGCCGGCGTGTTATTGCCGTTCACTGCAATGTTGGTATTCCTGAGCGTCGTGGCCAGCTGGATTCAAACCGGTCCCGTTTGGTTACCCGAAAAGATTTCACCAAAAATTGAAAATCTCGGACCGGGCAAATGGCGACGCCAACTTTCGGCCTCGAACTTATTATCGGTAACCGGGCTGGGCGTTCCCAAAGTCGCCATCGCACTGGCTGTGATGACGGTTGGCACTTGGTGTCAACGTAACGAACTGTTCGCATTGGCCAGCGCGCCTGCCGACCTGTTGGTCAGTCGATTGTTTGAAATCGTATTAGTGGTCTGCCTGCAAGTTGCTGCGGCCTTGGCGGTTTTAGGTGTCGCCGACTATAGCATCCAATGGTTGGGGCATCGTCGTCGGATGCGGATGAGCCCTCAAGAAGTCCGGCAAGAGCAACGAGCCGAAGGTGGAGCCAATTCAGTAACCCGCGCGAAAATCAGTCCAGAATCTAAAAACTCGCTCGCAACACTTCAGCAACTCAAACGTCCTTTAAGCCAAAGACCCTCGAGCTAAGGCGATCGGCCGTTGAATTTCTACCGCGATGTTTGCCACGATTGCAAATCT
>CAZROJ010000105.1:0-10911 GCA_964601665.1 uncultured Pirellulaceae bacterium
CTAAGCCTCAGCACTAAGCTCTTCGCACGTTCTCGGCTGCCGCTGGATCGCTTCCACGGGATGTTTTTGTGTCTCTTGCTCGGTTCGTATCGATATCTCTTGCTAGCAGAATAATCCGTACAATCGTTAAAACTTAACGCCACTTGTCTAAAGCGAAACTGCCTGAAAAGTCGAAACACGAGGAAGAGTACCGTTCTGACTCGTTTTTTTGACATCAGCATGCAGAAACAACCAGCTACAACTAAGAGTAACTTGCCTTCGGTCCAGTTTGAGTGGCGTCATGTCGTCTCATGCCTTGTCGTGGGAGTTGCGATTTTTATTTTCGTGGGTCTATTTTGGCCGATGACGTCGCGTGGTTTTCGAGCCTCGACCAAAATCGATTTTTCGCTACCGGGAAACATAACCAGCCTGTCGGATCGCGAAGTTAAACAGCTCAAATCGGTGCTCGGGCAAACGATTGCCAAAACGTTGTCGGGTGCAAGTTTCGACAGCTTGATTACGCAGACTAAACGAACGGGTTCAGTCAATTCAAACGAAATTGAGTACCGCGATTTAGAGGCGATTCGGAACTCGATCGATTTAGGTTTTGATTTTTGGCCCGACGGTGGGCGCATTGAAATTGGATATCGCTGTGCCGGGCGAGCGGACCAGTTGCGGTTCCTGCAATTGCTTGGACACCGTATTTCAACGTCCGTCGATCAAGTGTATTTGGACGCCACCGATGGCGTCACGGTTGCGCCCGACTTAGCGGCTGAAAAGTTCGAGCGAGCCATTTGGCTGGCAAAACAATTGCGTTCAGACTTGACCGAGATTACTTCGTTCCAGTCCGTGGAAGCCGAGCGCAAACAGGGGTCCAGCAGGAATACATCGACGCCCTTTAAACTGGCGTCGGCTCGCAAAATTGATCCAATGATCGTCAACGAAATTAACGTCGACAACGTTCACTCTTTGACTCAGTTGCTGGACGATCTGCAGGCCCATTCTGAAACTCTTGAACAAGACGCAACCACCTTCGACGTGCTGGGTGTCACGCCGGTGAAGTCGCGAGCGATCGGCGCAACGCCGGGGCGATTTGGCATGTTTGTTTTGGTGCTACTGTCGGCGGCAGCCGCGGGTTTCGTGGCGTTGTTTCCTTTGGCGGACAATGTCGGCTTTGCGTCAGTAGACGCGGTGTCCAGCGAGTTGGGTGTTCCGGTCATTGCAGTCGTGAACGATTCAAAAGTCGCCGGATCGAACTCGACGCGTGAGCACTTTTGTGAAAAACTGGCCGGTCAATTGGTCGACGTGGCAAAAGTGTTTTTGTTGACGGTGCTGTTGGTTGTCATCGGATTTTCTTTGTTGGACCCAGTGATCCGAGAATCAATCTTTCAAAATCCGTTTGACGGTTTCGCCAAAATTTTCAAAGTGTTTCTGAGCTACGGTTAGTTTTCGGTTTCATTCGACACG
The DNA here is from genome assembly GCA_964601665.1 of uncultured Pirellulaceae bacterium. GTDB lineage: Bacteria > Planctomycetota > Planctomycetia > Pirellulales > Pirellulaceae > Mariniblastus. Next base: position 1,447 of record CAZROJ010000105.1, read on the forward strand.
ATTCATTCCCCCACACATTTTTGCTAAGTCCAGGATTTCGTGATGTACGAGCAAGTTTTCAACTTCAACTCGCGACCTTTTACCACCACTCCCTACGTCCGCCACTATTTTGCGGCCAGTTCGATCCATCAAGCGATTGGCCAGGCAAGCATTTGCGTGGAACGCGGGTCGGGCCCGGTAATTGCGGTCGGCGATATTGGCGTCGGCAAGTCGTTGTTTCTTGAAATGCTCCAATCGCATTTTCAGCACCAGCTGTTAGTCGTGTCGATCGCCTGCTCGCGGGATAGTAGTCGGCGGGAGTTCTTGCAGAATATTTTGTTTCAGCTAGGCCGACCAACCGACGCAGCGGCGGAAGCCGAATTGCGGTTTGCAATCATCGAGGCAGCCAACCCAAGCGAAGCCTGTCCCAATGGGATTTTGCTATTGGTGGATGACGCCGAAGTTTTGAGTTCTGAGATTTTTGATGAGCTTCGCTTGTTGATGAATTTTGTTGTCGACGGGGCACCGCGAATTCGATTGGTCTTGGCAGGTCAAAAGTCTCTGGAAGACCGTTTGGCTCGGCCGGAAATCGCGTCGTTCAGTCAACGAATCGCCTCACGAGTCTTTTTGCAAGCTTTGACTCGTGAAGAAACCAATTGTTATGTGGTTGAACACATCGATCGCGTCGGCGGTGCGGGAGCGGCGATGTTTCCACCGGAAACGAATGCAAAGCTGTATGAGGTTACCGAAGGCTGCCCGCGGCAGATTAATCAAGTTTGTGATTTTGTTTTAATCTTGGCTGGCACGCGTGGTCTCACATCGATCAGCCCGCAGTTGGTTCAGGAAGCTTGGGCGGATGTTCAGTCGCTTCCTGGCGGCGGCGGGTTCAAACCCGAAGCAGTCGTCGCCGATACTCCGTCGGATTGGACGGTTATAGAATTTGGCCAGTTGGATGACGAAGGCGGTTCCGAACAATCGTCCGCTGCCAGCGAATTTGAAATTCAACCAGCTGGCGAAACGGTTTTTGAATCGCCGACCACATCGCTCGATTTGACAGAATCCGTTGATGCCGGCGCAGAAATGGAAACCGGACAACCGTCAAACGAAGAAGCTTCAAGCGAGGCAGGTTCAAACGAAGAAACGCCGACCGAACAGCCGCAGTCGACGGCGGATTCCGATCTTGGAATTGATTTCGCAGCACTGCAAGCGATGCGAGATGCCCACGCGAATAGCTTGGCAACCGCGAGCGAAAGTGGTGGCGAAAACAAGGGCGGTGACGAAAACAAAGACGCGAACAAGAGCCAAATCGAAAACGGGGTTTCCAAGGAATCAAAGCAAGAGGTGTTCGTGCCGGCGACGTCTCCGGTTTCAGCAACCGAATCGGCGTCCAATGAGAGTTTGTTGGATAACAACGCCGCTGGCTCAAACGCGGTGACGGAAGAACCAAAAGTTGATTCAAAAGTTGGACTGGCTCCCGAATCGAATCCGGCACCGGTCTCTGGAATTCAATCCGAACTGGCTGCTGTGTTTGGTTCGATGAATTTCCAGAGCCAGCCGTCGACCGGTGAAACTGAAGGTCCGGCAGAAAAGTTAACTGCCGAAGTTTCGCCTGCTGCCGAGCTTGCCGCTGAACCGCGGGCGGACGATTCGCGAGTTTCTGAGACTTCGAGCTTTGAAAATGCCAGCCAAGCCAGTTTCGTGCCAGCCTCGGATCCGCTGGGTAGCGGTTTTGATCAAGCCCCGTCGGTGTCCGACGACGTTGTGGTAGATCTGGAAAGTCGGAATGTTCTAGAAGAATCGTTGCCCGCTGACGAGTCCTTGGTGGCTGTTGACGTTGGTGTTGCTGCAGCGGACGAATTGCCTGTCGAACAGGGCGTAGAAAACGATCCGTTGGCAGATTTTCAAGCCAGCCTCGCTCAGCTGCGAGCCGGTAATCAGGAAGCTTGGGCTGCCGCGTCGACCGAACGGGCTGAGGATCTATCGAATCAAAATTTTGCTGCGACTGCGGAATCCAACTCAGCTGAAGTAGCTGATGAGCCGAATGTTTCGTTTGAGAGTTCGGTCGCCCATGCGAGCGACGAATCCAACGACCAAGCAAATTCAAACGCGGGTCAAATCGAACTCCAGCAAACGCCGGACGTTGATTCGTTTCAGCCGTTGTCGCAAGAGGAACAGGTTGGCTCATCGGTCGATGTGCTTGGCGATAGCGATGTCGCTGGTACGCTGGATGATCCCTTCGCCGAATCGTTCGATCAGGTGGAAGCGGTGGTGGATCGGTTTGCACCTGAAATTGCCATCCAAAACCAAAACGCACTGGAAATCACTTCTGCCGATCTCAAGCACGTTCATCCGCTGGTTGACTCGCACGATCCGGGCAACGAATCAGAAGAGAGTCCGCCGGTCGTTCACGATTTGCCAGTCTTGGATCAGTTAGCGTTTCCGTCCGATGAATCTGTCCCTGTTAAAGATTTTGATTTGGGCTTAGTCGGTCGCGACGAAATTTCGCCCGCGGGCCAAAATGTTCAGGTAAACGAAGCCGCCGTACCTGTTGAAGCAAATCAAGATCTCGAAGCGGCTGACTCGGGTAACTCGGTTGACTCGGTTGACTCGGCTGGTGGCGATCAAATCGAACCGGTGACGCAGACTAGTTTTGCTGCACCCAGTGGTGTCAATTGGATTAAGGAAGACCGACCGGTCGACTCCGAAACATCAAGTAGCTCGGACGATTTAGTCGCGTCATCGCTGGCCAATGAGTTGTCTCAGTTGTCTGCCAGCGATGTTGCAGATGCTTCGCGGCAGGAAACGGTTGACGAAGAATTGACGGCTAAGCTTAACGCGAACCAACCACTTCGCGGGTTTACCATCAATCCACCAAGTCAATTTCAACCGCCGCGGGATCCCACACCTGCCGGCAATGCAGCGGACAACGGAAATTTGCAGTTCAGCCAGGCTCCTTTGGCCGCCGACAGTGACTTGCAGGACGTGGCTCAACCGCCGGATCAATCGGCTTCGAATCAGGCCAAATCAGGTTTTGAATTTGTGCAGCCGACTTATGAATTGACTGATCGCGAGCCCACAAAAACGGCCGATCCGGCCGCGGCGGAACTGGCGCCCGCTGCCGAAACTGCGCAGGATCAGACGAATCCCGTCAGAGAAATCGCGGCGTCCGAAACACCAGCCAAAACAGAAACCGCGCCAGCCCAACCGCAGTACCGACAGCCGCACGTGAACGAGGCGACGTCGGAGGAAATTTCGAGACAAGCCGACGAAATCCTCAAGCGGCTTGAACGCGGAAACGTCAACGCGGAGCCCAGCGCTGCTGCGGTGCCGGTCCCGACTGCGGCACCGCGTCAAACTGAAGATGCGGATTCGGGCATGGAAATCCTGAGCGAGATTCGTGACCAGCAGCAGTTGGTTGCAAGTGTCAAAGTTGAAGAAGACGCGCCGGGCGCGTTGTCAATCAACAGTGGCGATGATTCCAATCCATTGCCAGGCACCGTGCCGATGGTTCCAACCGGAACGCGTGCGGACGATTCCGAGATGCTGTTCGTCAAACAGCCGAACGAATCGGGCGAAGATGACGGCTCGGAGGCGGCCAAACCGTCGTTGCCATTTTTGGGTGAACCGGTTTCAAAAGGACGCGCCACGCGAATGAATTACGAACAGCTATTCGATCGACTTCGGGATTTGAAAGACAACGACTAGGCGGCAGTTTTTTTCGGTGGACACGATTTGTCCTCAGCCACTTTTCTTTTGGCAACAGTTTTATGAGCAATGACTCACCCATTTCGAAGCCTCCCGACGACTCCGACCTTGATTCGATTCGTTCTTGCGTTGTCCCCATCGATTCTTCGGATGGTTCATCGGCCGGCAAAGCGAATGGCAAAGCGAATGGCAAAACGAATGGCCAAATTATGCGAGTGTCGGTGCCCGATGTCGAATCCGACGGTTCCCCGTGGAACAATGTTGCCGAGTTAAAAGCGGCCACGGAAGAACGGCTCCGCTTGTTGAGCCGTGTCGTGGTTTTGGCGGACAACGGGAACCCTTTCAGCGCGAGTTTGCCCGCATCGCCAACGCCAAACGCGGAAACAAAAAAAGAAAATAACCGATCCGCAGATATTAACGCCAAGCCATCGGCGGAAGCCACTTTGGCCAATGCTCATTCGGCGAGCCTAGCAGAAGATGTCAGGCCTTTTTGGGAAGACGAACCAAGCAAACCAAGTGGCAATCGACTCGACGGCGTCGTGGATTCAATACTGGAGCAGTTTCCGATACAAGAGCCTCGGGTGATTCTGTTCGCAGGTTTGTCCAACGAAGCGGCTTTGGATCAAGTGGCCGCCGAGGTCGCAAGATTGTTGGCTCGTCGTCGCATCGGAAAAATACTTTTGGTGGATGCAAATTCGGGAACATCCGCACTGTCGCAGTCAGCGGGAGCTTTGGATTCGGCCGGATTGCTGGAAGCAATCGCTGGCCGGGAACCTTGGCAGGCTCATTTGCAAACTGGAGCTTCTAGCGGGCTGGAGTTTTTGCCAATTGGGCGAATGTCTGAGTTTGAATTCAACAACATAGATAGCGAAAAAGTTTTTTCAACGATGCGTTCGCATTATCAGTTCACTTGTGTCTCGGTAGGAAACTTTGATACGGCATTGGCATCGCTGTTAACGAACCAAAGTGATGGAAGTTTCCTGTTGGTTGACATGTCGAAAGCAAACAAAACAATGGCCAAGCAGGCCGTTGAAAAATTAAACACAGCAGTCAGCCGAGTGCTTGGCTGTATCGCATTGGATGAGTAAAGAAACATTAATGAACGTATTAGTAACAGGCGGCGCGGGCTACATTGGCAGCCATACTTGTCTTGAATTGTTGAACGCCGGGCACAAGGTCACGGTTTTGGACAATCTGAGTAATTCGTCCGAAGAATCGCTGCGACGGGTTTCGGCGATCACGGGAAAAGAAATTGATTTTGTGCAAGCCGATTGCCTGGACGCGGCGGCACTGGCAAAAGTTTTTGCTGGGAACCAATTTGATTCTGTAATTCATTTTGCGGCGTTGAAGGCCGTCGGCGAAAGCGTTGCCAGGCCTTTGGATTATTACCAGAACAATCTGACGGGCACGCTTCTTCTTTGCGAGGCGATGCAAAACGCGGGCGTGAAAAATTTAGTTTTCAGTAGCAGCGCGACCGTGTACGGCTTGCCCGATAAATTGCCGCTGACTGAATCGTCGCCAACGCTGATTCACGAAGTCACGAATCCATACGGACGCACAAAACTGATGTTGGAATTTGTGTTGCGAGACTGGCAGACGGCCAACCCGGATTTCAATGTGGCGTTGTTGCGATATTTTAATCCCGTCGGTGCTCATGAATCAGGCCAGATTGGCGAAGACCCCAACGGCATTCCGAATAACTTATTGCCGTATGTTTCGCAAGTCGCGGTCGGCAAACTTGAGAAGCTAGGCGTGTTTGGTGGTGACTACGACACGCCCGATGGAACCGGTGTTCGCGATTATATCCACGTCGTTGATTTGGCGGTTGGCCATGTTTTGGCACTGGACAAACTGGCGAAAGATCCAGGCGTGGTGACGTACAATTTGGGGACCGGCGTCGGCTACAGCGTGCTGGATATCGTCAAGGCTTTTGAAAAGGCGTCAGGCAAGTCGATTCCTTACAAGATTGTCGACCGTCGACCGGGAGACATCGCCGCTTGTTACGCGGACCCGGCACTGGCCAAAACGGAATTGGGCTGGGAAGCCAAACGCGGGCTGGAAGAAATGTGTGCCGATGGCTGGCGGTGGCAGAGCGAAAACCCGAACGGTTTCGGGCTGTAGATAATCGAAAACTGTCACAGTTCAGTTTTTGGTTGGTGGGCGCCGCAAGCAGCTTTTAAGGCGATCGGCAGTTGAATTTCTATTGCGGGTGTTGGCGACGATTGCCAGCCTTGGACATGTTACCCGGTAGTTTCTCAATCGCCTTTCGCCTAAGCAATCGCCTTTCGCTTAAGAGCTTATCCCACAGCTAGTGAGCCGAAGGCGCTTGGCGCGGGTATTTTGAGTTTCAGGATCAGCACTAAGGGCCCGCAAAACGATTAGGGTAGCGGCTCTTTCATGACCCGGCTCCGCTGCGAGCGATCGTTCAAGTCGGACAAAGCCGGTCCTTGGTAAACTTGCCCAGTCGATGCGATTCGGCTTTTTGCACCGACCATCTCAACCGCTACCACTGATTCTTTTGGGCGGGTGTCGGCCTCGCGGTGGCTTACGTGCCGAACAAGACGATGGACGTCCGCCTGCACTTGCGAGTGCGGATTCGGGCGGTCTTGAAGGAGCATGAATTGGCAAGGATCGCCAACCAACGACAGCGGAAATGCGCTGCGGCGAAGGTTAGGCTATGTCTGAAGAACGAAAAATCCGAAACGACATCGTAGCGATTGGCATCCTTGCGCTAATCATCTTTTTGTCCGCGTCGATGGTGACCTACGATCAACGCGATCCGGCTCATCAAGCGTCGTCGTGGCTGAACCAGATCTACCAGCCCGATCAGTTGTTTTACCCACCGAAAACCGAATGGGCCAACGCCTGCGGACGGTTGGGTGCTTGGACCGCGGACATGTTGTCCAACACGCTGGGCATCGGGGCCTACTTTGTGATTTTCGGGCTAGTCGGTTTAGAGATTGCACTCTTCAAACGCCAATCGCTCGAATCGCCTTGGCTAAAAACGGGCGGTTGGACGCTCGGTTTGATCGGCATCACGACCTTGGCGAGCGTCGCTTTGCCCACGCAATGGTTCAGCCCGATGATCGGGCCGGGCGGGTATTTGGGTGCGCTGTTCGGTGGCCTGTTCATGACGTATCTGGGAAGCGTCGGCTGTTTTGTGGCTTCGATTTCAATGTTGGTTGTCGGCATGATGATGAGCACCGAGTACTTGGTGTTTCGAACGGGGCGAGTTGTCTTCGCGCCGGCCGTGGTGGCGGCTGCGGCGGTGTTGCCGTTTGGCGTTCTGCATGGGTTTATGAAATGGTTTAACGGCGTCGATGTCGAGGACCAAACTGACGAGCAGTCCAAAGAATTTGCTGACACGATGGACCCAGACGAGGAAGAGGGCGAAGACGAAGAAGACGCCGATGGTCCGCGGACGATTCGCTTCCGACGACGCGATATCGATCAAACCGAAGAGGAGGTGATCGGTGCGGATGTCGAGGACGAAGCGGAAGAGCTTGAAGACGAAGAAGATGACGAGCTGGAAGATGCGGTGGCCGAGGACGACGGCGAGATCTTTGATGAGGTGGAAGAAGATTTGGATGCGGTCGAGGTAGCGGCTACGACCAAGGCTCCTGATCCAACGGCGGAAGAGCCCGAAAAATCCGCGCCGGTGCCCAAGCCACATTTCAAAATTCGCAAGCCCAAGCCGGCCAAGGAGCCGAGCGAACGTGAAGTCGTGATGAGTCAATTGAACGCAGCGGTGGCGGCAGCGAAAACGATTGAAAATTATGAGCTGCCTTCGATTCACATGCTCGAGACGGCCAAGGAAGTGCCTTTCGAGCAACAGAAGCGTGAAGCACTCAAAAAGGCCGAGATACTCGAGCTGACTTGTAAGCAATTTGGCTACGACGTCAAAGTCGTGGAAATCGAAACCGGGCCGGTGATTTCGCAGTACGAAATCGACCTCGCGCCAGGGTTGCGTTTGCAAAAGATTACCGCGCTAGCGGATGATTTGGCGATCGCGATGCGAGTTCCAAGTGTCCGGATCGTCGCGCCGATTCCCGGCAAAAACTCTGTTGGCGTCGAAGTGCCCAACGAGACGCGCCAAGTCGTGAACTTGCGTCAAGTGATGGAGCAGTCGGAAAAGCAAATCAAGAAAATGAAGATCCCGCTGTTTTTGGGATCCGACGCCGTGGGTGCTCCGATGGTCGCCGACCTGGCCGCGTTGCCGCACTTGTTGATCGCCGGTCGAACCGGTACCGGTAAGTCGGTTTGTTTGAACGCGATCATTTCATCGATTTTGATGACTCGACGGCCCGACGAAGTTCGTATGCTGATGATCGACCCCAAAATGGTTGAACTGAGCGGCTACGGGACGCTGCCGCACTTGATGCATCCGGTCGTTACCGATATGCGAAAAGCCGAAGCAATGTTGGCTTGGGCGGTCGAAAAAATGGACGAACGGTATACTTTGCTGGCCAAAGTCGGCGTACGTCATGTGACGTCGTACAACCAAATGGATCGTGAAGACATCTTGGACAAGCTGGGGGCTTCGACTGAAGAAGAGATCGCAGCCGTTCCGGAAAAGCTGCCCTTTATCGTGATCGTGGCTGACGAAATTGCGGACATGATGATGACCGCCGGCAAGGATGTTGAAAAGCACATCATTCGTATCGCACAAAAGTCACGTGCGGTCGGAATCCACCTGATTTTGGCAACGCAAAAACCAACCGTCGATGTGATCACGGGTTTGATTAAGTCCAACTTGCCGGCCAGGATTTCATTCCAAGTGGCCTCCAAGATGGACTCACGAGTTGTGCTGGATGCTCAAGGTGCCGACAAGCTTTTGGGCATGGGTGACATGCTGTTCCTGTGGCCGGGAACGAGTAATCTGTTGCGTGGTCAGGGGACTTACCTGAGCGACCCCGAGATCAACAAGATCACCGAAGTTTGCAGTACGGGCGAACAAAACTTTGTTCACGAACTGGTCAACATCAAAGTCAAGGAAGAAGAGGAAGAGGGCGACGACGCGACTCCGAAGAAGTTGGAAAACCGAGATCCGTTGTACAAGCAAGCGATCACGATCGTGGTGCAGGAGCAACGCGGTAGTTGTTCTTTGCTGCAGCGAGCGATGGGAATTGGGTACGGCCGGGCCGCACGTTTGATCGACTTCATGGCCGAAGACGGATACGTGGGTCAGTACAACGGGTCCAAGGCTCGTGAGGTCATGTTGTCCGAAGAGCAATGGGCCAATATTCAAAACGGCGATCCGAATCCGGTCAACGATGAAGACTGGCCGGAAGAAGAGGGCGATACGGCGACCGCGGTTGCGCCTCCTTTGGAGCCGATGTCAAAGCCGGTTTCCAAAATTGAAGCCGATGCGAACGAAGATGACCAACAGGACGACGATTCGCAAACCGGCGAAATCGAGATCACTCATCAAAAATCGCCCTCTCGCGTTCGTCGTCCGAAATTAAAAAGTTTGCGTAAGGACCTTGGTAAGTCTTCGCACATCGCCGCCAATTCAACCGCTCCGCCCGAGAGTGAAACGTTGGATGACGAAACGGAGGAAGAAGAGTACGACGAAATCGAGGGTGACGAATTCGAGCAGGATCATGATGCGGTGGATTCCGTCGATGACGATGTCGAATACGAGTACGAAGACGGCGACTACGAGGACGATGAAGACCTCGACGATGATGACTACGACGAAGATGACTACGACGAAGAAGAATACGAGGACGTGGATTAACGCTTGCTCATGACGTGTCCCTTTTGGTCGCCTTGCCTCAT
>CAZROJ010000105.1:11011-16865 GCA_964601665.1 uncultured Pirellulaceae bacterium
GTCTTGCCTCATTGGGCGATCTTACAGTAATGCCCGCGGATAGCGCCGTCGGTTCGTCAGTCGTTACTCGTCTAAACGGCTGTCTGAATTTTCTTTAAAAAATGCTTGACACGACCAAGGAGCATGCTGTACTATCGAGGTGGTACACAAGCACACCTTAGCATTCGTGGGCAATCCTCGTGTTTTTTAAAATCAATCCGACCAACGGCGTGCCGGTTTACGAACAAATATCGCGGCAGATTGCGTTTGCGATCGCTAGCGAAGGAATCGAGCCGGGCCAGTTAGTGCCATCGGTTCGAAATTTGTCTCGTGATCTAGCAGTCAATCCGAACACCGTCGCTCGAGCGTATCGGCAGCTCCAGGACGCGAAAATTCTTGAATCCGTGCGTGGCGAGGGCCTGCTGGTCACTCCAACGGCGGCCAAAAAATGCGTCTCGCTGCGGAAGCAACTCGTGTCCGAGCGGTTCCTGCAAGTCATGGAAGAGGCTCGGCAAAGTCAGTTGTCCGACGACGAGATCGAAAAGATGGTCGCGGCTGCGATCAGTAAATCGAAAAAGTCGTTCGCTAAAAACCGCTCAACCTCCAAAAAATAGGAAGCAGCAAAATGTCAGTTGTTGAACTTAACAATGTTTCCAAACGTTACGGATCGGTTCAAGCGATGGACCGGATTTCGTTTTCCATCCCCAGCGGCGTGGTTTTCGCTTTGCTGGGAGAAAACGGAGCCGGCAAAACCACCACGATCAAAACGATGCTGGGTTTGGAGCATCCCGATTCCGGTTCGGTCAAAATGTTAGGCATGGATCCAGCCCAGGACGACGTGAAAATTCGACGCCAGATTGGCTACGTGCCCGATTCGCCGTCCATGTACGACTGGATGAAAGTCTCGGAGATCGGTTGGTTTACAAGCGGTTTTTTCCCCGACGGGTTCATGAGTGAATTCAATCGGTTGGCCGAAGAATTCGAATTGCCGTTGGACGTCAAAATTAAAACGTTGTCCAAGGGCGGTCGAGCGAAAGTGGCGTTGGCCTTGGCGATGGCGCACCGGCCAGATCTTTTGATTTTGGACGAACCCACTTCGGGCCTGGATACGCTCGTCCGACGCAAGTTTTTGGAGAGCATGGTGGATGTGGCGGCTGAAAATCGAACGGTGTTCTTAAGCAGCCATCAGATTCCCGAAGTTGAACGGGTGGCTGACTATGTCGCGATTGTGAACGAGGGGAAAATTCGCGTCTGCGATCGCTTGGAGGTGCTGAAGCAAGAGATTGAGCAGTGGGTCATAACGTTAGCGAATCCCAGTGTCAATTTGCCGCCGTTGGATGCTTGTCTGGTTTCTAGACAAGGTGAAGGCAAGAAGCGTCAACTGGTCAGCGTGCGTCGACCGGATCCGAATTTGTTGTGGCAATTGCGGGATACCGATGGTGTGAAAGAGGTCGAGGTAAACACGCCGACGCTGGAAGATATCTTTGTCGCGTATCTAACTTCGGACTTAGAAGAAAAAGGCCAGCCAGTGAATGAGCTGGAGCCGCCGCGACAGTTTGGCAAGCCGGGGTTGGTCGATTCAATGAATTCCGAAGAAGGCGAGGGCTAGTCAAAATGTCGACCGCAAATTTATCTCCGACAGAAAAGTCAACCGAATGGGACAAGCTTGCCGCTCAGGCTCGACGGCGGTTGGTGTGGAAAGAGGGCAAGTTGTTGTTGCCAGCGTGCCTTGGTTTGGTGGGGTTGGCGATTTTGGGAATGATCGCATGGGGTTTGTTCCCATCGAATTCACTCAATGACAACGCAGGTGCGTTCGTTGCTTTCGCGTTGGGCGGTGGAGCGATGGCGGCGCTCGTCTGTGGGAGCATGATGTTTTCGCCCGAGCGAGAAAATAAAACCGATGCTTTTTTGGCTCGACTGCCAGTCAACGGTTCGCTGTTGGCTCGAACCAAAATTTTTACCGCGTCGATTTACTTTTTGGTTTCTTATTTGATTTCGGTTGGTGCGGCGTTTGGGCTGTTCGCGGTGTTTTTCAATGGAGCGAATTGGTTTTGGTTATTGGGGACCAGCGGGGTGCTGGGCGCGATGCTACCGTTTTCGTTTTTGATGCCGGCCGTGGTGTTTCTGTGGAGCCTCGCGTTTTCTCGGTATTTGAAAAGCACCTTGAACGTGGTTTTGCTGGCGGCCTGCAGTACGATTTTGGTGCCCATTTTTGCGACGGTGTCGCTGAGTTTGGCCGCGGAATTTCTTGGTTTTACCGGTCGATATTTAGGGGCAATTCTGTTTGTTGCGATGTTCGTGGCGAAGGTGCTTGGGCTATTGGCGGTGATCGCTTATCAGCACGGATCGTGGTTGAGGCCTTCAGTGATGGCTACGGAGCGAACCGCGGCGAGTTTGGCAGCGGGGATGGTTACTGCAGCGGAAATGCGAACCAGGCCCAATGCAAGTTGGAGCGGTTCGATGCGAGCGTTGCTGTGGCAAACTTTCCGTTTCCAATGGCTGGGGTTTAGTGTCGCGGCGGTTGCTGGTGGGTTGTATTTGGTGATCGCATTGTCGGTGTTTTTTGCGGTTTGGATTTCGGTCGGCGCAGAATGGCTTAGTTTTTCTTTTGAACTGGCGAATGATTTGTTTTCGGCAGCGATGGGTGCTGCGACGGGTGTTTTTCTTTTTGCGAAAGATCAGACGGGCAGTTCCTTTAGGTTCTTTCAGCAGCGAGCGGACTATCCGCGTCGGATTTGGCTGGCTCGGGTGATCGGTATGTTGGCGGTCGGTGCAGTCGTTGTTTTGGTTGTGGGGATCGTGAATCAAGTGACGTATGCGACTGTCGTTTTTCACGGTCAAATGTTTCGGATGGGCAATGAGTTTGGAAGCTTTCAATGGGAAGCAAGCATGTACGGCAATGGCCAGTTGTCGCTCATTGCTCCGTATAAATTCTCAATAGAATATTTTTACTGGTTGACGTTTCGCGCGGCGACGATGTTCTTTGTCGTGGCTAGTGTGGGGCAATTGGTTTCGATTTTTTGCCGTCATGGCATTCTTAACGCTCTGCTTGGGATCGCGTTTTGCAGTGCGGCCACGATTTGGGTTCGCTATATCAATTGGTACCAAGTGCCGACTTGGGCCTACGCTTGGCCAATTGGCTTGGCTGCGTTCGGGCTGTCTTGGGCCTACGCTCCAGCATGGATTCGTGGCACGCGGCAGTGGACCTGGTCGATTGTTTCGGCTGTCGTGATGGTTGCGGTTTTAATCGGCTGCATTTTAAGTTTGCGAACGGACAGGTTGAACGATTTTCCGCGTCAGGCTTATTTTGTTCAGCTTGAGCAACTTTTCGAGAACCCAGAAAAACTAAAAGTCGATGGTGACTTTCGATTTGAAGTCGCTCGGAAAATTGAATCGGCTCAACAGCCGATCGATTTGGCATGGAATGAAATCCGTGACCAAGATAACGGGCTGGGCATAAGCTCGGTTGCAAACAGGGATTTCTCGGACGCTGAGCTAAAGCTGGTTGACGAGTTTTCAGAAGAGTTTGCGGAGATTGTTCGGTCGGCGAAGGATCCGGCGGTTCGGTACTATTTTGCTCAATCTCCGGAGGCATCGGACAAGGCTCGTGCGGCTAAGTCTCGGAATTTGAGCCAACTGCTGGAGTTGTATGTGGCCGCTAAAAAAGATAGCGGGCAAAAGGAGCTCGATGGGCTGTTGGCGATTCTGTGTGCGAACACAAGTGAAGACTTGTACGTTCGTTGGAGTTATTTCGATGACTTGGTGGTTTGGGCTGAAAGTGAAAAGCGAACCGTCGAAGAAATTAAAAATGCGATCAAGGAGGTCCAGTCGTACGTGGATGGTTTTCTTTCTCCTAGCAACCTGCGGGTGCAAGAAATTCAATACTTGCAGTTGCTGAGTGTGTTACGCGAATACGAGAAGAGCGATCTTAATCTTTTCATGAAGTTTGATTTGCCATGGGAAATCGAACGTGCCAAAAGACGGTTTGAAAACAATTTGCTGGTCGACCTCCGGCAACGCAGTACATCGCCCCAATCGAAAGAATGGCTGAACACTGTGGCGGCGAAGGCAGCTTCGTTTCATCAATTGGAGCGGGTGGAATTTGACCAGGCGCCGACGCGAAACATGGTTGGGCCTGTTAGTCCAGAAGACGTTGTGGTCAGGTGGACCGGGCAATATGAGGCAGCTAATCACTTGTGGTATGTGAAGCTACGTTTGGCCTTGGCGGGTTGGAAACTTGAAAACGGATCGTACCCTGAGAGGCTCTCTCTATTGGAAGGGGCGTTCTTGGATGAAGAGGAAACAGCTCAAAGATACCAACAAGTTGCGTACTATCCGTCAGGCGTGGATAAGCCAGTTGTGTTGGAAGACAAAAAACCGGGGAAAAGTTTTTTTCCGACGAAGTGCGAAGTCGTGATTGCCAAGGGAACGCCCTTCTTGTTGCCGTGGTATGCGGCACCGACGGAGCAGGGGCAATTTCAAATCGAAGTTAAGAATGAAGAGGGGACGGAGATGGTTTCAAAAACCGATCCGGAGGTTGGTTATTTTATGGGGCAGGAGCGGAATTGGTTTAACCGCTGGGGAGCAGGGAATCAGGGGGGCGAGCGGTATGTTTTGAAGGAGTGATTTTGGGGCCCGGCCGCTTACGCGATCACGGCTCATTGGGGGTGGTTGGGGGCCCGGCCGCTTACGCGATCACGGCTCATTGGGGTGGTTGGCCCACTTGAAGGTGGCTTCCTCTAGGAGGCGGCGGGCGTGTTTTATTGATTCGGCTGCGGTGCGGATTTTTGGATCGTGGATGGAGATGATTTCGGCCAGATCCAATGGATTGGGTGATTTTGATGTCAGGCGGTTGACGCCGCAGAAGGCAACAACGGGTACGCTGGCGTTCCTGCCCAGACGAATGACTTCGCTGATCAGCTTGCCGCTGCAGGTCTGATCGTCGATTTGGCCTTCGCCAGTTATGATCCAGTCAAAAGAGTTTTCGGAAAGATGCCTAGCGACTCCCGCCAGCTCCAAGACAAAACCCGCGCCCGAACAAAACTGGGCGCCCAAGAATACATGTAACCCGTAGCCCGTTCCGCCAGCAGCTCCAGCACCCGGTAACTCGCTGGCGTCGATCGCAAGGCTTTTCTGAACGCATTGGTCGAGGTTTCGAAGACCGGCGTCCAAGGTTGAAACCATGTCGTCGTCGGCACCCTTTTGAGGGCCGTATATGTGGGCGGCGCCGTTAGGACCAAACAGAGGATTGTCCACGTCGTTGATGACGAAAAATTTGACCTGCGACAGATCCGCTCTGGTTGGCGTGATGGTTCGGATGGAATTCAGCGACCCGCCTCGTGGACGGAGTTCGACGCCGGCATCGTCTAAAAAGCGATAGCCCAATGCTGCCGCGATGCCGATGCCGCCGTCAGTGGTTGCGCTGCCGCCGATGCCGATGTAAACTTGTTGGGCTCCGACCAGCAGGGCCGCTTCGATGACCAAACCGGTGCCGAAGGTCGACGTTTTGCTGGGGTCGCGTTCGTCGGCGGATAGCAGTTCGATGCCGGATGCGGCGGCCAGTTCGATGTAGGCTGTGTCGCTGTGGGGATCAAATAAAAATTCGGTTTGAATTGGTCGGCCCAGCGGATCCAAGGCGTCGCAAGTTTGTCGCTGAGCCGAACCGATGGCCGACTGGACCGCGTCCAAAAATCCTTCGCCGCCATCGGAGACCGCACAGCAAAGAGTTTCGGATTCCGGGTCGGCTCGTTTAAGGCCCGCCACGATTGCCGAAGAAACTTCTTCGCTGGACAGCGAGTCCTTGAACTTGTCTGCGGCGATTAAGAAACGCATGAGCCCTACCTGACGACTGGAGCCTTTGACGACTGGAGCCTTT
>CAZROJ010000106.1:0-14005 GCA_964601665.1 uncultured Pirellulaceae bacterium
TCAAATATCAAATTTCACATCTCAAATTTCACATCTAAAAAATTACTTCTCAAATGTCGAGCACCGTATTTTGCTGCGGTCAATTTTCCAACAACATCAGCCATCGAAATTTCAGTTTAGGTTTTAATTGGGTTTGCTGATCGCGGGCAAATCGTAAAGCGCGTCGCCGTCTTGCGTGAAGTGGTCGGCCTTACGAAGCATGTTAGCCTGGGCGCCGTCGGTCCACTCGCCTTCGGTCAGCTGAACATTGAATCGCTCGAGCATGTTGCCGCTGACGAATTCAAAATTTACCAGAGCCAAGTTGTAGTCCGTGATCGCTCGGTGGATGGCGCTTTCGGAAGTCGCCAAACGCTGTTCGGCATCCAGCAAAAAGAAAACTTGGTCTTGCCCCTCTGCCACACGTTTCCGTTTGGGCTCGATTTCTTCTTCAACGGCGATACGACTATTGAAAGCCAGTTTGACGTTGGCCAAGGCCCGATCGACTTCTGTGTAAGCCGCATTCAAGTCGAGCATGATCTGCCGCTGCTGCTCCTTGAGCACCGCTCGTTCGCGAACCAAATTCAATTCCGCGTTGCGAACCGCGACATGGCCGATTCGGTTTCCGATTGCTCCGCCCAGTTCGACGCCCAGTTGCCAGTCGTCCAAGTCGCCGTTGATCAAGTCGTCAAACGCACTGCCGGATTGCCGTCCGCGACTGCCAAACAAATTATCCCCGAACCCGCGGAAACCATATTGCCCGACCATGTCGAAACGCCAACGATTAAGTGCCTTGGCCGCGATCAATTCTAGCTCGCGTTGTTTTAGTGTCCATTTTTGCCGTCGCAGTTCGACTCGCTGTTCCAACGTTTGCTCTTGAGCCCGTTGCCAATCGTAAGCCACCGGGGCCACGGTCGGTTCGGTGATCGGTCGCAACAAAGTTCCATCGCTGCCGGTCAAACCCATCAAGCGACGTAAATTCCGCTCGGTGCCCAGCACTCCGGGCAGCCCGTTCAAGGTTCCCATCAATGCATTCTGAGCTTGCGTTTTAAAGTTGTAATACTGTTGTCGAGCCTGAGCTTCATCGTCGGGGCGGCCGACTTCGTTTTCCAGTCGCAGTTGTCTGTTTTCCCACGTTTCTCGGGCGGCGTCGCGAGCTGAAATTTTTGTGTCCAAGTCGCGGTAGGCAAAGTAAAGTTCCCAGTAGTTCGTTTCCACGTCGCGAACCAAGTTGCGAACGGCGGCTTCAAAATCAGCCAGCGAAATGTCCGTGCGGATGCGACCAATCAAAACGCCATTGTACTGGCCGGCCAGTAAGTTGGGGCCGGTGGATGCGTTTGGGCCGGCGATTCGGTTCACCAAAGTTCCTCGCCCTCGAGCAAGCGGCTGCCGAACTTCAAGTTGGTTCACGATATCGTAGCTACTGCCGAACAAGTTCGCGGGGGCATTGGATCGGTTGTAATCGACCAAGCTTCGAGCTGCGAAACGGGCACCCGTCGCGGTTTGCTTGGCCACTTCGAATCGAAAGGCGCTGGTGTTCGAAATCAAGCTGGCTGCACCGCCACCAATAAATGGGTTGTTAAAACGCCGTTCGCCGCGATTATAAACAAAGCTGGTATTCACCTGAGCGTCAAAGGCGCTCAGTGCGGCTTCGGTGCCGAAAGGATTCGTCTCGGTCAACGCAGGATCGTACAGCGTCGTTCCCGCTTGAGGTGAATTCACGATCACGCCGCCCAGTTTTTGCATGACTTCGCTATTGGCCAGGGCAAGCTGCACGCATTCGTCCAACGTCATTTCACGAGGCTGCACGGATTCGTAGCTGGCAAGGGTGACCGGCGGCGCCGAGTACAGATCGGCTTCGTTCATTTGAACTTCGGACTGAAGCTCTTCAGGAGACTGAATTCGCAACAATTGGCCATCGCAGGCCGCGCTGCAGTTTTCGGCTGAAAACTGAATCGCTTTTGGGTGCGACGCACAGCCGGTCAAGCAAGCCGTCGCCGCGATAAAAATCGAAGCCATCGCGAGTTGAAAGGCTGAGCTAATATTGTTTGATTGACCGGTCACGGACTTCATGTTTGAAACGCAAGGTTTAGTCGAAGAAACGGAGTTATCCTCACAATCGGAACGGAGTCATCCTTTCAACTAGCTAAATGCGTATTCTGCAAACAGCTTCGCTAATGAGCAGAACCCAAAAAACCACACGCCTTTGCCCAGCCCGCAAAGTTTGACAGGCCTCGGTTGGAGATTGCCTGATCGCACTTGGCAGCGCGATCGAAGCCGGGAAAGCCGTGGTGTGGGCTGCCGAATTGCACTTATTTTCATTCAAAAACGCTAATTCGATCCTCCTTGCCTTGCCCTTGGATTACTGGTTTCTTCTCGGTTGCCAAGCATTTGATAGCGTCGAGCGTCTGGGCTGTTTATACTGGATCGGGCTTTGGCCTGTCCCTTGGCCTGTTACTTGGCCTGTTACTTCGGCGGCCAAAAATAATCGTGTGCAAGCACGGGGACCCGAATCGCTCAATCAACTTATCTCGCACCTTGGAATCCGCTGTGTCGACAACCTCCATGAATCCCAAGACTGAAAAGGTCATCCAGTTTATTGCCGATGTGCGTCAGCGAATCGCGACGGTGGTCGTCGGGCAGGACGTGGTTGTCGAACGGGCTCTGATTTCGTTGTTTACCGGCGGGCACTTGTTGCTACAAGGCGTGCCGGGACTGGCCAAAACGCTGTTGGTTTCGGTGCTGTCAAAAACGATCGATTTGGACTTCGCCAGAATTCAGTTCACCATCGACCTCTTGCCCTCGGATATTTTGGGCTCGGAAATTTTGGACCAACGAACCAACGAATTTAAAATCCTGAAAGGTCCAATTTTTACCAACCTTTTGCTGGCCGACGAAATCAACCGCGCCGCTCCCAAAGTCCAAGGTGCTCTGCTAGAAGCGATGCAGGAACGCAAGGTCACGATCGGCGGCGAAAACTTTGTCCTACCGGCTCCGTTTCTGGTGATCGCGACTCAAAACCCGATCGAACAAAGTGGTACGTTTGAACTGCCTGAAGCTCAACTGGACCGTTTCATGCTCTGCCACCGTTTGAACTATCCGACGCCCGAAGAAGAAAAAGAAGTCCTGCGACGCAACGCCGCTTTGGGGATCCGCAAACAAGACAAAGGTGCGATCGCCAAAACGGAATTCGACATGCTTTCAAACGAGCCGGTCGGGTCATCCGAAGACTTGACCAACGCGATGCAGGCGGTTCAAGACATTCATATCAGTGATGTGTTCATCGACCATGTTGTCGAACTGGTCAACCGAACTCGCGTCCACCCGGCACTCGAAGTCGGCTGCAGCCCGCGTGCCGGTATCGCGCTGCTGAAGGCCTCGCGAGCACGAGCTCTAATCCACGGCCGCGACTATGTGGTGCCCGAAGACATGTACTCTTTGGCGGGCGACGTGATTTTGCATCGCATTCGGCTCAACTACGAAGCACTCGCCGACGGGCTGACCGGGCCGAGCGTTTTGGAAGGAATTCTGAACGAGATGGGGCTCACCGCGGCAACGGTCTAGCATGGATTATCAATTAGAAAAATCAGATCCGCTGGACTCACGGCAGTTTGTGATTGCGGTCAAATCGTTGGCCGACAGTCTGAGCTACGGGACCGATGCGTCACCGTTTTTGGGCAGCGGCACCGAGTACGTTCAGTCGCGTCAGTACCAACCGGGCGATCCAATCCGCTCGATCGATTGGCGTATCACCGCTCGCACGTCCAAGTTTCATGTTAAAGAGTTTGAAACGCCCAAACGAATGCCCTGCTACATTTTGCTGGACACATCGGCATCGATGACGATCAGTTCGTCAAAACGCAGCAAGTATTCGGCGGGTGTTTTTATCGCTGGTGGCATTGCGTTTGCCTGTTTGGATCGAATCAGCCCGGTGGCTTTGGTCAGCGTTGGCGATCGCGAACTTCGCTACACGCCCAGCCTGTCTCGCGGCAAAATCATGCAATGGCTGCATAAACTGCGACGATACTCGTTCAACGAAAAGACTCAGCTGCAGCAGCGATTGCGAGAGCTTGGTCCGCTGCTGTTGAACAAGTCGCTGGTCATTGTCTTATCCGATTTGCATCAACCCGAAGCCATCGGCCCGCTGAAAAGACTGGGGCAACAACACGACGTGGTGGCGATTCAATTGATCGACCCGATCGAAAAGGGCTCGCAAGGCGTGGGCTTTGTGCGCGGGCGGGAAGCCGAAACAGGTCGCCAGTTGACCACACGCGGGAACAATCTTGGTATTGATCAAGAGAATTTAGAGCAGGAATTGAAACGAGGCCGAGTCGATCATTTGGCGCTGCAAACGGACCAGCCTTTCGCGTATCAGCTGCGTCATTTTTTTAAGTCACGCGGATTGCTTGGAAGAGGTGCTCGGTGACAAGGCAAATAAGTGTTTCTTTTCGTGCGATCGCCTTTGCGTTGAGCATGCTTTGGTTTTGTCTTGGCGAGCGGCCGGGGCTGGCTGAAGATTATCCCTCGCCAACGGTCGGTGTTCCGGCAAAAATATCGTCGCTTGTTTTGCCCGGCACGAAGCTCAAAGGCAAACCGTTGATCGATGACGCGCCGATGGTGGTCAGCGTCATCAATGCGTTCCAAGAGATCGACGGGTTTCGGTATGACCTAGAATTCCAAGGCTTCGAGCCGAAGAAATACAATCTTTCAAAGTGGTTGGTTCGGGAGGACGGCTCTTCAACGGATGGCTTGCCCGTTGTCGAAGTCGAGGTTCTGCGATTGCTTCCCAAGGAAGGAATTCACATGCCTCATGAACTCCCAACCAGCAGCTTACCTGAGCTGGGCGGATACGGACCGTTTGCCAAAGCGATGGCGATTGCTTGGGGCATCGGCCTGCTGTGTTTGATTTTCTTACGTGGTCCGAAAAAGAAAAGTAAAAACCAACAGGAACCGGTTCTTAGTTTGGCTGACTTGCTGAACGATCGACTGAAGTCCGTTTTCCAGGGGAAGGTTGACCCGAAGCAGCACGCCGAACTCGAACGAATGCTATTTGCGATGTGGCGTCGCCGACTTGGGCTGGAGAGCGTAAACACAGATGAGGCGCTGCGACAAATACGTAGCCACAAAGATGCAGGCGAGCTAATGCAACAATTAGAAGAATGGATGCACAGCCCTGCGCCAAACACGGACGTGGATCTTGCCAATCTGCTCAAGCCCTATAAAAACATCCCCGCCAGCGAATTGGATTCAAGCGGAGGTGGCAAGTGAGTCGTTGGGCTGATTTACTTGAGCGATTTAACTTGGGTGACTGGGCCAATATCAGTTTTGCCAACTGGTACGTTCTGTTTGGTTTGTTTTTGCCGCTGAGTCTTTTAATTTGGATTTGGCTGCGAGATCGATTTCCAAAATTGGGCTACGGATCGGATCGACGAGTCGCGTTGCCGCAGGATTTTGGGACGGCCAAGTCGGGCAGGGTGGTAGATTTTTTTCTGAAGGGCTTTGTCAGCTCGGGCGTACTGATGCTGGCCGCTGCGATCATCATTTGGGCAGGCCCGCGGCGGCTGGGGATCCCAAAAACCGAACGCGAATTGACCAACATCGAATTTTGTCTGGACTTGAGCGGCAGTATGACGGCTCGGTTTGGCAAGGGCTCGCGTTATGACGCCGCGATGGCTGCGATCAACGAATTCGTGAAAATCAGAAGCGGTGACGCCTTTGGTTTGACCATCTTCAGTGACATTGCCGGTCACTGGATTCCGTTGACGACCGACCCGTCGGCGTTTCAATGTGCGACGCCGTTTTTGGATCCCCGAAACAATTTGCCCGAAGGCTACGGCGGCGGCACGATGATTGGGCTCGGGCTAAAAAAGTGCCGTGAAATTCTGATCACTCGCCAAGAAGGCGACCGCATGATTATCTTGGTTTCCGACGGAGCCAGCGCGGATTTGGGCCAGGGCCAAGACGAAGTGATTGCCAAACTGTTGGCCGAAGATGAAATCGTGTTGTATTCGATTCACATCGGCGGTGGCACGAGCCCGCCGGCGGTTTCGGCGATCACGAATATCACCAATGGCCGGTCGTTTAGCCCGCAGGACACCGAAACATTAAAAGAGGTCTTTCGCAAAATCGATTCCATGGAAGTGGCCAAGATGAAGCGAACCTATGCTGAGATTTTGGATTGGTTCACTCCATTTTCGATCGCGGGTCTTGCGTTTGTGTTGGTTAGCCTAATGTCAATTCTCGGGCTGAGGTATTCGCCATGGTAATGCTGCCTGAATTGATCGCGATCGCGGTAGCGCTGTTGGCTACCTTTGGCGAGTGGATGCATTGGCGTCGCGTGGAACGAATCAAGCGACTGGCCTTTGGGCCCGGTGAAACGCCGGCGATATGGGCCCGGTCGGCGTGGCTGCTGCGAGTGGTCGCTTTGACGGCGGCTTGCTGGGGGTTTGCGAGTTTGTATTTCGTGGTCGAGGCCCAAGTCCACAATAAGCAGGGTATTCCTGAAAATGAAATGAAACATTTGGTGTTGGTCGTCGACGTTTCGCCCAGCATGTTGCTGCAGGATGCGGGGCCGGAAGGATTGACGACGCGACGACAACGCGCTTCGGATTTGCTGGAGTCGTTGTTTGGACGCGTGCCCATGCGGCAGTTTAAAATTAGCTTGATCGCCGTTTATTCCGACGCCAAGCCGCTGCTAAAAGATTCTCGAGACCACGAAGTCGTACGAACGATCATTGAAGAAATGCCACTGCTGCACGCCTTCCGACCCGGCAAAACGAAACTGATGGAAGGTATCAAACTGACGGCTCAAATGGTCAAGTCGTGGAATCCCAACAGCACGCATGTGGTCATTTTGACCGATGGTGATACCGTGGCTGACAAAGGCATGCCGCAAATGCCGGCGTCAGTTCGCGACGTGATCGTGGTTGGCCTGGGCGACAACAAATCCGGCAAATTTATTGACGGCCATCAATCGCGACAAGACACCGGGACGCTACGACAAATCGCCAATCGCCTGCGCGGCACTTTTCATGACGGCAATAAAAAGCATTTGCCCACGAAGATCGCCAACCGGTTTTTCGACCCGGTCGGTGAAGCGGGCGTTGCGTCTTGGAATCGACGTGAATGGTCGATCTTTGCTTGCGTGGCGGGTTCGTTTATCTTTGCAATGTTGCCTGTCATGTTGCACTATTTTGGAACCAGCTTTGTTGCGGGAACCAAGCGTTCTGCGATTTCGACAAACGAATAATCGTTGCCCGAAAAACAGGAAGCGTTAAACGGTTGATGGGTTCGCCGTTGACTTCATTAATCGACCAATCGAGCAAGAAGTTTAACACCAGTGACAGTAGCTGCCGCAATTTTTCAAAGCTTGCTGACAAGCCCGTTGTTAGTCGGCGACTTGCCAAATGCTGCTCGGTTCAGCCGCGAAGGCTTGGTCGCGCCCGCTGCCTCGGCGGAACTTAATTTCGATCAGAAGCTTGGGCACTTGTATGAGGATGCGTTGGCGACGGTGATCGCTGCATCGCCAAAGATTGAACTCGTCGCGCAAAACCTGCAGATCCAAGAGAGCATTCATTCGACCGTCGGCGAATTGGATTTCCTGATCCGTGATGCAAGCGGCACACTCACGCATCTGGAACTCGCGACCAAGTTCTACCTGACCGTAAAAACAGAACGCGGCACGTGCTTCCCGGGCCCCGATTCCCGCGACAATTACGACCGAAAGATAAACCGTTTGTTATCGCATCAGCTAACGTTGACTCATCGGCACAAAGTTCATCTGCCAGCGGAATATCGCGACTCGAATATGGTGGCCAAGCAGCTGATCTATGGCTGTTTATTTGATCATATCAACGAGGTGGATCCCAGTTTTCCCCAGTTCAGCAATCCGGCATGCCGCCGAGGAAAATGGCTGCGCCGGGCGGAACTGGCTGATCACTTCCCACGTGATCGTCAATTTTATTTAATTCCCAAGCACTTGTGGCCGGTACCCGTTGAGCTTCTAGAAATGATTCCTCTCCAGCGGTGGCAGCCGGAAATGTTCGTCGATCGCTGCGTCATGCTACGCGTCACCGGACACGCGGCACCCTACTTCGTCGCCCCCGACGAATACCCCAAACAAACTTGACGATGGAGGACTGGAAGGGAAACCGATTAGCAACCTTACTGGCGTGCTCGAGGATGAGCTTTTTCGTAGACGGCTTTTAGTCCAGCCGTGCTGACGTGCGTGTAAATTTGAGTCGTAACAAGACTTTTGTGCCCCAAAAGTTCCTGCACCGATCGGATGTCTGCGCCGCGATCAAGCAGATGCGTTGCAAAACTATGCCGCAGCGTATGGGGGGACGTTCGCGAGTCGAGCCCCGTAATTTTCAAATACTTTTCGAGCATTCGGCCAATACTTCGTGTCGTCAGTCGTTTGCCAAACTTATTCAGAAACACCGCCGATGCCTCGACCTTGGATTGCCCTTTGGCCGGTGATCGCATTCGCAGCCAGGCCTTCAGGGCGCGAATCGCGAAACTACCCAACGGCGCTAACCGCTCGCGTTTGCCCTTACCGCGAACTCGCACCAAGCCGCCGTCAAAGTCCAAATCACTTTCATTGATCCCCACCAGTTCGCTAACACGCAAACCCGCCGAGTAGAGCGTTTCCAAAATCGCTCGATCGCGTAATCCCATCGCGTCCGACTTAGGAGGCGAATTCAGCAGCTTGCCAATTTCTCGATTCGTCAAAAAATGCGGCAGCTTGCGTTCGCGACGCGGATTACGAAGTGGCTTGGCCGGATTGGATTCACACAGCCCTTCCCGCTGCGCGAATCGAAAATAGCTCCGCAGCGAAGCCAGCCTTCGCGAGACCGAACTCTTCGCGTAGCCAGCATCATGAAGGGCGGCCACATACGTCCGCAACTCCAGCGGAGTGATCTCGGCCGGCTTAGGCGACTTGCCCATCGAGTCACAAAGGTAGCCGTACAATAATTCAAGGTCTTCACGATACGACTTGATGGTCAGGTCAGAACAGTTCCGTTCAACCTTGAGATACCGAAGAAAACGAGCGATCGATTTTTCCATTCAACTTGCCCAAAACTTTGAACTCGAAAATCCAACCCAACCCAGCCTTCGACTCGCCCCGCAATCGTTCGCTAGAACCAATCCCCCTCAGGAAACAGACTGTCGGGCGAAAACAAGTCCTGCTCGTGTTCAAAGTGACTCTCTGGAAACAGGTTCGAGCCACTGGATCCGCGATTCGCCTCTTCGCCCTCGCTATCCATTTCGCAAGTCGTTTTTGACTGTTCGACATTCCGCACTTTTTGGCTCAACACCGCTGCGTCGTACCATGAGAAACTCAGCTTGGAATCACTGGCGTACTTGCCAAGCGTTCTTAACGTTTCACTTTTTTGGCCATCATTGAACAGGAAAATGTACCGCTCTTCGCCCTTTACCAAAGCAACTACGTTAATGTCGTTTGACACGTTTCCCCCTTCGAATTCAATTGAGCCGACCGAGTTGACTTTTCAGATCAAGCCAAATCGTCGGCGGTGCTTATCCTCGACATTGGGCACCATCGGCAAAAGCGTTGACCAATAGACACGTTCACATTACGAACGAGCAATTGTCATAAAATCGGCACGAAACCATTCGGCAAAACCGGAATCACCACTACTTGCGGAACCCCGATAGCACGGAAGTACCGCTAAAACAAAAGTCGCCAGCTCGCTCGTTACGGTACTCAGCAGAATGATTTGTCGCGATCCAACCGCAAGGACGCCCCCAAGGGTCCTCTGTCCGTCATTAAGGCTCCGCAAGGCGACAGTTGCATTTTCAGCTTAAGGGGTTTTAATTCTGCCTTGTCGCGCTTATTCTAGAGATACCGGTAGCGATAGTTCCGCTGCCAGCCTGATCACATGCAAAGAGCTGTCCATCTAAAGTTATTACTACTGGTGGCAAACTCAACTTCGGAGACAAAAAATGCAGTACAGCTTTCGATTGGCTGAGCTATTAGGGCACGTTCCAGACCCTAGAAAACGACCGGGCACCATCAAGGCAATCGTTGAATACACGGGTCTGGATCGGCATCAAGTCGCTGCGTTGCTAAAGAACGAAGTTAAGTACATTCCGCTGAAAGCTTTGTCCCGTCTGTGCGATTTTTTGATCGAGCATGGACACGCCACGGCGGATCAATTGCCGGGTGCACTGTTCGCGGTTGAGCCGGAGAACTTTTGGGAGTTGCTTGCTCGACGACGTCGCCTTGAGATGTGCGTCGGCGTTCGCAAAGACACCAGCGAAGATTCTCCGGAAGTCTCGTTTGTTGTCGCCTCCGACTCAGTGCTGTTGGGCGAACTGCTCAACGGAGTCACCACGCTCGGCGGCACTGCTAAGTTGCGGAAAAACGAGAGCGTTGCCAATCCTCTGATGGGCGACGCGCTTCCTCACCCCGAACACCTGAAGCAATCGCTCGTCTGGAGCCCCGGCCAAGCGCCTGAGGCGGAAGTTTTGCGTCGAGCCAAAACCGTCTACAACGATTTCTCTGATTCCAAAGGCGACAAAGCCCTTGTCGGAATTGGTAGTACTAAAAGTAATCCCGTTGTTGAAATCGTTTTGGCAAAATCGTTTAACTGCGATCCGTTTGTTTCGCAAGACGATGTCGAAGCACCAACCGACCGCGCGATTCCGTTTTTCATGCGTTACCGAAGTCACGACCCGCATTCGCCTTCGTGTGTCGCGGGACTTTCGTTGAGCAAACAGGAAAAAGAGATGGAGCCCGGCTTGTACTACGAAACAGTCGACGGCTCTTGGACGCGAGTGGGCAGCAATAACCCAAAAGAAGAAGTTGCCTTTGTCTTTTACATGCACCGGGAATCGCAAGGCCGATTGGAGATGGTTTTGGGCGGTTTTTCCGGTCGCGCGACGCGTTTGCTTTCCCGAGCGTTAGCCACGCGAGCCGAAGATTTTTGGCCGCCCGTTTACCAAATGCAAGGCATGCAAGTCGGCGGGTTCATGGCGAAATTTACTTTGCCAACCGCCAAGAAAGAATTCGACATTCTTCGCACCGACTTGGTCGCGGCAGCGGAAGTCACCTCAATACCCGTCGAAGCATTCGCTCGCCGGTTCGAACGCGGATACAAAGGCTAAACACTTTTCAAAGGTCAAACGCCTCTGCCAGCGAAAGCTTCGCACATCGCAAAGCCTGCCGTTTCAAATTTAACGAACAAACCAGCGTGTTCCACTCAAAAGTGGGGCACGCTTTTTCGCTGAATTGTCATGTTTATTACGCTCGCGACCGAAAGTTTCAGCCAATCTCTTTGTGGTTTTTCGCCAACTGCCGCCGCAACTTTGGCCTTCGGCGGTGGTTCCAATCAACCTAGCTGGAGCCACTACCATCGATATCACCCAACCATTATCGGGTCGCCGACTCGATTGCGGATGAAGTTTTCGCCCAATTAGTCGCCCTCGTGCTGACCAAAAACGGCTTTGACTACCGAATAAAAAGAGGCTCGGTTGGAAACCAGCTGAGCTATCGACGACCGTCGCCACAAATTAAACTTTTAACTCGAGGGCCGGAGGGTTCTGGCCAATTTAACCAGGTGAATTCTGAGGCAATAAAATGAAAACAAAATGGATCTTGATGCTGGCCATGTTGCTGGCTATCGGTTGCGGCCCCGAAGCCGATGTCGATTCGGGAACGGCAGCGCCGGCGACCGAAGCTCCCGTTGCTGGTTTGGACGTTGGCAATCTTGCGCCTGAAATTGAAGGCGTGGAACTGACCGGCGAGACGATGAAGCTTTCGGACTACCGCGGCAAAGTCGTCCTGCTTGATTTTTGGGGCGATTGGTGACCTCCTTGCCGGGCCATGTACCCTCACGAGCGGTCGCTCGTAAAAAAACTTGCCGACAAACCTTTCGCCATCGTTGGCGTTAACAGCGATGACGAAGATGCGGACCCAGCCCAAGTTTGTATTGATAAGAATCTCACCTGGAAGAGCTTCAAAAACGAACAACCCGACGGCTCAGTGATCTCGGATGCCTGGAAAGTTAAGGGCTGGCCAACGATTTACCTTTTAGATGCCGAAGGCGTCATTCGATACAAGAACGTTCGCGGCGCCAAAATGGACGCCGCCATCACGGAACTTCTTGGCGAAATGGGACACGACGTTGACCTTAGCAATCACGACGAAGAATAGTTTTTCTAAAAATCGAAAAGCCGACCTAATCTAAAAGTCTTTCGGCAACGAAACAAAAAAAGCTGGCCACCGCATCACCGCGGTGGCTTTTTTAATGCGCCACTGACTAACAGGCAGGGATCGAGTTTCAGAAAACAGCAGGTAGAAAAAAACATGCCGCAACAAATTTACCTTGACTGCTTCCCAGATTTCTTTGTAAGCAAGAAAACTCCGAAAGCAAACGGCACCACACAGAACAACACAATCATCACCACCGAAGGAAATAGGCTCGCCTGTTCGGTTTCTGCAGATCTTATTTCCTGCACATTTTTTACCAAATTAAAACACGACCAGCCGATAACAATACATCCGACAATGTTCGAGACCAACCGACCAATTTCGTCGGTAAGCTGTTGAACCCGCCGCCGATGCGCCTTGGGCGTGGTGGCCAATGGAGCTTCAACCGCATCGGAAGATCCGTTTCCAAGCTCTGGTTGAACTGGGTTGTTTGATTCTTTGTTCATTGGTGATTTAAACAGCGTGATAAATATTAAAATCGAACGGACTTCCACCCGCAGCCCCTGCCGCGATTTACGACCACAGCCCAACCGACGACGCTGTTTTCAGATATCGACTGCAGCCAAAATCCCAGACAAAAGCACCCCGCCGCGTGGAGGTTGCAGAGCCTAACCTTCCGTGTCCAGACTTTCAATGACGGCCCCTGTATGCCAACCGGCGATCGCGGCGAACGCGAGCGTTAAAACGACATTGATGCCGATCCCCATAATCGTCAGCAACACGTCAACCGCAAAAACCTCGACCCAACCACGCGTCATAAATAACAGACCAGCAGCAAACCCGATGAACGCGAACGCGACAAACCAATAGTAAACCGTCATCCATTGTGATTTATTTTCTGAAATTGCAGAAAACCAATCCGTGCTCACGATCATCCATGGCGAACGATTGAACCAAGCGGAAATCAGAAACAAGGGTGCGATCACCATTCGCATTGGAATCATGATCAACGAGAACACAGCCGCAGGTAATCCGGCAATGAAAAAACTAAACGCAAACAACAAAAACGTCGACCAGAACTCAGACTGTCCAGCAACTTTCCAGCGTTGCACTTTTGAAAATCCCTCGGCAGCGTCACGAAAAATAAACCCCGCCGTCGTCCACAAACCGATCAGTCCGGCGTAATAGGGTAGGTAACCAAAGAGTATTTTCAGGCCCGTTTTAGCCATGGTTGTACTCAGGCTCCATGCCGACGTGTCGTAACCGACCGGCAAAATAGCTTCGCAAGCGATTCCACCGATCAACATTAACAGCGTCGCCGCCCCCGCCGCCAGCAACACTCTTGCATCGGTGATCATGCTTACCGTCGCCATGAATAACTCGGCGTGCCGAAACCGAGGGCGTCCCGGGTCATCAATCGACTCCGGATCGCCCGAGCCAATCTTGCTGTTCGGAGTTTTGCTGTTCGGAGTTTTGCTGTTCGATTTGCCGCCACGCTTTCGTTTTTTTGGTTTGACCCAAGGCTGCCGATCGTTCTGTTTTTCCTGTCGATTTCGAACTGCTTCTTCGTCAGGTTCAGACTCGGGAACCAGCGTGCCGATTGATTCCAGCGAAGGAATATCATCTTCGATCAAAGGCAATTCGTCGATTTCGTCGGCCAGCTGCAAGTCGCCCGCGCCCAAAGCTTTGTCGGCATCCTTCGCCTCACGTTTGCGTTTCTTAGGCGACAACAAATCAGCATCATCACTTTCAAAACCGTACAACGAAGCGACGGTCGGACGATCAACGGCATCGGCCAATTTGAGTTCGCCCGGTTCGGCGTTAAGATCCGCAAGCGAGTCGTCCGTTGAATCGTCT
>CAZROJ010000106.1:14105-16771 GCA_964601665.1 uncultured Pirellulaceae bacterium
TGAATCGTCTTTTAGCAAATCGTCAACGTCCTTTGCCGACGAAGACAAACTCGGTTCATCGGCTGCACTTCCTTCGCTGGTTGCGCTGCCTCCAGTCCAAGTTTGGCCGCCTCGCTGATGATTTTTCGATTTTTTAGCTGGCGGAGCTCCAACATCCAACATCGAAAAACAATCGGGACACTTCACTTTGGTCCCTTCCTGCTCGGGCACGACCGTTAGCATCGTGTGACAAAAAGGACAGGTGAGTCGGTAGTAGTCGCCGCGATTGGACATCAGCAGAATATTCGTTCTCTGGGAGAGTTTTTCGTTTCAAACGGGTGCAAGCAATGAACGAGGGCCGACAGTGAAAATCACAGTCGTTTGTTGAAAACGTTTCTGAACGATCCTCGAATTTCAACTTCGACACGCGCCGGCTCAATTATAGACTACTTTTGCAAACGACCACACGAAACAGCCAGAACTTTCATGCCAGCTAACATTTGGTCAGCCAATTTATTTTCAAACCCTTCTGCCAGGACGGACAAGGGATAAAATAGCAGCATCGCGGTTTTGCGTTACAGCGCCCCCGCGAAAACCAATCACCCATTTTCTGTTGAATTGAAATGAAGCTTGTAAAAGTGGCTGCCGGAGTCCTCAACCAGACCCCGATCGACTGGAAACAAAATCGTGACAACATCTTGGCCACGATCGCTCAAGCCAAAGCGAACAACGTAACCGTGCTTTGCTTGCCCGAGCTTTGCATCACTGGCTACGGCTGCGAAGACGCATTTCATTCCAGCGGAATCCTAAGGACTTCGATTGAAATACTTTTGGAGATCGTACCGCACACGCAGGGCATCATCGCTTCGGTCGGCCTGCCAATGAGTTACGCCGGAGGCATTTTCAACACGGCGGCGTTGCTGGTCGACGGAAAGATCGCTGGCTTCGTTGCCAAACAACACCTCGCCGGCGACGGCATCCACTACGAACCTCGTTGGTTCAAAGCTTGGCCCGACGGCGTTCAGGCTGAAATCGAAATCGATGGAACCGAATATCCGATCGGCGATATTTTGTTCGACGTCGGCGGTCTTCGAATCGGTTTTGAAATTTGCGAAGACGCTTGGGTTGGCAGCAGGCCAGGAGCCCAATTGGCCAACAAGGGCACGGACATCATTCTCAACCCCAGTGCGAGCCATTTTGCTTTTGACAAACACGAAGTCCGCCAGCGTTTCGTGCTCGAAGGCAGCCGCGCCTTTCATGTGACTTACGTTTATAGCAATCTGCTGGGGAACGAATCGGGACGAGCGATTTTCGATGGCGACGCGATGATTGCAACCGGCGGAAGGATGGTCGCGATCGGTCCCCGCTTATCTTATCAACCGACACTCATTACGACGGCTGTTGTCGATGTCGATCTAACGCGAATGAACCGAGCGAAAACGGGTTCGTTTCGACCAGAAGTCGATGGCGACGAAAGCGATGTCATTGAGATCGATTTTGACCTGCCAGAACTGGAGCTTCAAAAACCGGACTTAAATGTTGAATCGTGGCTGGCGGACGAGGATGTCAAATTTGAGGAATTCACGCGAGCGGTTTGCTTGGGCTTGTTCGACTACATGCGAAAAAGTCGCTCGAGCGGATTCGTCGTTTCGCTCAGCGGCGGTTGCGATTCAACCAGCATCGTGGCGCTGATCGTGACGATGGTCAAACTGGCGTCGGCTGAACTAGGCTTCGATGCGATGTGCCAGCAAATGGGCTGGTTCGTTTCCGGAAAACACCAGCCGGCCGACGAACCGGAATTGATGCGGCGTCTGCTGACGACCGTCTACCAGTCGACCAAAAACAGCGGCCCCGTCACTCGCAACGCCGCCAAGGTGGTTGCCAAAGCCATCCATGCGACGCACTACGAATTCGATGTCGAATCGATCGCCGAAAGTTATCGTAACCTCGTCGCCGACGCGATTGGTGAACCTCTGACTTGGGCCAAGCACGATGTCACCCTGCAAAACATTCAAGCCCGAGTTCGCTCGCCCAGCGTTTGGATGCTGGCCAACCTCAACAATGCACTTTTGGTTTCCACCAGCAATCGCAGCGAAGCGGCCGTTGGCTATGCGACGATGGACGGCGATACTTCAGGCGGAATTAGCCCGATTGCTGGGATCGACAAAGCGTTCCTGAGACGCTGGCTGATCTGGATGGAAAAACGGGGCCCCGACAACATCGACCCCATGCCGGAATTAAAATCCGTCAACGACCAACAGCCCACCGCCGAACTTCGCCCCTCGGATCAAAAACAGACCGACGAAGACGACTTGATGCCCTACGAGGTCTTGGACGCGGCCGAGCGTTTTGCGATTCGCGACAAGTCGATGCCTGGCGAAGTTTTGCAACGACTGGAACTTGAGTTCGAACAATTCACTCGGAAACAACTTGGCGAGTGGACCATTCGCTTTTTCAGGCTCTGGTGCCGCAACCAGTGGAAACGCGAACGCTACGCGCCCTCATTTCACTTGGACGACAAAAACCTAGACCCCAAAACATGGTGCCGATTCCCGATCCTGTCTGGGGGCTTTCAACGCGAACTCGAAGTGCTCGAACGAGAACTCGGATGAATCAATGATGAACCAACATGCTTAATTGGACAGCGCCACTTTCCGCATTTCATTAGTAAAAACCTTGGTTTTCCG
>CAZROJ010000107.1:0-16671 GCA_964601665.1 uncultured Pirellulaceae bacterium
TGGACACCGTTGAATTGGTGATGGAGTTGGAAGAAGAATTTGACATCAGCATCCCCGAGGACGCTGCTGAAAAAATTCAAACTGTCGGTGAAGCCATCGACCATATCGAAAAATCAAAGTAGTCGGCCGATGCCAACTGCTTTTATCGGCGGAAGCTCGTTTTCGCTGTCGAGCGAACATGTTTTGATTTTTAGCGTGTTGCTCGAACCTCATTCCGCAGGACAACGCCCGTTGCACAACAACGCTCGTTGCACTGCGGTTTTTTTTCGCTAGAACCTTATTTCGGTATCTTTGCGTAATTTCATCAACGCGATAACTTCCGCGTTGATGACCTCGTTCTTTGTTGATTCGTTTAGCAGGCTTAAGATGAACCGCGTTGTTATCACTGGTTGGGGATTAGTCACATCGCTCAGTTGCGAAGTTGAAGACTGCTGGAAAAAAATTCTGGCCGGCGAAAGTGGCGTTCACAAAGTGAAACTCTTTGATTGCTCTGAGATCAAAGTGAAAATGGGCGCCGACATCTGGGACTGGGACTGCACCGATATCGTCGGCCAAAAAGAAGCCAACAAGATTGACCGCTACAGTCAGTTTGCCATGGTTGCGGCTCATCAAGCCTTTGAATTCTCGGGCTTCGATCCCAAACAACACCCCGAGCACCTGGCACGATACGGCTGCATCATTGGTTCAGGCATCGGCGGCATGACGACGATCTCCGAACAGATGGAGCGTTTGATTCTGAAAGGGCCAAGCCGAGTTTCACCGATGACCATCCCCAAGCTAATGCTGAACGCTGGCGGCGGGAACATCGCGATCAAGTACGGCTTGCAGGGCCCGAACTACAGCGTGGCTACGGCCTGTGCCAGTGCGACCAACGCGATGGGCAACGCGTTTAAATTAATTCAATCTGGCCTGTGTGATTTTGTCGTCACTGGCGGTACCGAAGCAGCACTCAGCCCGCTGGCCCAATCCGCGTTTGCCAACATGCGAGCCCTGTCGCCGGACAAGGAAGACCCAACCAAAGCCAGCCGCCCCTTCGATTCCGATCGCGATGGATTTGTGTTCGCCGAGGGCGCGGGAATCTTGTTTTTCGAGAAGCTCGAACACGCCCAAGAACGCGGCGCACCGATTTTGGCGGAAGTCGTCGGATTCGGTACATCATGCGACGCCGGCCACATCACTTCACCCGACGAACACGGCACCGGAGCGGCAGCCGCGATGCAAGCGGCTTTGGATGACGCTGGGCTTCGTCCTTCAGACGTCGACTACATTAACGCTCATGGCACCAGCACGCCGCTGGGCGACAAAGCGGAAACCAAAGCGATCAAGAAGGTCTTTGGCGACCACGCTTACGACCTTAGCATCAGCAGCACCAAGTCGTCGCTGGGCCATTCGTTAGGTGCCAGCGGCGGCATCGAACTGATCGTGACGACCAAAGCAATTCTGGAATCGACCATCCCACCGACCATTAATCTGGACACGCCCGATCCCGAGTGCGATTTGGACTACACGCCCAACGAGCCAAAGTCGCGCAAAATTTCGTATGCGATGAGCAACAGCTTTGGTTTCGGCGGCCACAACGCGTCCATCTTGGTTAAAAAATTCGAAACGTAGAAAGCTTCACCACGTTGCCAGCGTGGATCTTGCAAGAATGAAGCTCGCAGCGTTTTATCTCGACGAACGTCTTTCAAAATGGCCTGCTTGCTGGCTCTTCACGTTTACGATTCGGAGAATCGAGCGACAATCGCGATGCGCCGATGCGTTCGCCGATCCCAGATTCGTGCAGCAAGTTTTGTGAGGCCCCGCGGTCCTATTGGTCGTCAAAAAACAGGCTCATAATCGCTCCGCCAAACACCATCAATGGCAGAATCGCAAAGCTGACCACGCCAACCATAAACTCTCGGTTTTCTTGGTTGTACTGATCGCGGATTTCTTTGAAGGGTTCGTCCTTGGTTTCGTCGGGCAACAGTCCTTCCAGCGGTTCTCCGGCGAAATCTAACAGTCCATCGAGCAGTTCGCCATGGTGCACCGACTGGACGAACAGCAGTCCCATTAAGCTGAACAGACAGATAACGCCCAGCGTCGCCAAGGCCGGGCGCGACCAAGAAAATAACCGCCGGCCGGTCGCAATTCGGAAACCAACTCGGCCCAACAAAAACAAACTGACGATCCCAATCAAAACGCCCAGCAGCACTAGCCCCCAGCCGGATCCGACGAACAGCCGAACCGATCGATCGCTCATTTCGCCCGAGCCAAAACTACCGTTGTGAGCTCCATTGAAAGCTTGGCCAATCCAGCCCAAGGGTGTGCCTTCAAAGTCTGCAAATCGCGTCATCAAAAGTAGCGCCGCCGAACCGAACCCACTCACGCCGGCCAGCACGGAACCGACGATTTCCATCGAGCCAAACGAGCGTGTCGTTTGGCCTTCCAATTCAACCGGCGACTCCGCTGGCGAGCCTGAAAAAGAAGCGGTCGTCTGGGGCGTTGCCGGTGACGGACTAAGCGGCGACGTATCGACGCCACCAGCAAGAATCTCGTCCATGTCAAAGCTGTCAAAGGTTGCCGGCACCCGCTGCGTTTGCTCGGTCGCGGTCTTTGTCTGGACGGATTTGGACTCGGTCGGAACCTCCGCCCGCGATTGCGATCGAGATTGCGATCGAGATTTGAGTTGCGACTGCGATTTTGGGTCGTTGGATTTCTTTGATTCCAAATCGCGTGGCCGGCGAGGTTTGCTTTGCTTCCGAGAATCACTAGCCGACCTTGCCGCGGGCTTTGCCTTGGCAGACTTTGATTTCCCCAGCCGATTTTGCTTTTGCGAGGGCGCTTTCTTGCGATCGTCAGCTTTTGCGACGACCTGAACTCGACCGTCGCTCTCATCCCAAACCGGATCCAGCGTGACCGACTGGCCGCATTTGCATTTGGCTCGCTGCCCCATCAACGAATCGTCGATGCCAACGAATTGCCGTCCGCAAATCGCACATGTGACTGAAAACGCCACGAATTCCGCTCCTCAATAGTAGGCCGTTTAATTTGATCTACCGAAAACGGCAAATCACCTTATCAATACTCGACCTAATTGTAGCACGTTATTGCCGCTTCGCTTGCCTCAGGCCTTCGGCGGGAAGATCGATCGCGCGAATCGTGACTTCATCGATGTTCGCAGTCCCCATTCCGGTCATTTCAAATTGTACCGTGAATTGCGTGGTCGTCTCGACCGCTCGATACAATGAAAATTCTTGCCAACCGCTGGTAATCGGAATTCGCTCGGCCATCGCCGGCCCCGCGAGTGAATCAGTGATCCGTAATCCATCATGGCTACCCGTGAGCGTCTTAGGCACATTGACCCAACCGTGGATTCGCACGAATTGTCCGGCCTTTAATTTGACCGGCGGTGTTTGGATCATCAACGGCGGCGTCTCGACCAGTCCGCCTTGGCGTCTGAAATTTTGAGACGGCAACACCGTTAGCTTGAGTCCGTATTGCCCATCCACGGCGGCTGACTTTGCGATCTGAACCTTCGTCGTAATCGCATCGGTTTGGGCGCGGCGGTTTTGCCAGCCACTGGACCGCATGTGTTCTAAGTTTTCAAAATCACCACCGGGCAAACCATTGGGCCGCCACTTTCCTGCGGCCAACGTCTTTGCCAAAGTCCAGTGCAACGGGATCAAACTGCAATGCGATGTCAGTGCCGCTGAAGACTTCGATTGAAAACTGGCCAAGGGCTCATTGATCACTTCACGGCGGGCCTGAGCCAGGTGAAAATTCGCTTGGTTCAGAAATTGCTCGGCCGACAGCTGATTTTTTTGTTCCAGCATTCGATTTGCGTTGCCGATCGCTGAAGTGGCCAGTGCTAACTCGGCTGAAGCCGCTGGAGTCCGGCGGCCGATTCGATTCATTTGAGCACCAATCAATTGTTGAATCGCCAACCATTGCTGAGTCAATTCGAAGCGCATTTGCAAAATGGATTGCTTGGAAAGCCGCTGGTAACTGGACGAAAGCCAATTGACAACCAAGGGATCCTGCGTCAGCACCACGGCAGCCGCGTAGGGACAATTGTCAATTTTCAATTCTGTACCATTGATTCCACGCACGCTTGGCAAAGTCTCAAGACCCGACAATCCAATCAAATGCGCGTTGTCCGTGAATGCCGATTCGGCGTCCATGAATCGGACCATGGACGGTGGTTGATCGCCGGCCAAATACTGTTCGTGATGGGTTGGGCGTTGGATCAGTAAAAGTCGCGATCGATTGGTGTTGATGGCCGTCACCTCAATGCCCTTGCCAGCATCAACCGGGACCGGTCCCATCACAGCGCCGCCAGCAATCCATGGTTCCAGCTGAGTCAATTCGGCGTTGATCCACTGTAACGACAGGGCACGCAGACGCGTGACTGGATCGACTCCGTCCAAACGATTTGCCGAAGTGAACCGAAGGCCCCGCGCTCCACCTGCGATGGCTTCATAGGCCAAAAACTTGATCTGCTGCGGCTCGACCGGCGTCGGAGGCAAGTTTCTTGCTAGGGCTTTCGCCTGTCGAATGAGTTCGGTCGACAGTTCGGTTTGCACATCGGCCCAGATCGGTTTTCCATTTCCGATGGCATTGCTGCGAGCCTGAATCCAATCGCTGTACTGGCTGGCGATAAAGCTGGTCCCCAACGGCTTGATTCCGGCAACCAAAATATCCGTCAATTCAGCTAAGCCCGTCCAATCGGAGGCGGCATGGCCAAAAATGGGACGACCGATACGCGGATCGGATTCGCGGATTTCGCGGACGCGCTGCTCAACAACCGGCAAATCGCGACCGGTCAGCCGATCACCTAATTTCCACGCCATAACGCGATCGAAATGGAACGGAATCGAACTTAGCCCAACACTCGACGGCGGCGGGCAAATCAGCCAAACATCTAACTTGCTGGCTTGTTCAAGTTGTTCGTAGCTGGCCGTTGAATTCAATTCAATCACATTGAACCCAAGTGCTTTTAAATAATCAAACGGCTCGCCGTTATGCTGAATGATCTTCGCAAAGTAAGGCTGTTTCTTTACCAGCAAAACGGTACCGTCTCGCAGGACCAGAGACGGTTTTTTATCTGAGTCGGCTTGAATGCCAGACGCCGCTTTGACTTGGCGGTCGCGAACCACAGCGGCCGAACGAGAAGCGATCACAGGTTTGGCTTCCACAACACCGTCAACTTTTAAGTCGTCGATATCAACGGTTGTTTCGCCCGGCCCTGAATACAAATTCAAAACGACCTTGTCGACGTAGGCTCCCTTGGCCGTCACATGGTGACCGTGCTCTCGTCGCAGCAACCAGATTTTCTCTCGTAGTCGATCCGCTAAATTCCGATTGGACCCACGTGTTTCGATTGCGATCGTTTGCCATTTCCCGTTGGACCGGTAGGCTTCCCCTGCAACCAAGGTCGTCATCGGGCCGACGCCATCTGGCGAAGGAGTTTCGGGCAAAACAACCCGCGCGAAAATCTTGGCTCCTCGATGTTCTGACCGGATTCGAACCGACGGCTTTAATTCAGGAATCACCAAAGCGGGTGTTACGTCGTGCGTGACGAAAATATGAGTCCCATGCCCGGTCGCAAATTTAATTCGCTCAAATCGATTGTTAACCTCTTGCTCGTTGACACGCCGCACATCCCAGCGGCGATTTTGAATGACGCAATCCGTTTCACTGCGTTGCCATGAGGGCGTGAGGTTTTCAAACGTTTGGTGAAACTGCGCCAACGACTGGCTTGGAACCCAAAGTCCCGCCAACAAGGCGCATAAGAGAAGCGGTAGTTGAGTTAGAATACGGTGCATATCGCTAGTGGTTTTTCTTACTCGTGATTTGTAGCTTTTGAAGGTTTCGACGTGGCAAGGCACGAGTGCTTTTTGACTTGTAATTTCGTGACGTTTTAATTTCGGGCCTGCCAGCTTTCGAATTCGGATACCCAAAAACGCTCTCGACATCACCAACCGGCTCAACAAGGCCGCTTGATGTTGATTTTGGTCGTCATAGCCGCCCGCGTTGCCAAAAATCAACTTCACGATCAAACGCAGGTTGCGTTTCGGAACACGCTCGTTGCCCCGCGAAAAATTGCTTTTACCCTCGCTTTTAGCAGCTTTCTTGAGGTGAATCGATGGCAATTCAATTTCCAATGATGCAAAATGGCATCGCCTGACAATTCCGCTTAAAAACAAAAACCACGCGCAAACCTCTACCCTTCAAGCACTTAGAGACAGTAACTAGACTCTCGCGAAATGTTTGGCCCACGCGATGCAATAAGGCTCTGGCAACGACCGACCCCATCATTTCCAGAAAAGAGAGACCATGACAACTTCACCAAACCGCAGCGTTGAAACTAGCTCCGACCCGTTGCCGATCGACCTGAACGATTTGATCGCAGCGGTGGACAACTTGCCAGCCGAGCATCGGGCTCAACTGGACCGACCGCTAAAACGGG
The DNA here is from genome assembly GCA_964601665.1 of uncultured Pirellulaceae bacterium. Taxonomy (GTDB): domain Bacteria; phylum Planctomycetota; class Planctomycetia; order Pirellulales; family Pirellulaceae; genus Mariniblastus. The sequence continues at coordinate 6,449 of CAZROJ010000107.1, forward strand.
TCGTCGAATACACTCGTCGCCGTCGCCGGATTTTGAATCTGATTCAGGAGGCACTCAGCCAGCTACGCATGGATATGAAATACCTGATGTTCGATCTAGAAGCCACTCGACGCGAACGCGATACTTACAAAGACGCGTTGGGAGATGACGTTTAAGACAGTATTGAGTCTGATTCGTTTAAATTTGGCTCTGTTTGTACGCTGCAACACGAGCAAAGTTGTTCCGTTAGCCGATTTGAAATAAAATCACCTCGGTGACGCCAGAGGGTCTCAAAGGCCAAGCAGAGCCGTCACCCCCGCTAAACAGAGGGTCCGCTCTCTAAGATTTCGCCAACATTACTTTTCACCTTTTGATATCGCTGATTCGATGGCCGACATAACCGCCGACAAACTTGCTCAGCGAATTTTTGACTGTGGCTTACTTTCCAGTCAAGCGGTCAACGTCGCACTCGCGGACGCTGGCGGACCTGGTCGAGCCTCTTTGGACGCTCTGATTTCGGTGCTATTGGAAAAAGAGTTACTGACGAATTGGCAAATTTCTCGCGTCTGTGAAAACCAAAAGCGAGGCTACTTTTACGGCAAGTGGCGACTGTTGTATTTGGTGGGAGCGGGAACGTTCGCTCGTGTTTACCGAGCGGCCCATACGGAAACGGGTGACACCAAAGCGGTCAAAGTTCTTCGGCAGAGGTTTAGCACCGACGCAGCCACGCGGGAAAACTTCATCAAAGAAGGCCGCATCGTGATGCAATTGCGGCACAAAAACATCACGCCCATTTACGAAGTCGAAGAACAACAAAACCGCATCTACATGGTGATGGATTTTGTCGAAGGCCAAAACCTCCGCGACTACGTTAAAGCCCACAGCAAGCTGCCCACCAAGACCGCGTTATCGATCACCAGCGATATTCTCGGCGGGCTCGCTTACGCGTCGCTTCGAAATATCTATCACCGAGACATGAAACTTTCAAACGTTTTGCTGGCCTCCGATGGCGTTGCGAAACTGGTTGACTTTGGATTGGCCATCGACACCGAAGCCGAAGAAAAAGGTGGCCCGCGTTCGATCGACTATGCTGGGCTCGAACGATTCACGGGCGTTCGCAAAAACGACCCGCAGAGCGATTTGTTTTTTGTCGGCTGCATGCTGTACCAGATGCTCAGCGGCCAACCGCCGCTGGAAGAAACTCGTGAAAGAATGAAGCGTCTTTCCAAACAACGCTTCACGGACGTTGTTCCGCTGGCCGTTCACGAACCCAAACTTCCGCACCGAGTCGTGGTGCTGGTGCAACGGCTGATGGCGTTGGATACAAAGAAGCGACCCGCGACGGCATTGATCGCTCAAAAAGAAGTCGACCATGTGCTGGCGGCCGTCGAAGCTGGCGACAACAAAGTTTACGAAGCTGCCGAAGCCGACAACCAAAAATACTTGAAAGAACAATCGGAACAATCTGAAGGCGAAGGCAAAACCGTCTTGCTGATTGAATCGAATTCGAAAGTTCAAGATTCGCTGCGAAATCGCCTGAAAAAAATCGGCTATCGGGTGCTCATTACCGCCGATCCGGCACGCGGTCTGAGTCGCTTCGAGGAACTCGATCCCTCGGAAGAAATGCCAGCCGATTGTGTTATTTTTGGCTGTGCCGGTTTGGGCCGCGAAGGTGTCGACGCTTTCCAAGGGTTCATCGAGTACAAATCAACCAAACAATTGCCAGCGATTTTGATCACAACGGATAAAGTCAATAAATATGTTTCGTCGGACTGGTTTACCGACCATCGAGAACTCCTGACCATGCCGCTTAAGTTCAAACTGGTCAAAAAATCCCTCCGCAAACTGCTCAAGCTCAAAGTCAGCTAAGGCCATCATCGCTCGAATCAGGTTTTGGCTTGCGTCCCGATGCAGCGCCGTGCCCTATTAATAATGCGGTGGCTTTTCGTCTTCCAAATTCCGCGGCTCGCCGGGCCCTGCATTGCCCGAATCTAACTTGGTGGCCAACCGGTTAACCAGCTGCTTTATTTGCTCCAGTCGTTTTGTATTTTCGAGCACGGTTTCGTTCAACTGCTCGTAGTCGTTCTGCAAATAAGCCAAGGCTGACTCCAGTTGATTGAGCCGTTGCTCGTTCTTTTCTTGGTTATTCATGGCGTTTACTGAAAAATTAGTGGATAAAAGCTCGAAGTCGCCGCTGAGGTGTGGTCGATAAACAGAGGCTTGTGGGTTGGTTTTGTGCCGTCGTTGTCTCCAACAGAACCGCATCATAGCCACTTTTTTACAATTTCGCTAAACTACACATCCAAGCCATGAACTCGAACGCTTCTTCAACGCCCGCATTCCCAGTGGCTCGCCGAAGGCCAAGAACGACCTACGCCGCTTTTCGTAACCTTGCGGCCGAGACATTTTTTGCTGCAACTCAAATGAACACAAACCATGACGCCGACGTGGAAGCGATCGCCGACAACGTCGCCAACAAAATCGCCAAATCACTCGTTTACCCAAACTCCGAACACGCTGCCCCGATCCCCGAATTTGATTCGTTGATCGATATGCTGCAGCGTTTGAAGGCCATCGTTTATCCCGGCTTTCGATCCAATGAAAGTTCAAAAGACCGAGTCGCTGCGGAATTGAAAATCGAAATCAGCCAAGCCCATGACGTGCTCGCCCGCCAAATCGCGATCGCAGTCGCTCGCCATCTTGAAGCCTGCGAGGACATGGAGAATTCAAACTGCGCTTCGGAAATGCCCGACGGCGTGAAACTGACGCAACCCGAGTGCATCGCATCCTTTAGCCGCGACCTAGCCACGAAGTTCATCGCACGCATTCCTGAAATCCGCCGGTCATTGATCACGGACGTCGAAGCAGCCTTCCTCGGCGACCCGGCCTGCAAAAATTTCGACGAAGTGATCCTCTGCTATCCGGGACTCAACGCGGTGACCGTCTATCGACTGGCTCACGAACTGAACAAACTCGATGTCCCTTTCTTGCCTCGCATGATGACCGAATATGTTCACGGCGAAACGGGAGTGGATATTCACCCGGGTGCTAAAATCGGCGATTACTTTTTCATCGACCACGGCACCGGAGTCGTCATCGGAGAAACTTGCATCATCGGGCAACATGTCAAAATTTATCAAGGCGTGACGCTCGGAGCCCTGAGCTTTCCGCAAGATGAAACCGGCAGCCTGATCCGCAATTCAAAACGCCACCCAACGATCGAAGACAACGTGGTGATCTATGCCAACGCCACCGTCTTGGGCGGCGAAACCGTGATCGGTCACGACTCGGTGATTGGGTCGAGTGTTTGGTTGACCTACAGCGTCGAACCCCACACGACGGTCATCATGGAAAAACCCAAACTGCGTCTTCGCAATCAGACAGTTGAATCGTAAAAACGCAAACATCCTTCCTCTCAAATTTTGCTATTTTCTAACATGTCCGACAGCAGCCTCTCTCCAGCGACCGAACCGGAAACCCCCAAAACTTGGTTGCACGTCCATGTTCCCAAGGCCGGCGGTTCAACACTTCGCCAGCTGATGAATCGTAATTTCGACAAAGGGTTTTATAACTCTGAATCGTTGCTAGAAACCAAGCAATACTCTCAAGAAGACGTCAGCGAAATCGTGCGATGTCATTCTTGGGTTCGCTGCATGAGCGACCACAAGCTGTCGTTGGACCTGCCTTACTCGCACCCCACCGCCGACGTCCATGCACTCAGCTACGTTCGCGATCCGGTCGAACGTTTTATCTCGCGTTACTTCTTTCATCGCCATTTCGAAGAGGTCAACTGCATCGCTCAAAAGATGAGCTTTCGCGATTTTGCCAATGCCGAACTGGTCGAACAATACGCTCACCCTCAGACCAATAGCCAAATTCATTTCTTGACCTGCGGAAAATCTAAAACCGACATTTCATTGGTCCAAGACGCACTGGCAACGGGCAAGGCTTTTTTGTTTCCGATCGAGCGGTTTGATGAGTCGTGCATTTGCATGGAAAAACTTTTTCCAGAATCGTTTCCCGATCTGACCTATGTTCGCGCCAACATTTCAAAAAAAGACGCTGACATTTCAGACGAAGACCGCGATCTTGTTTTGCGGTATCTCAAACCCGATCAAGCCGTTTGCGAATTGGCCGATCAGTTCCTCGAACAGACGCTCAAACGAGCCTTTTCATCGCCTGATGAGCGTGCAGAAACTTTGGCAGAGTTCCAAGAACGTTGCTCGCGCCGCTTTCATAATTTTCACAATCCCGTCGAACCGGGCGAGCCCAATCCGCCGCCGTGGTATTTGGCCAGTCAAGCAGCAGACCAAGAAACCGAAGAATAATCAAACCGGTATTGCTGCGGCTCAGGAAACAACCTGAAAGCTCGGCCTCGCAGCCTAACCAAACAAACTGGCCAGATACTTAAACGCGTCTTCGCAGTCGACAACGGGATTTTGCGATTGTTCGCGATCGATGGTTAGATAGCCGGCATAGGCTTTTTCTTCCAACTGCCCCAGCAGCGCTGGCCAATCAACCGAGCCCTGCCCCAGCGTGACCTCGACGCCTCGACCCAGCGAAAAATCGGTCACCGCATCGCGAGCCCGACAGCTGACGACATACTTTGCCAACTGTTTCATCGCGTCGGTCGGGCTGTGCCGATTGATCACAAGCTCGGCCGGATCAAAATCAACCATCAGCGATTGAATCGGCAACGAATCGATCAAACCTTTCAGCGTTTCGCCATCGTCGGCACCCGTTCTGGCCGCCAGCCAAGCGCCGGCTTTTTGGCTGTAGTTGCCGATATCCGCCAGAGCCTGGACCATCGTCGTCCAACCCTCGTCAGTTGGCTCGTCAGGAATCTTTCCGACTCGATTGACGACCACATGGCTCCCTAGTTCGTAAGCCAGCTTCAACGTGGCCTTCGTGCCATCGACCCGCTGGTCGAGCATCTTTAAATCGCCGTAGCCATAGTTTGTTTGGAAATGGACTGCCGAAACTGACAGGTTTAAGTCGGACAACATTTTTCGAATATGCCTGACTCCTGTTTGAGACAATTGCCCAGCGACAACATCCGTTCGGCCATTGATTTCGACTGCCGTTGCTCCCAATTTGGCGGCCGTCACAATGGCGGTTTTAAAAGGCTGACGAAGAGTATCCAAGTGGATCGATTTTTTAAGCTTTAACATCAGCTGCTGTTGGAAATAATTACAAGCGGAACCGCGACGCTACCGCCCCGGCAAGAAATGTTGTCAAATGGTAACCGACAGTCTGTTTGCCGCGGCTCCAGAAGTTTATCAACTGCCAATTTTCATTGAAAGCGTTGCCATGTCGACGATTGATCAGGTCGCCCAATTCCTCAACGAATTCGCGCCAACTCGCTTGGCCGAGGAATGGGACAACGTCGGATTGCTGGTCGGCGATCGGTCCGCCAGCGCCGCCAAAATCATGACCTGCTTGACCGTCACACCCGAATCGGCTCAAGAAGCGATCGACGACAACGCCAACCTGATCGTCGCTCATCATCCGCTGCCCTTCCGCCCGATCAAAAGAATCACGACCGACTCGGTTGCGACCAAAATGATCTGGGACCTGATTCGCGCTGGCGTTTCCATTTACAGTCCGCACACGGGTTTCGACTCCGCCAGCGTTGGGATCAATCAATCGTTAGCCGAACGCTTGGGGCTGAACCAGGTTGTTCCGATCAATCCAATCGCGGACGACCCGCAACAACTGGGCGCCGGACGCATTGGCAAACGAGCGACACCCGTTTCGCTCGAGAGTTTTGCCAACGAAATCAAAAACGACTTTGGGATCAAAACACTTCAAGTCGTCGGGCAACCCGAAGCTCAAATTAAAAAGGTGGCCTTGGCTTGCGGCAGCGGCGGCTCATTTTTGTCAGCGGCCATTCGAGCCGGATGCGATACGTTTGTCACCGGCGAAACGACCTTCCACACGGCACTCGAAGCCAAGGCGAACAGTGTTTCGCTCGTTTTACTGGGGCATTACTTCAGCGAACGTTTCGCCGTTGAATCGTTAGCGGTGACACTAGCGGATCAATTTAAAGACTCGATCGTCTGGGCAAGCAAAGATGAAACCGACCCGCTGTCTTGGATGTAATCAACGCGAGCCGGTGTAAGCATTTTAGCAAAACACCGTCCATGCCTGGGCACGAACGTGCCCAAGTCACGAGCCTGTCCAAGTCACGAACGTGTCCAAGCCGCGATTGACGAAGGGGCGAGCCACAAAAGCTACTTTTGTGCCGAACGTTGACCGCTTGGCCATGCGATCTACAATGCAGAGCCTACTCTTGATCTGAAAAAATTGATCTGAAAAAACTGTTTATGACCCTGCAAAATCCCAATCTATCCGACAGTCGTTTTTTAACGGCGCTGCCTGTTTTTAACGAAGTCGATTCCGTCGACAACGTTTTGGATCTGGTCACAAAACATTCGGCGAACGTGCTGGTCGTCGATGATGGATCGACCGATGCCACCGTGACGAAACTTTCCCGCCGCCACGATATTCGTTTGGTGACGCACGACGGCAATCAAGGTTACGGCGCGGCCCTCAAGACGGCTTTCGATTACGCGTCGCAACACGATTTTGAATTCGTCGTCACCATTGACTGCGATGGGCAACACGAACCGCAACGGATTCGCGATTTTGTTAACGAGAGTATTCATTCGGGAGCGGACATTGTTTCGGGCAGCCGCTACTTACAGTCGTTCGATTTTGATTCGCCACCACCAGAGCAACGTCGCGCGATCAATTCTCAAGTCACCCAAATCCTGAACGAACGGCTCGGCTTTAATCTAACGGACGCTTTTTGCGGATTTAAATCGTACCGCGTTGCATCGATGCAAAAGCTTGACCTGACCGAACCAGGCTACGCCATGCCGCTGGAACTTTGGGTGCAGGCCGCCTGTCAAAAGCTGACCGTCGTCGAGGTCGCAGTTCCACGAATTTACTTGGACGAAAACCGATCCTTTGGCGAAGAACTGGATGACCCGCAGCGACGCCTGAACTACTACAAATCGGTGCTCAATAAAGCTTTCGCGGCGCTCCCGAGCGACTGCAACAAAGGCACGCGGGTTAGCTAAAAACTTTTTAAAACGTTGCTGCTTTAAAAATCTATCTCGTGTTGAAGATCCGCCTTTAGATTTGGAAATGAAAATCCGTAAAACGAACCAACAATCGCCAATTCAACACCAGCGACTCCGAGCACCGAAGCAGAACAACTCCGCCCTGCACCACCCTCCACTACCCGAAGCCAACCGAGTGCTTCAAGCGAACCGAATGCTTATTGCTCAGCAGGCCGAGACTGAATTGCCAGTTTCATTCCTCCATCAAACGCCTCGCGAGCTGAAATTTTCACACCTGCAACGCCGAGCAAGACAGGAACTTCTTTCGCTGGCCCATGAATACTCCAGTCGCTACCTCGCCGCGCCGCCTGAGCCACTTCTCCAAACGGGTGACGCTCCATTGATCATGTCCGGGCATCAGCCCGAGCTTTTCCATCCGGGTGTTTGGTATAAAAATTTTGCCCTGTCAACGCTGGCCCAGCAACTAAACGGCGTTGCAGTCAACTTGGTCATCGACTCTGACTTGGCCAATCAAAACTCGATTCGCTTTCCAGACCTAAAATCGAAACCCGCCAGAATGGGCTCGATCGCGCTTGACCGCCCCAGCGCTGCAATACCATATGAACTGCGGACCATCGTTGACTTGTCTTTCTTTTCGGGATTCGCCGATCGAATCGAAAAACAACTCAACCTCGCTGGCATCGAATCAACAAGTTCGTTAACAGCACAAAAACTCTGGCCCGAAGTTTTAGCTGCGACGGCAAGCCTTTCTCCAGAACACAAGGCACCCAAAATGGGCGAGGCGATCGCCGCCGGGCGGCATCGGCTAGAACAAAATCTTGGCCTGAACTCGATCGAAGTCCCTGTTAGTCTTATCGCCGCTTCGAATACGTTCGCAACTTTCGCCGCCGCGATCTTCGACAATCGCAACCAGTTTCGGGCCGTTTACAACTCAGCCATCGACGAATATCGAACCGTTCACCGAATTCGAAGCCAGTCACATCCGGTGCCTCGGCTGCAAAAAATCAACCAATGGACCGAAGTTCCATTTTGGATTTATTCTGACGAATCACCCGGCCGTCAAAAGCTATTTGCTAAAACCAGCGATACCCAAATCTTGCTATCCGATCTTCATGATCACACAATAGAAATCTCCAAACCCAATTTCGTCAACGAATTCTGTGCTTTTTCGGGCCAAGGAATTTTCATTCGGCCGCGAGCGTTAATGACGACGATGTTCTCGCGCCTATTCCTATCGGATATTTTCTTGCATGGAATTGGGGGAGCAAAATACGACCAATTGACCGACGCAATTTGCGAACAGTTCTTCGGTTACCGGCTGCCACGCTTTTTGACTCTGTCGGCAACGATGATGCTACCATCGACAGTCAAACCGATCACCACGGCGAATATTACTCAACTTCGCCAGCAGAGGCGACAGCTTAAATTTCACCCTGAGCGTTTTTTTGACGTGGACAATTCGCCTTCCGTTGCCAAGCAACTTGTCGCCGAAAAACAACGTTGGACCTCGCCAGAAATGCTGCCAATCCGCACGAAAGAAAAGCACGACACGATCAAGCAAATCAATCAGCAGCTAAACCAAATGTTGGCAAAATCTGACGCCGATCTCGCTGATAAAATTGCGATACAACAAGCCAACTTACGTGCAAGTCAAATCGCGAATTCGCGTGAGTACAGCTTTTGTTTGTTCGACAGCCAACTTGCCAGCCAACTTCAGTCATTGGTCGATAAAAATTTCCAAGCCAAATAGGCCCAATTCTGCTGCCAGTCGTCGCGGGAGCCTGCCGTCTGCTTTGAGATTAGCAGAATTCAAACAAAATTGGATCTCTGCGTGTGGTCTAATTACCTTGTAGTTTCGAATCGCTGATCCGCCGCTGAATCCTATCGTGTCCTAAACATCGAAAAGCCCGTGTTCAATAGCACAGATCGACCCGGCCATCACTTGCGAACCACATTCTTGATTTGCCTCGGGCTGACGTTCTCCACATGGAACGCAAGCGACTTCACACGGGCCCAAGAAACAATACCGTCGCCATTCACCGAACAACAGATCGAGTTTTTTGAAAACAAAGTGCGGCCCGTTTTGGTCGAACACTGCTTTGAGTGCCACGGAACTGACCTGGACTTGATCGAAGGCGGTTTATCCGTCGCGACTCGCGAGAACATTCTTGCCGGCGGAGATTCGGGGGCAGCAATCGAATTGCGCAAGCCTCACACGAGTCTTTTGATTCAATCGATTCGATACGACGGGCTGTACCAAATGCCGCCCAGCTCCAAGCTTGCCGATGCCGATATTGCGGCGTTGACAAAGTGGGTGCAGTTAGGTGCTCCGTGGCCGACGAGCGATAGTCAGGCCAAAGTGATCAAGAAATCCTTCGACTTAAAGGTGCGACGAGATTCACACTGGGCGTGGCAACCGATCGCCCGAGTAACACCGCCGCCAACAACCCCATGGTCCAATGACCCGATCGATCGATTCATTAGCGACCGACTTTCAAAAGCAAATCTAAAACCTGCCTCACCGGCTGGCAAGCGCACGCTCATTCGGCGGGCCTTCATTGACCTGATTGGCCTGCCACCCACCAAAGCCCAAGTCGATTCATTTTTAAATGACCATTCGGACGAAGCCTTTGAAACGGTTATCGATGGGCTCTTGGCCAACCCGGCTTTCGGCGAACGCTGGGCACGCAATTGGATGGACTTGGTCCGGTATGCGGAATCTTACGGCCACGAATTCGACTACACCATTCCGCATGCCTACCAATACCGCGACTATTTAATTCGGGCCTTCAACTCGGATGTTCCCTACGACCAATTGATTCAAGAACACATCGCCGGCGACCTGCTTCCAGCCCCGCGTCTCAACCCAGAATCGAAATTTAACGAATCAGCAATTGGCACGGGCTTCTGGCATTTTGGCGAAGCCAAACATGGTGCGGTGGATTCTTTGGGCGAACAAGCCGGCACGATCGACAATCAAATTGACGTGTTCACCAAATCGTTTCTGGGCATGACCGTCGCGTGTGCTCGCTGCCACGACCATAAATTTGATGCCATCCCCACGTCCGATTATTATTCGCTGGCGGGTTTTCTTAAGAGTTCTAGGCGCGAAGAAATCATGCTGGATCCTGACAAAAAAATCGAACGCGGCCATCA
>CAZROJ010000108.1:0-16468 GCA_964601665.1 uncultured Pirellulaceae bacterium
TTGGGTGTGACGTGAGGCCCGGCCGCTGACGCGTTGCGGCTCATTGGGTGTGAGGTGAGGCCCGGCCGCTGACGCGTTGCGGCTCATTGGGTGTGAGGTGGGGCCCGGCCGCTGACGCGTTGCGGCTTATTGGGTGTGACGTGAGGCCCGGCCGCTGACGCGTTGCGGCTCATTGGGTGTGAGGTGAGGCCCGGCCGCTGACGCGTTGCGGCTCATTGGGATTTAGTAGTACGGGCGTAGCATCAGGTAACAAATAGGACCAGTCACGGCGACGTACAGCCACATCGGAAATACCCAGCGAGCCATTTTGCGGTGCTTGTCGAATTGGTTCGTGAACGCAAAAACCCACGTCTGCAAAATGAAAGGCAAACTGACCGCGGCCAAAATGATATGGCTAACCAGCAGCACAAAATAGGTCGCTCGCCAAGCACCCGTGCCGCCGAATTTGGTTTCGGCGGTTGTGAAGTGATACGCGACGTAGCCCAGCAAAAAGATCGCCGAGGCGACCATGGCGGCTGAAATGAAACGCCGGTGAGCAACCACGTTATTGCGTTTGATCATTACTAACGCCAGCACCAAAAAAATGGCGACCAGCGAATTCAAAACCGCGTGCACCGCCGGCAGAAAACTTAGATCCACGCCTTCGGGCAATGGGATTTTTTCGGGCCGCCGCATCAAGCCGACCAAACCCCAAACGGCGATGGTTAAAACCCAAACAACGATTCGCAATTTCCCGCCCAAAGCCAGATTAGGTTTTGAGTTTTTGATCAGGTCTTCAGTCGTCAATGGGTTCATCGCAAATTAGAGTTTAAAAAAGTATGGGGGTGGTTACTGCATGCCGGCGATCATTTCCAGAATGCGATTCTTGACCGCGCCGGGGTTCGCGTTGGCATTGATCTTGCGAGCTTTTCCGATCAAAGCCCCTACGGCTTTCGGGTTGCCGTCTTGGATTTGCTTGACAACGTGTTGGTTTTCGTCAATCAATTGTTGGCAAAGCGAATCAATTTCGGTGCTGTCGACTTTGACGATTCCAAGCTTTTGTGTGGCGGCGTCCACCGAGCAGCCCGACTCGATCATTTCAGCCAAAACTTCTTTAGCGCGAGTCTGGTCTAGATCACCGGAAACGACGATCTTTAATAACTCGGTCAACGACTTGGCATCGACCGGATAATTGTCAATCGACGTCTCAGTCTCGTTCAAATGCCGCAAAACTTCCTGCCCAACCCAGTTGCTGGCGATTTTTCCCGCTTTGGCATTTTGCGGCCCGCCGATACCTTCGGCCACTGCCAAAAAGTAATCGACCACACCGATTCCTTGGCCAACGATCACATCGGCATCGTATTGGCTGAGCCCATAATCGGCTTTCAGACGCTCGCGAGTCTCAGGCGGCAGCTCGCCGATCGAGTCTTTGATTGCAGCGATTTGCTGCTGCGTCATGGTGACGGCGATCAAGTCGGGATCCGGGAAGTAGCGGTAGTCCGCTGACTCTTCTTTCTCGCGCTGAGGGACCGTCGTTTGTTTGGCGTCGTTCCAGCCAAAGGTTCTCTTGGGAGCATCGTCGATCGTGAGTCCGTCGTCCAGCCAAGCATCGAACTGGCGTGAAGCTTCGAAGTTCAACGCGCGTTCGGCGTTGCGAAAGCTGTTCATGTTTTTGATTTCAACAATCGGCGTCGCAATCGTTTGGCCGTCGACGTTGATATGCAAATTGATGTTGCCGTCGCAGCGCAGGTTACCGTGCTGCATGTTGCAGTCTGAAACGTTGATGTAAGTCAGGATTAACTTGAGTTCATTCAAAAACGCTTTGGCTTCGGCGGGCGATCGCATGTCGGGCATGGTGACGATTTCCAGCAGCGGCGTGCCAGTTCGATTCAAATCGATTTTTGATTTCCCACGCCCCGCATCGTCGTGAACGCTCTTGCCGGCATCTTCTTCAAGGTGCGCCCGTTCAATTCGAACTCGCCGCGGCGGAAAACTTTCCTTGGCATCGGTGACCGTCAATTCGCCGGGACCGCAAATCGGTTTGTCGAACTGGCTGATCTGGTAGCCCTTGGGCAGGTCGGGGTAAAAGTAGTTTTTGCGATCCCATTTGGTGTAGGTCGCAATTTCACAATTCAAAGCGATGCCCGTTTTTACAGCCAGATGTAGAGCTCGTTCGTTGATCACGGGCAACGATCCTGGCATGCCGGTGCAAACGGGACAAGTCTGCGTGTTTGGCGGTGCACCGTATTCGGTCGAACAGCCACAGAACAATTTAGATTTGGTGTCCAACTGAACGTGAACTTCTAAGCCGATGACAACCGTGACATCTTTATAGGTTACCGATTCTCTTTTTTTAGCTGCAATCATGCCGACACCTCTGGATCCAATTCGGGGCGTTGCTGGTGCCACTGAGTTGTTTGTTGAAATTGATGGGCGGCGCGAAGCAAAGTCACTTCGTCGAACGCTTTGCCTTGCAAGTGCAACCCGATCGGCAAGCCTGCGGACATTCCACACGGTAACGAAATCGCAGGGATGCCGGCCAGGTTCGCCGAAACAGTAAAAATGTCGGCCAAGTACATCGCCAAAGGGTCTTGGGTGTGCTGGCCGAACTGGAAGGCCGTCGTGGGCGTGGTTGGGCCGAGGATCATGTCGACTTGTTTGAAGGCTTCGTCAAAATCATGTTTGATCATGCGGCGAACTTTGGAGGCCTGCAAATAATAGGCGTCGTAGTAACCGGAGCTCAACGCGTACGTTCCCAAGATCACTCGTCGCTTGACTTCCGCGCCAAACCCTTCGGCTCGGGAGTCCATGTACATCGGGTCCAGCGAATCGGCGGCGGCGCGATGCGTGTATCGAACGCCGTCGTACCGCGACAAATTACTGGACGCTTCGCAAGGCGCGATCACGTAGTAGGTCGCAACCGCCGCAGCCGAATGCGGCAAATCGATTTCGACAATCTGAGCGCCCAGTGATTCGTAGACTTGGATTGCCTCGCGAACGGAGGCTTCAACTGCGGGATCAATTCCGTCGGCAAAAAATTGAGGGTACACGCCGATTTTTAAACCCGCGATAGGTTGGTTCAAGTCGGACGTGAAGTCGGGCGTGGCTTCTTTGGCGGACGTTGAATCGTGCGGGTCGTGGCCGGAGATATAGTTCATGGCCAGTGCACAATCGGCGGCGCTTCGAGCCATCGGGCCGATTTGATCCAGACTGCTGGCGAACGCGATCAAGCCAAAACGACTGACGCGTCCGTACGTTGGCTTCAACCCCGTGATGCCGCAGAACGAAGCCGGTTGGCGAATCGAGCCGCCGGTGTCTGAACCTAGGGCCACCGGGGCCAGCCCTGCGGCGACTGCGACTGCCGACCCGCCGCTGGAACCGCCTGGGACATGGTCGGTGTTGAAGGGGTTAAGGGAGGGCCCAAAAAAAGAATTCTCGGTGGAGCTGCCCATCGCGAATTCGTCCAAGTTCGTTTTGCCAAGATTGATTGCCGCCGCTGCGTTCAGCTGAGCGACGCAAGTGGCGTCGAAACTGGGAACGAAGTTTTTCAGCATTCTTGACGAAGCGGTCGTGTGGATGCCCGAGGTGCAAATTCCATCTTTGATCGCGATTGGCAAACCGGCCAGCGGACCCGTGACTTGTTTTGCGTCGATGGCGGCTGCGCGTTGGCGAGCCATCTTGGCTGTCTTGGCAAGTGACGATTCGCCATCGCCCGTGATATCTGCATCGCCCCCATTTTTCGCATCGCCTGCAATGTCAACGAACGCGTTTAGCGAGCGACTGGCTGCGATTCGTTTTAGATAGAAGTCGGCGCAATCGGTGGCTGTTAAATCGCCGCTGGACAGCTGTTGGACAAGTTCCGTTGCTGTGAGATTGGAAAGATCCATGTTGATTCACTATTTGAAGACCGGAGGCACTTGATAAAACTGGCCGTCCGAATCGGGCGCGTTTTTTAAAATCTTATCGCGGTCGGTGCTTGGGACGCATTGGTCCTCGCGGATCGCGTTCACGGATTCGACCGCGCCAAAGAATGGCTGGACGTCGTCAGGTAAATCGACCTGTTGCAGCTGTTCGACGTATTGCAGAATTTGGTTCAGCTGTCGCGACGATCCAGTCAGTTGTTCGTCGTTGATTGAAATCCGCGCCAGTTTGGCAACTTGTCGCACTTGGTCAGGTTCGATTGGGTTGCTCATCGAGACTCCAAAAAAAAAGCAATGGCTACGAGAGTATCGTTAACCATTGCAGATAAATTGTAAACGCGGGGATTGTAAACGCTGGGATTGTCAACACTGGGCAAAGCCAGAGGCCAATCTAGGTAAGCTCTTGAACCCAAGTAGACCAATGGATCAAGGTTTAGCAGTGGGCAGCGGCAAATTTCCGAACGCTTAATTGTCCCAGCGCTATTTAGTTGGTAGCTCAAAGGGCTTCTGCTTCACGGCTTTGCGAACCGCACCGCTGCGAATGCACTGCGTACAAACGCGTTTCGATTTTGCTCCGCCGCCGGGCAAGGCAACGCGGATCTTCTGCAGGTTCGGGCGGAACTGCCGACGAGTTTTACCGGTAATCTTGGTGCCGACGCCACCGAGGTACTTTGCTTTACCGCGAGTTTCAATTCGATTGCCCATCGCCGGGCCTTTTCCGCATACTTCACAAACGCGAGCCATCGTTTTTTCCGTTTTTCTAAAATCTGTATGATTGTGGGGTGGCTCACCGGATTCCTGCGGCGACGCCCGTTTTTATCCATTTTTGGAGCCACGAAGTATACCCGTTGGCAGATTTCTATCAACGGCGAAAAAAGGGGCGTTTGAGCAGTTTTTTAATCGAAATCGATCGGATTTGACCGGAAAACGAGGCCAGATTTGTCATTATTGGCGTTTCATCATGCCCTTGCTGAGCTCTCAATCTCGTAGATGAATACTTTTTTAGCTTTCGCAATCGCCAAATTTCACTTGCCTCAGGTAGGGCTTTTTTCTTAAATTATTGCCATGAACTTTCTCAAACGAAACCTAAAACCACTCGCCCAGCGAACGGTCAGCCTGAGCAATCGGGTTGGCGTTGCTTGGGTTTTGGTCGTTTCGTTGCTCTGCTGCGGTTTCAGTTTGAGCTATGACTGTCGCTGTAACTGCTGCCATGGATTTGCTCAGACGCTTGCATCGGACCAAGGTTGCGAATGTTGCGATCAAGGTGCTCTGGCGAATTGTTGTTGCTGCGATCAGTCGTCCTTGCGGGCTGGCGAAAGTCCGAGCCAAGAACAAAAGTCGGACCAAGGTTGCGGCTGTAATAGTCAAGTCGATGTTAGCTTCGATTTGAGCGGTGTTGATTTTGCAGTCGTCCTGTCTCCCAAAATGTTTGTGAGAAACCAAGGGCGACCGGTTTGCGATATTGCGGGACTGACGAATCGCTCGACTACCGCAGTCGCCGATAATCGTTCGGCCGCTGGCCCTCGAAAACACCTTCTGTTTTGCGTCTGGTTGATTTAACAAATTTTGATTTCGAAACTTTCAAATTTTGTTTTTTAAGAAGACCTTACAGGAGCGTTCTATGAACCTTTTAAAAATTGCTGCGTTAGCTGGCGTACTATTATTGGTGGCTGGCGTCGCATTCAACGCGGTTAGTGCTGATAACTCGAATTCGACCTCAAATTCTTTGTGCTGCTGCGGCGTCGAATGCGATTGCACAAATTGCGACTGCACCTGCGACGCGGGCAATTGCACTTGCGAGTCTTGCTGTTGCCAAGGCAGCTCAAACTGCGATTGTGGCAGTGCAGATGCCAAGTGCAAAGAGAGCTGCGATTGCAACGATTGTGGCAGTGCAGATGCCAAGTGCAAAGAGAGCTGTGATTGCAACGATTGTGATTGCGATGGTGGCTCAGGGCCTTGCGATTGCGAAGCTTGTGGATGCGAATCGTAGAGATTTACGTTTGCAGTCCAGTTGGGACGAGCAGATCGACGCGTTGATTTGTTCTCCCTGTTAAAATGAGTTTGGCCTTGGCTGCTGTTGGTGGCTAAGGCCTTTTTCGTTTTATTTTTTATCGCGATGCCCGTACCGCGGGTTGTCGTTTAGAAACCAGCGATGTCACGTTTGTTGGTCTATATTGGGTGGCATGAAAACTTTTCCATTAAAAGCGATCTTCATGTTTACGCTGCTGTTTTTGTTGTTTGCCAATGAATTCAATTGGAACTTGCAGGCGGGACGGTTTAAACGTGAGGCGGCCGAGATGTCGCTGGAACTGTCCCAGAACCAACATGAGGTCGCTGGCTTTGAACTTCGAAAGTCAACCTATCAGAGAGCCGCGGAAGCTTTCGCAAAACACAAGACGCAGTACGAGGCGGCCATTCCGAAGTTTCAAGCGGTTGTGGATCGATACGGGGAATTGAATGTCGAAGACCCGAGCAAACTGTATTTGATTGATGTGCCAACGCTTGGGATCGAGGAATTTCTGGTTAAGCAAATTCGCGTTTGGACGCCGAATCGCCAATTTCAGTTGGGGGTTGGTTTTCGTAGCCTTGATGATCAATCGGATTTTGGAGATAGCCGACTGTTCGTGCCGGCTGAAAAGAAGTTGGTCAATTTGCCAGCGGGTGAATCGTTGATTCGATTCGAATGGCATGAGCTCAAGGAACAACGAACGCTAAAAGGCAAAGTTTTTTTGAACGACTCGTTAGTTCATGAGTTTGGACTCAGAGGCGATGCGGCCGGCGGTTATTCGTCGATGAGTTCGGTACCGACTAAGTCGCAGGCTTTCCGTATTCGCAAGGAACGAACTTTGTATAAGCTGATGCCGTCGCTAGAAAGTGAACTCGCTGAAACGATTGGTTTGGTTCTTGTTCATGACCGGGCGCAACCGTGAAGCCCAAGCCCCAGTTTTACTACGATCTTATTACAATTGCGTTTTTCATCGCGTTGTTAGTGTGTTGCCTGAGAAACGTTTCGGCGTGGAAAGTACGCGAAGCGGCGCAGCGACAGCACGCACAAATCTCGTTGCAAAGGGAAACCTTTATCGCTCAACGCGACGAATTAAAAGCACTGTCGGCGAGCTACGAATTGGCCGCAGAGGAACGCCGCGAAATGATGGCGAATACCCGGAAGCTAATGAGTGTTTGTAAGGGGCCTAAAGATTTTTTCCCCGTCTACGATGATCTGGTAATGGCTTCGCACCAAAATCAGCGAACCGATGGTTTCGATGTGCGAATTATAGTGCCCGAGCCCGACCGACATGTGCTGCGGGTGTTGGTTCAGCATGCTGCGATTCCAAAGTCGAAAACCGTTGTCGATATGGACGATCATGTGTTGGAAGTGTTGCTGGACCAAGAAATTAGATTAGACAATGAAGTTTCGCAGGTGACGGTCGACAAGGTGCTGGGCGAAAGCAGTGATGATCTTGGCAATGCTGATGTTGGGAATGATTTTCGCGAAGGTTTTGTATTCAAGCTTAACGGGAAATTGCGCAAGCAACTGCCATTTCCAGATGTCCCGCGATTAACTGGCTCGTTTAGCAGTGGAAGACGATATGTTGCGATTCGTCCTAACCAACCGAGCGAGTTTAATTTTGCCGACAGTTGGATTTACCGAGGTGGCCTGTTATGGCAAGTGCCCGATGGTTTAGAGCATCGGATATTTATGACGTGCTGGCTTGATCAGGATCAGACACCTACGGTCTCGGCGGATGATCCAATGGCAGTAAGGGATATCTTGTCCGTCGCAAAGTGGAGCACCATGGCGTCGCCCTTTATTGCTCCAAAAAGCTACGAGTATCAGGGCGATGGAATTTATTCCGTGCAGCCGAATGAGTCATGGATTGATTGAAGGTCCGTGTTTGGCTGGGCTGACTGCCAAACGCAAAACGGCTCCGAGAGACGTTCTATTCAGTTCCTGATCGGCCGTTATAAATTGGCTGGTCACTGTCGCGGAACTGCTGGAAGACGCCCACGGCTTCTTTGTTCAGAATATCTTCGATGACTTCGATGCCCCGTTTTTGTAGTTCGGCCTGCCACTGTGGATGAATGGGGCCTTCGTCAAAACCTGCGATGGCCTCGATCTGTTCGCCGCTGGCTCCGATGGCAACGCTGCGAACGCCCGACCACGGAATCGACCCAAAGCACATCGCACACGGTCGGCCGTTGACGACCAATTGGTGCTCGGGCATCCCCGGTCCGCCCAGATCAAACGTTTGGAGGATTTGCTGGGCGACCGACAAGGTCACGATTTCAGCATGAGCCGAAGAGACGTTCGTCGGGACAACTCGGTTGACGCCAATCACCACGCACTTGCCAGATTCTTTTTCGAAGACTCCCGCCGCGAAGGGGCCGCCGGTTTCATGCTTGAAATTCAATTCAGCAAAGCGAATCACCGCCGCCATCCGATCGTCAAGGCTCAACAATCGTTCGGGTAGTTTTTGGTTTTCAAGGATCGCCCACTCGGGCAAGCCGACTTCGAATTTCATCGGCCGATTAGTCATAGTTGGTTGCCGTCAATGCATCGCTGCAGGCGGGATTGAATGTTGCGGAGAATTTGTTGTTCCAATAATACATCGCGTCCCATCGGAATCCAGCCTTCGTTGGGGCTGGAAATCGAAAGGCCTTCGCGATCAATGTCCAGCGTACTGTCATGACGCAAAATTTTTCCGCTGACGCCCGAGCCCATCGGCTGAGGCAAGTCTTCGAGTTCTTTGAAAACTTTAACGTCAACTTGATAGTGATCGCCGGTTGGCACGACGCGAACTTTTGCAAACCGACGAACCGTTTGCAGCGTCGCATGCAGTCGCTCAAAACCGCGGACCGAATCTTTTCGCCACGGTTCAAGCAGCGTGCCACCGATGCGCGGATGCGTTTCAATTCGGCCCTCGGACATAATGCCATCGTAAACAGCAATTCGCTCGTCGCGCAAGATTTTAAAATAGTCGTCGATTTCGTCGCTGACCTGTTCCATCACCAGCCAACGATCGACCAATGGAACAGCCAGTGGGTTTGAAACTTGGTTTTGGTCCAGCGGAACGGGTTGCTCGGCAAGGGCTCCGAAATCACGCAGCATGCGGCACCCGGAAGTGCCAACAATGATCGCCAGCAGGATTGCAAGGCAGCAGGTTTTAAAAACGAAGTGCATGGGCACCGCCAGAGGATGAGTCACGTGCCGAGAGTTTGAAAAGATGCCGCGAACGCTTCAAGGGCAGTGGAGTGCTAGCGTTTGGTGAAACAGCGATTGGGGCGGAAGTTTGGCGAAGTTGGACGGGTGTTGTGAGAAATTTTTTAACGCCAAGGCGTTAAGACGCAAAGGGTTTTGAAGGACGGGGTTCTCTGGGTCTGACAGCTAAAAAGGTGATGCTTTTTTGAGGTTCGGCAGGAGGATGAAATCAGACTCTTTGCGAACTTGGCGTCTTTTGCCTATTTGCGTTAGAAAACTTTGCGCAAGGATTGATCAGTGCCCATCAAGGTAAACCGATCAGAACCCATGCCTCTACGGTCACAAAGCACCAGTTCGGTTCTAGAAAACGGGCGAAAGATGGCTGGGGGCGATTACGTTGTCCAGCAAGTTCGAACCCGGGCCAACGATCCCGTAGTCGTTTTCGTAGACCATGTCCGAACCGTAAGCCGGACCTGCAACGAATTCGACATGGCCGTCGCTGAACAAACAATTTTGACCGCGGCCACCATGGTTTTGGCTCTGCCGATCGCCCGCGGTTGAAGGCCGATCCGCCAAAAGAATAACTTGGGCGGTTCCTTCGCGAGGTGCACGGTACTCGTCGCCGTCGCGGTAGCCCATTGAATAGCCAAAGTGCCCCGCCATCGTGCGGCGGTAATAAAGTCGTTGGTCCTGATCGGTTGCGGATTCAATTTGAGCGATCGAAGGAATCACGACCGGTGGCTCGTCGCCATCCACACCCGCACAAGCCAGCAAAGAATCGTCTTCCAGTAGGCCGGCGTCTTTTAAAATCGGACCGAAACAGCCGCTGACAGCCAAGTTTCCGTTCCGCGGGATGGCGATAAAACCGCCGTCGTTGATCGCGCTGTAATTTCGAAACGCCATGCCCAATTGACGAAGGTTATTTTGACAGGCCAACACTTGGCTGTTGTCGCGGCTGGAGGAAAGGGCAGGCAGCAGCAGGCTGGCGAGCACGGCCAAGGCAGCTGCTCCAACCAGCATGTCTCGGATCGACCATGAAGACCGCAGGTTGAAATCACTGCCGGCGGCGGTCGAGAGTTGGGCTGCAGGTGCGACTACCGCACCGCCAGATGGGGCAGCGTTTACGTTTAGTAAGTCGCCCTGATGCGTCTGTGGCACATCGATGGTTGTTTGAGCGGTGGCATCATTTGCGGCAAGCAGTTCAGGAGCATCGCCGGGGCCGTTGAGCGAAACAGCCGCGACAGCAGGTCGATCGGTCGGATCGATTTGATTGGTATGATTGGGCGTTGGGTTTGAAGGCGTCTGGTCACAGCCTTCCTCCCAATCGATTGACGTATAGTCGAGAAATGCCAAACGAGCAGCAGCGGACTTGGCGTCCCATGTGGCCACGGCTTCGCAAGTGCGACGGGCTAAACCCGGACGCGAGCCTTGGCTGTCCAGACAATCGAGCGGCACGAGGGCGGCTTTCAAGTCCAAAAGAGTTTCTTCAATCGAAGGATCGTTATCGATCTGTTGTTGCAGGTCACGTTGTTCTTGAGCGTCCAGTGCTCCCAACACGTAACCCAGCAAATCTTCTTGCGAGGGATAGTTCACGTTGTCGAGTCTCTCGTAAATTGGTTTTACCGCGGGCGACTGAACAATCGAAAACTTGCGGTCAATCCTTGGCCGCGATTGTTTTCTGTTTCGAATCTTTCGAATCGACTTTAAAGTCTAGTCAACGTGGCTTTGGGTCCAAATGTTAATCAACTGCTTGATGGCGTTATTCAATCGGCTCTTCACCGTGCCAACCGGGATTTCCAAAACTTCCGCCGCCTCGCGATACTTCATGCCTTGAAAATAAACCAGTTGAATGACCGCGGTCATCGGCTCGGGTAAATTTTGCAAAGCCTCTTGAATCAAGCGAACCCGTTCCTTGCTCAGAGCAACACCTTCGGGCGATGGATCTTCACTCTCCAACAGATTAGCAAGCGCCAACATGTCGAAGCCATCACCACCTTCTTGAGGCGTGTCCAAGCTAAACTTGGTGTGTTTCTTATTGCGTCGACGAGCATCAATCGCTGCGTGCGTCGCAATGGAATACAACCAAGGTCGGAAGCGTCGTCCTTCTTGAAAAGTATGGGCTTTCATATGGACTGCCAAAAACGCGGTTTGAAACACGTCTTCGGCCATCTCTGAATTGCCAAGGTATCGGCGGAGGTAATTGAACAATTCTCGCTCGTATCGATACACCAACTGCGCGTACAACTCCCGATCTCCATTGGCTCGGTATTCAAGTAGTAGTTGTTCGTCAGTCACAGGTTTCGATTTAGCGTCCAATTGTCGCGAAATGTAGCTGGTTTCCGTCATCAAAGCGTACATGTCAGTTTACGCACCTTGTTCCGTTCTAGTTCGCAAAAAAGCTAAAAAAGCATCAGCTTGGCTCTGCGATCCCAGTCCTTTGGGGTGCGACTCCTTAAAAATGTTACGAACCGTAAATTTTGACTTTGGCAGTTTGGGCTCGGCTGGATCGCTTGAATTGCTCGCGTGAATCCAGATTTGCCAGACATTTGGGCTTAACCCGCGTCCGATGCCTTGGTCTGTTATTGTTATTCGAGCCCCGCCCTGACAAGGAAGGTCCCGAGCCGCGTCTTTTTTTGGAAAATTGATTCCGTTAAAAAAGAAGCCAGTCATAATCGCCAAATCGAGGTTTGGGGCGGTCGCTAAGAAATTCGCTGGTCTGTGAATTTCAATTTCGACTCGCTACTTGATCTTGGCGGTCACCGTGGCGATTGATCGCAATCACCACGATAAAGTCCTAATGCAAACACCGTGCCGGAAGCAAAATTTATGAGTTCCAAACGCTATCACTGGGCGGCAACAGGCGACGTAAACGCGTTTTTTGGCTTGATGCTCGACAATATCGCGGGTTTGGTGCTGTTGGTGAGCTTGCTAGCGGGCGTCTTTAAGTTCCCTGTAACTTTTGCAATGGCTTACATGGTGCCGGGAACGGCGATCGGTGTGATGGTCGGCGATTTGTTGTTTTTCGCACTGGCCTTTGGTTACGCGAAGACAACCGGGAAAACGAATGTTACCGCGATGCCATTGGGATTGGACACGCCCAGCCTGATTGGGATGGTGTTCCTTGTTCTGGGCCCGGCCTATTCGGATGCGCTCAACGGCGGGATGACGCCCGAGGCCGCCGCCATGCAGACTTGGCATATTGGCATGTGCGCGATGCTGATCACCGGCGTGATCAAAGGCGTGTTGGCGTTCTTTGCGAATTGGATTCACAAAGTCTTTCCACGAGCCGGTTTGCTGGGGTCGCTGGCGGCGATCGCGGTGGTTTTGATTTCGTTCCTGCAAATGCCCGAACTGGCTCATAATCCAATCGTCGGCTTTGCCTCGCTGGCAATCGTGCTGGCAACCTTGATCGCTCGACAAGAATTGCCCTTCAAGATTCCAGGGGCATTAGGAGCGGTGTTGGTCGGCGTTGCGATCGCTTATGTGATCAATGGGGTCGAGTGGGCATCCGGCATGAGCTTCGTGCCGTCGCCAGAAAAGCCGGAGTCAGTTTGGTTTCCACAAGAATGGTTGACGGCGTTTAAATTTCAGTGGCTGGCCGCGATACCATTGACGGTTCCCTACATTGGGTACATCGTCCCCTTCGCCATCGCGACGGTGATTGGCGGAATTGACTGTGCCGAAAGTGCCGCGTCGGTGGGCGATGATTTTGAAACCAGCCATGTAATTGGAATCGAAGCCTTCGCGACATTGTTGGCGGCATGCTGCGGTGGTGTCATCCAAACGACACCCTATATCGGACACCCGGCTTACAAGGCGATGGGAGGACGCGCTGCGTATACGCTGGCAACGGCGATGTTCATCGGTGGGGCGGGCTTGGTTGGCTACTTCGGGCTGTTGTTTCAGTTCATCCCCAAAGAAGCCTTGCTGCCCATCCTGATATTTATCGGGATCGAAATTACTGCTCAAAGCTACCTGGCAACGCCGCGGCGGCACTACGCGGCTCTGGCGGTTGCCTGTTTGCCCGCATTGGCAAAACTGATGGTGATTATTTTGGATCAATTGGAAGGCGTGATTGATTTTTCGAATGCCGACGCGTTTGCAGTCGCTTCTGCCCAATCGCTGATGCTGCGACTGAATGTGCTGGCTGGCGGGTTCATCTTGACCAGCTTGATTTGGGCTTCGGCCACCGCCCGAATTATCGACCGGAAATATTCAACCGCAGCGATCTATTTTCTGGCAGGTGGTGCATTGACGGTCTTTGGGTTGATGCATTCACCGCTGCCAGGCGATCGAATGTTTTCGCCGAATCAACTATTTGATGAATCCGTTTTCAGTCTCCAGCAACGATCAATTTCGATTCAGTTCGCGATCGCGTATTTCGTCGTGGCGGCGATCGTTTTCGGGCTGGGGCAATTGCTGAAAAATAAAACTGCCGTTATCGAAACCGACGAAGAATACGAGCAACTACTATGACGCTTAAACGAACGCTGGAACCCGAAGTGATGGATTCGGCTGAAGACGCCATGCAGTACAACGACATGGACCACAGCGAAGTCAATCAAAACTTCGTCGACGATCTGCTCGGGTTGCTTAAGACCGACAGCGGGTTGGCCGAGCGACTGGCCGACGATCATGCGGATTTGATTGACGTCTTGGATGTCGGAACCGGCACGGCTCTGATCCCTGCTTTGTTATGCGATCAGCAATCAGCGTTTCGCGTGATGGCCATTGATATGGCGGTCAACATGTTGGACTTGGCCGCCTACAACGTGGAAGCCTGCGAGCGTCCCGACCGAATCCAATTGGCAAACGTCGACGCCAAAGACATGGACTACGACGCCGAAATGTACGACGTGGTGATCTCCAATAGCATCGTTCACCACATTCCCGAGCCAGAAAAATGTTTGGCCGAAATGGTCCGCGTGCTCAAACGAGGCGGCGCGATGTTTGTTCGCGATCTAATGCGCCCTGATGACGAGCAAACGTTGGAATCGATCGTGCAAACGTACGCCGGCAAAGAAACCGAATATTCACGGCGGCTATTTCGCGAATCGTTGCATGCGTCCTTGTCGTTGGCCGAGATCCGTCAAATGGTCGGCGATCTCGGTTGGGACACCGACTGCGTTCAAGCCACCTCCGACCGCCACTGGACCTGGGCGGCAATCGAGCGGGTAACTGGCTAGTGCTTTGTCACACCTGAATGTTCGGGTTGTCAACTTGCGAAAACTGTGGCGATCCTGTGACTTTCGTCGTCGGCCAACCCGAATTTTTAGAAGTCACAAAGCACTAATGTCGGTGACGACGTCGATACTAGAAAGTGCGTCGGTGGCTCCGCCGCCGACAACCAAGTTTACCTTAGTCTTAGGCATTCAGATCGACACGAATGCCAGCCATCGCGGGTTTCGGTTTAGCCAAAATCATGCAAGAGTTTGACTATCAATCGAGCAGACATCTTCGGGCAACGGCCAAAATGAATCGCCCACTGCCAAAGCGAAATCGTCAAACCTATTCCCCAAAGCCGTGCCCTTTCTACTTGCGGACCGTTGACATACCGCCATCAACCGAGAGTACTTGTCCGGTGATCCAGCTGGAACTCGGCGATAGCAAAAACGCAGCGGCCGAAGCCAAGTCCGTGGGCAGCCCAGTTCGCCCCAGCGGATACTTGGCGGCCATCGCTTTGACGGTTTCCTCGTTTTCAAAAAATCGAGCGGCCAATGGCGTGTTGGTCAGCGCGGGGGCCAAGCAATTGACGCGCACGTTCGGTGCCCACTCGTTGGCGATCGTACGAGTCAATCCTTCGACCGCTGCCTTGGAAGCCGCAACAGAAGCGTGCATCGACAGGCCTTGTGAAACCGCGATCGTACTGAACATGACCACGCTGCTGGGGTTTTCGGTTCCCCCTTTCTTCAGACCCTTCATGCAAGCCTGCAGAAGTTTGACGGCACCTAAAAGATTGACCTCCAAGTCGCTGCGGAAGTCCTGCAGTTTCAGCGACCGGAAGGATCGCAAGTTGATTGAGCCGGGGCAGTAGACGACACCGTTGATTAAATCGGGCAAGCCATCGAGCATAATGTCGTCTTGCGTGAAATCGACGACGTGGTGTTGAACCGTTTCATCAGTTACTAACGAATCAACCTGTCGCGAGTAAACTTGGACGCTGTTCGCGGTCGCTCGAAGCTGATTCACAATTTCTAAACCGATTCCCTTGGTGCCGCCTGCGATTACATAGTTGCCAGTCATAGTTTATTTCAAAAGCTTTCTTGAAAATCAAAAGTAAAAATCAAAGGTCGGATTGGGTTCATGCGGTTTACCGTTGCCAAAGATTGTTGGATAACAAAGTTGGCGATCAGCGTCAAAACTTTTCACCGGTTGCAACCCACAAAATTCAATTTTTTTAAATTCGCAATTTATTAGTCCAGGGAAAAACAACTAATAGACTGAGCAGAAAAAACTTCGTACAATCGGACTCGACGCTGTTTCAGTCAGCCAACTCAAAAGGGCTTAAAGATGTCGAGTTCACGGACGTTTGTGTACCCAGTACGCAAAGGAAAGACTTGTCCAGTATGTGGCCAGTCTTCCTATTCAAAAAGCGGAGTGCACCCTCAATGTTCGGTGCAACTGGCTGACGAAAAAAGAGCGAAGGAATTGCTTGAATCTCGCAAGAGTTCAACCGACACCGGTGCTCCACGCAAGTCGTGGAACAAGCAATGTCCAAAGTGCAAATCCCAGTTGCACGTGCGACGCAAAGAGTGCGATTGCGGCCACGTCTTCAGCGCAACCAAACAACCTTCGGGTCTCTAATAACTCAAACTGAATTGCCCCGATAGCAGCACGAAGGCGATGTCCGACGATGCGGCTGGACGGGTGACTAAGTCAGGACAACCTTCTGGCAATAACCAAACAATCACGCATCTGTTCTCAGGTGTGCGAGATAAAGTTGAGTACCGAAACACGCTGGCGGTGCCCATTACGGGAACCGACACGTTTACTTACGACGACTTGCTGCGGCCAACCGGCACAACCAGTGCCGACGGCATCACCACAGCCATGACCTACACCGATCGCGGGCAAACCGATACGACGTCCACGACCTTCGGCGGACAAACCTACACGGTTGACTACAACTACGATGACCGAGGCCGAATGGATGAGGTGGTTTATCCGTCGGGCAAGAAAACCGAGTACACGTTCGACGATCGCAGTTCGCTGGACACGATCAAATGGGATAACACCCAGATCGAAGATCGCGGTTACAACGCTCTTGGTTTACTGACCAGTGTGGATCGACCGCAAGTCGACGAAACGCGAGTTTACGACAATCGAAACTTGGTCACGTCAATTGACAACGCCAGCGTGCTGGATGCCG
>CAZROJ010000109.1:0-16166 GCA_964601665.1 uncultured Pirellulaceae bacterium
GAGTCAAAGACGTTCTAGAACGGATCGGCAGTAATCAGGAATTTTGGTTTCAGCGGATCAAGAAAATGCTAAAAACAAATCAGCTCCGAGGTTGTTTCTTTGCGACCAAGAAAGATTCAGTAAAAATCGCGGCCGAAAAACGCGGACTGCGAACCGCCAATTTAACTCCGCAGGGTCTGTAGAGAGCCGAAAGAAGCGGGGTTGCCTACAGCCAAAAACAAAAACCAGATTCGATTTCCACCAGAGGCAAGACGCACCAACTTCCAAAAAGTTCAAAGTCGTCTCACGCATGCCGCTAAAGAGGGTGGAGGCAAGTCCGTCTGAGCTCTTGGTTGGGTCCCTTTTCTTCGAAGGTTCCGCTGATGATTCAGTGGCTGACAGGTCAGCCTCATCATTGTTCGCCTTCTCTGACTCCGCGGTATCCGCCACTGTCTTGCCAAAACCGCAGTCGCCACGTGGCCTTCTCCCAGTCTGAATTAGATCGGCACACGGAAGTGGTTAATTCGGTGCTCAATGGCTGGTCTGCGTCACCCTTGGGACGGACGTTTAGGCCGCTTCGGTTACCCAGCACGCCCCGCCGCTGGAGGCCGAAACGATTGGCTAGATCTTCTTCGTAAGAAACTTTCATTCTCGATCTCAATTGGGTTTTATCCCGGCACACCCTGACACCTTATTTGATCGTTTACTCTTGGGGCGGTAGAAAATGGCGACGCAGCGTTATAATGTTGTTTTGTCGTATTCACTTGCCAACGCGAAGTCATGTCAGACCTCAAGCAGGACGTGTTCAACGTCCCCAACAAAATCTCGGCCGCTCGGCTTGTACTGAGCTTCGTATTCTTCGGGCTGATTTCTTTTCAGCTTTATTGGTCGGCACTGATTGTGTTTGTCGTGGCTGCCGGCACCGATTGGGTCGACGGATGGTACGCGCGAAAGTACAACATGGTCACGAAACTTGGTCGAGTGTTAGATCCGTTTTGTGATAAAATCCTAATTTGCGGCGCTTACATTTTGATCGCGGTCGAAATGAATGACGACTTCGCATGGTATTCTAAAATCGCCGGCTGGATGGCTGTTGTTGTCGTCGGACGCGAGCTGTTGGTGACGGTCTTGCGTTCGATGATCGAAGGGGCAGGCGGCGATTTTTCCGCCAAATGGGCCGGCAAACTTAAGATGGGCTTCCAGTGCGTGGCCGTGGGGGCTTGCCTGGTCGGACTGGCTTTAAAGAATTCGGACGCAGCGGCAGCGATGACCGAGTTACCGGTTTGGCTGATGCTGGTGATCGTCGGATCCGTTTGGCTATCGATTGCCTCGACGTTGCAGTCGGGTTGGGAGTACTGTGTTGCCGCTAAACAATATCTCGTTCAATAAATTTTAAAAACTGGAATAGCTGAGTGGAAGCTTCTAACGCGGAACCTTTATTTACGACGCTCGACTTTATCGCTTTGCCCTTCGTGGTCGTGTTTTTTGTGATTGCCGTCTGTGGGTGGGTTTCGACGATTCGGAAATGCCTGGCTGGCCAACCCATGATTCCGCTGGATCGATCGACGACGACGCTGGGATTGGTTGATGTAGCAGTCATCTTCTGTTTTTGGGCGGTGTCTCAGGTAGCGATTGTCGTTGGCTTGGTGGCAATGGCCGGGCCAAAGATTTTTGAGAACCCGGACGCTTTGACACGCGATTTTGGAATTGAATTGCTTTTGTTTTCCGGCTTCGGGCAGTTGGCCGTCTTGGCGATTGGCGTTGTGTACTTACTGATCCGCTACCGTAGTGCGGGCTCGTTTGGACTGCGGCTGAAGAGTTTGGGTCGGCAAGTACTGATCGGTGCCATCGCGTTCATCATGATTTCCCCGATCATCATGACCGTGCAATGGATCTTGGCCAAGCTGGTCCCCTACGAGCATGCCGTATTGGAAGTGTTAACAGAGAATGCGACGCCGCTTTCGATCGCATCGACATGGCTGGCCGCTGTCATCGCGGCTCCCTTGGCCGAAGAATTTTTCTTTCGTGGAGTGCTACATAATTGGTTGGAACGAGTCAGCGTGTCATCCATGGCCGACAGCAAGCTGGTCACCGGCGGGCAAAGTCATGGGACGCTTGGGCAGGACAATCAATCGCCAGCGTCTGAGGCGATGGTTGCGGCTGGGCAAGAAAAATCGGAAACAAATCATCGGTTCGAGAACGGTCCGCAAGCAAAAGTAAGTAATCCATATGCCAGTCCGGCCACTCGGCCGCCTTCGCCGCGGGACGCAGCTTTGTCAGCCAACCGCGTGCCAGCTTATTGGCCGATTATTGTCAGCAGTTTGTTCTTCGCGCTGGTGCATGTTGGTCAGGGGCTAGCGCCAATCCCGTTGTTTATTTTGGCCGTTGGGCTAGGCTACGTCTTTCGTCAAACGGGTAGTTTCATTGCCTGTTGGACGATGCATCTCATGCTTAACTTCTACAGCATGTTAATTTTTACGATCGCAATTTTGATGGGTGAGGCACCATGATCAAGTTTGGAATTGTTGGCTGCGGCATGATCGCTCGATTCCACGCCAAAGCACTTGCGGATGTTCGAGGCGCGAAACTGGTCGCTTGCTATGCCAGACGACAAGAATCGGCCGACGCGTTTCAGGCTGAGTTTAATGTTGAATCGGCTTATTGCGATTTAGACGAAATGTTGGCTGATCCAAACATCGACGTGGTGACCATTTGCACGCCAAGTGGAGCCCACATGGAACCGGCGGTGGCCGCTGCCAAAGCGGGGAAACATGTCGTCGTCGAAAAGCCGCTTGAAATTACGCTTAAACGCTGCGACCAAATCATCGATACCTGCCAAGCCAACGGCGTTCAGCTGGCGACGATCTTCCCATCGCGATTCCACGACGCCAGCCAAACGTTAAAAAAAGCGGTTGATGATGGCAAGTTTGGAACGTTGACGTTGGGCGACGCGTACGTCAAATGGTTTCGCACGCAAGAATATTACGACAGCGGTCAATGGCGTGGGACTTGGGATTTAGACGGCGGCGGTGCTTTGATGAACCAAGCGATCCATAACGTGGATTTGCTCAGTTGGCTCATGGGGCCTGTGGAATCAATTTCCGCCAACACGGCCACGCTAGCGCACGATCGGATCGAGGTTGAGGATGTGGCGACGGCGACGCTACGATTTTGCAGCGGTGCCTTGGGGGTGATCGAAGCTTCGACTGCGGCTTTCCCTGGCATGTTGAAGAAAATCGAAATTCATGGCAGCCATGGCTCGGCGGTCATCGAAGAGGAAGACATTAAAACTTGGCAATTCGCCAAAATGACAGCCCAAGATAAAAAGATCGCGGCCCAGACGGAGACACTCACCGAGACTGGTGGCGGTGCGGCTGACCCTTCGGCAATCGGGCATGCCGCCCATGCCAAGCAGTTCAAGGATTTCGTTAAAGCGTTAAAAACGGGCTCGGCTCCCGTGATCGACGGTGCGGAAGGTCGGAAGAGCGTCGAAATTATTTTGGCAATTTACAAGTCCGCCGAAACGGGCAAAGCAATCCAATTGCCGCTGGCCAAAGATCCCGTTTTGAAGGCTCGAAAACGAACTTAGTGCCTAAAGTGCATATCCCCAAACTCAAAATGCCCGCGGCGAGCTCTGTCGGCTCGCTGGTTGTGGTATAAGCTCTTAGAAGCTTCGATGTTTGCTTGGCGTTCGGCTGCACGAGTGGTTTGTCTAGATCGAATTTTAAGGTTGGCGAATGGTTTCATCCTCGAACAAGCCCATGACCAAAAACATCGCTAACCCGATCCATTTGGACGCGCTGGTCGTTGCCCCGCATCCGGATGACGCTGAATTGGGCATGGGCGGCGCGATCCTAAAAATGTTGGCATCAGGGAAAAAGGTAGGCGTGCTAGACCTGACGTCGGGCGAACCAACTCCTCACGGATCACCCGAAAAACGGCTCGCCGAAACTGCCGCCGCGACACAGGTGCTTCAGTTGAGTTGGCGAGGCAACTTGGGCTTGCCCAACCGAAGTCTAGAACCGACTCTGGACGCGAGAAAAGAACTGGCCAGCGTTTTTCGATTGACGCGGCCGCGTTGGATTTTCGCGCCCTTTTGGGTCGACGCTCACCCCGACCACACCGCCGCCACGCAATTGGTGGATGCCGCTCGCTTTTGGGCCAAGCTTTCTAAAACCGACATGCCCGGTGATCGATTCCATCCGCAACGGATCTATAATTATTACTGTGTTCATTTGAAAATGCACGCTCAGCCCGCTTTCGTTTTGGACATCAGCGACGTTTGGGAGCAAAAACTAGCATCGATCCAGTGTTTTAAGAGCCAGTTTATTGACGGTCGCGAGGGCATGGAGCCCTCGTTTTTGGATCAGCTCCGCGATGATGCCGCGTATTGGGGAAAGTCCATCGGCGTAAAATTTGGCGAGCCCTTTACCAGCCGCGAGCCGATCGGGATGTCCGAACTCGGTAGCCTCATCTAAAGCCCGCGAGCGAGGTTTTTTAAAAAGATTTTAAACATTGAATCGGATTTCCGAGCAAACTGCCAAATTGTC
This sequence comes from uncultured Pirellulaceae bacterium, assembly GCA_964601665.1. Lineage (GTDB taxonomy): Bacteria > Planctomycetota > Planctomycetia > Pirellulales > Pirellulaceae > Mariniblastus. The sequence goes on from CAZROJ010000109.1 coordinate 4,530, forward strand.
TAGTAATTGCCGGGGGGGGGAAATACAATTTTAGGTGATATGAATGACCACGGATGTGTAGAGTCACGGATCGATTCGAGGCTCGACAATTCCTTCAACGCGATACTTGTTCGATTTGTTCGCGGGCGCCTGAACCGCTGCTGATGATTGACACAATCGTAATTTATCAGCGCATTCGATTCACCACCAACGGGCGACCGGATCGTTCCCAACCAGTTTAAAAAAGCACCATGAGTTCGGAACTGAGCGATATGCGGCAGCGCACTATTGCGTCGAAGAAAATCAAACATCGCTCCGCGTCGTCGATTCAATCGAAGACCGTTGAGACGATATCGGCCTGCCAGTTGAGCGGCGAAATTGCGGAAGCTTGGAACCAACTTCGGTCCACTCATCCGCTGCACCAATCGCCCTATTTCGATATCGCATTCACTCAGGCCGTCGCATCCGTTCGTGACGATGTCGAGATCGCCGTGATTCGAAAGCGAAATGAAATCGTTGGCCTGTATCCCTTCCAACGAACATCTGCCAACCATGCCGAACCCGTTGGCGGTCGACTCAATGACGCCCAAGGTCTGATTGGCGGATCGAAATTGACGCCTGCTGAATTACTGTGCAGCCTGAAAGAAATCGGCCTCAAGTCAGCTGCCTTTCATGCGTCAGCCAAGCCGAATGGCCCATTCGACGACTTTGAATTTTGCGAATTTGAAGCGCACCATATCGATCTTTCGATGGGCTGGCCGCAGTTTTTACGTTGGGCTAAAAAGAATAGTTCTACGATCAAAAGACATGGCCAAAAGTCGCGAGCGCTCGAACGCGAACATGGTCAGATTCGTTTCGAATTCGAAAACGACAGCGACGCGGCTTTGGAAAAGTTGATCGAACTCAAACGTTCCAAGTACCAACGAACGAAAACGTTTGATATTCTTTCGGTTCAATGGGCATCGAATCTATTGCGAGAAATACACAAGGTTCGGTCCGACCATTTCAGCGGAATCCTTTCAACCATGTACGTCGGCGATCGATTCGTGGCAGGGCACTTTGGCATGGTGACCGATCAACTACTGCACTACTGGTTCCCGACTTTTGATCCCGAATTCAGTCGGTTTTCGCCCGGCACGGAATTACTGCTTCGTGTCGCAGAAGAATGTACCAACCGCGGGATCGTCAAATTGGATTTGGGCTACGGCGACGATGCGTACAAATTCAAATTTTGCAACAGCACCGATCGAGCCAGTTGCGGGTTGATTACCAACAGTGGTTGGGGTTTCCAAGCGGCAAAGGCGCGATTTGTTTGGCGTCAACGTCTAAAAGAGATACCGCTGAAGCCAGCGGTCAAACGCGTATTACGCAAGGTTTACCCCGATTTTGGCGGTTGGAATTTTAAATAAGACGGCGAGCAAAATGAAGTTCGCGATAGGGCTCGTGCGAGTCATCCATGTCACGAAATCGGCCCGTCGGATTGAATCCGTGTTTCTCGTAAAACCGATGGCCTCTTTCAAAACGCGCATCCGACCACAGTTCGACGGTGGCTAAAAATCGATTGGCCGCCCAATCGACTGACTCGTTCAGCAGCAATTCAGCCGCCCCGGATCCTCGTGCGGATTTCACTAGATACATCCGTTTGAGCTCCGCCGTCCCGGCGTCTGATTTGCTGATCCTGATTGCGTTGCACCCGATGATTTTACCATCATCGGATTCGAGAACCCAAAATGCGCCTCCGGCATCAAAGTAGGCCGACTGGATCTGCAATACATCCTCCTCGGAACCGCCCACGTCCAAGCAAATACGATCGCCGTATTCTTTTAGAACTTCTTCGATCACCGCCGCTACCGCCGGTCCATCTTGGTCAGTCGCAAAACGAATTTTCATTGTCAACTTTCTGACACCATGCTGATAAACAAAACATCACAACGATTGAGCCGCCGGCGATCGCCGCGGGAATCTTGAGTTTTGGGAGACGCACTGAACACGATTTTAGTATTCAAAGAGATATGTCAAACCGTTTGGCCGAGTCGATACCAATTGCAAATTTTATCTGGACAACGGTGAGTCTTTCATCCGCCGAACATGTTGCCAAAACCTTTGAACAGTTCGAACGACGGCAGTTTTGATTTCTTTTCTGATCGCTGAATATCCAGAAAACCGTGCATCGAAAATTGCGTCTTGGCCTTTGAAACTTCGACATCCAAACCACGAAACCACTTTAAAAAAGGCGCGACGTGATTCGGCGGCAATTCTGGATTGGCAAACGACGGCCATTGACTCGAAACCCAAACCGAGCGGCCTGATGGGGTTTTAGCCAATTCATATTCTCCATCCAGCGCACAAACCAGTTCCGCATCCAGCATGCGTTCTAGAATCATTCTGGCCGCTTCGGGCGAGATACGGAACTGCTTGACCGCCAAATTCAAAAATTGCACATTCGAAATCGATGTCTGCCAGGCTCGACGGTAACTGACCGTATTGGCCCAAGCTCGCAGTTGCGATTTCGACAGATCCTGAACGTGCAGTCGAATTTGGGCCGGCCGCTCGGAACCGACAATCTTGAGCTCCGACTTCAACGACTCCAATCTTGATTGGTCAAACGAAAGTACATTGAAGTCTCCCCATTGAAGCTTCCATAGCCGCAGGATTCTGGAGTAGGTGTAACCGAGAGGATCAGGTTGACCGCCCAATGCCGGCATCCAATCGGTGTATCCAGGTCCAGGCCATGACCCCAGATAACCCGGGATTTCACGAATCATTCGAAACGCACTGAACATGGAACCCGGACTCAAATCCAGATTCGGGTCAACGTAATCTTGCACACCGGCAAAAACTTGATGCGGCGGCACATTTGGGTTATTCGTACCACCCCGCATGCTCGCCTGAAACGTAATGATGTCGCCCGGCGGCGTGGCCACTTCTTGCTGCAGCGGATCGCCCAGCATTGACATCAGCCAGCCGTACTTGTCGGCACCAAAGGGAGCCAGGCGAGCGTCAAAAACGACGCGTTCCACGTTGTCTTCCAATTCAAATCGTTTGATTGCGATCAACATCGGGTCCAGCGACTTGATCGAGTCTGCAAAAAACGTCGCCCGTTCGTTAAACCACTCCACCTCGTCTCGCGTCACCGACGACAACGGCAGGTCAGGAATCGGCGCAAAAAATCCTCGTCGCCCACGAATTGAATCCTGCCAAAATTTACCCTTGGTTTCAAAGGTTCCACCGTCGGGGCGAAAGCCAAAACCAGTTGGCAGATATCCCGATCTAACCATATTGTCAATCGACATGTCGCCGAACCCTTCATTGGTCGCTGCCAATTTACCCAGCTCCAACAAAATCATGTCCGTCGCAATTCGATTGCGGCGGCGAAGTTCAATTTGATACTGAGGAGTCAGCAGGTTTTGGAAAAATCGAGTCGACATGAAGACGAAAATCGTGTCATCGCGTTCCAGCGGCATGTTAAACCGGGCAAATCGAAACTCTTCGGTGTCCGCCAACGAGCCCACGCCCGTCCCCGCCTCCAAAAACCGTTTGGCGATCACCAAAGACGTTGTCATCAAATGGCAATCGTTAGTTCGAACATAAAACGAACGGTAACGATTGTCCGGCGTCGAAAGAAATTGGATCTTGTTGCCTTCGATTTCCAATTCGCGGATCGTGACGCCGTCAGCGGCACGAGCCTTGGCAAACGCCGCTCGTTTTTTTCGCAAGTTGCTGTCAAGCAAATTCGAATCGCGAGCGTGCAACATCACGCCCACTGCCGATCCACTATCGAAATAAGTATCCGTTCCGATCACCGCCACATCATCAATCAATCGACCACCGAATAGATCGTCGAATTCGGAATTCTCAAGCGCCAACTGATCCAAAAATTTGGATTGGATTCGATACTTGAATCCTCGAGCCTGAATCATGCGGCTCAGATTTCCGCCAAAGTCCTCCATCAAACGTTTAAGCCACAGTTGATTGTCCCAAGTTCCAAACCGCAAGTAAAAACATTCCTCGGGCACGCACTTCACAATCGGTTCGACTTCGATCGCTTGCGGCAGATTATCAACGGTCACAGGTGTCCAATTGATCGGCGCTGGAAGAGCTTGGTCGACCAGCTGAGTCTGCACGCCGCGTCGCATCAGGTCTTGGATCGACTGGATTCGTAGCGATTCGACATCAAACATCAGCTGAAACGTTTGATACAGCGGATCCATGCGCGGTTTTCGTTTGTCGGTTGGCGTCAAACCAAAACGTTTCCCGATCAGCGTTTTCAAGTACGCATGTAAGATTGGCGGGTAATCGCCGGATTCAATTTGTTCATTGACGACTCGATTGAACGATTGCCACCACTGTTTGACTCGACGGTCGTACTGCCGCGGACGCACAAATTCTACAGGCACTTGCACCGTCGTCGGAGTCGCACCAACCACCGAAACCGTCAGCGGCTGATCGCCACGAAACAAGAACCAGACGGTATGGACGTCCGTCGGCGCCGGGGACTGCCGTTTGATGAAGTTGTCAACGAACGATTGAAACGCCGTTTTGGTAATCACCGGGTACAGCAGCCTTCGCTCGGCATCATCCACCAAAATCGCACCGGTGCGGTCGAGCATTGCGTCGGCGGGATTTAAACGGAATGTCAACTTTCCAACGCCGTAGGGCTCACCAGCGTAGGCTTCCGCTTTGAGAATAACGGGCGCATCGGATCCGAGTTCGACGACCGAGGGGTTCGCCGTAGGAACCGGCGTCGACGATTGTTCGGTTCCCGTGGCGAGCGTGGGCGTCGATTGAGCGTGGAGTTGCACCGCCGAAAACGTGGCGACGATAACAATGGCAAAGAACAGCTGAAGTTTAACTTTTGAAAACACCATTTTTGAAAACACCATAATAGGTAGCGTTTCTTTTTCGTGCGTTGTGACTGTTATTTTTTCGAACGAAACCGAGTACGCTCGAGAGTGTTTGTTCGGTCCAAACGACCACTACGACATCGGTTGCTATGGTAACGTTCCATCGCGGTCTTACAAAAGGTCGGAACAGTAGCCGCGCAGAATTATTCAAAAGTAAAAAGTCGAGCACCAGCACTTTTCAGGGATTTGACAGCTGAGACAAATGTAAAGTTCTGAACTTAGAACTTGTTCCTGCAAATCAAAATGCAAAAATGCGTTAGAGAAAACACGGTTGTGGCGACAACGTTTCTCAAGCCTAAATTCACAAGTCGCGGTCGAGCCGGCAATCAACCGTCGTGAAATCGACGCAAAGAGCGACCGCAACAAGGAGTCGACGGTCACGAAATTCGGTTTCGCTGTTGCCCTAGTACAAGCACCAAAGCTAAAAAAATCTTCTCGATCGTCTGTGATCTTTCGCGAGCCCCGAGTTGCCGCGTGCTGTTAGTCTTTGGTGTGTTCGTCCATGACTTGTTGAGCTGTCGGAAGTTCGGGCAGTTCTTGAACTTCCGCTTTTCGATTTCGCCGAGTTTTGACCGGGACCAACCCACGCATCAACTGCAATTTCCCGAAACAAAGAATCCGATCGCCGGCTTCGAGAATGCGATCTCGCTTCGGGTTCGGGATAACTTTCGTTCCTCGTGTCAGAGTCAAAACATTGATATCCCGGTCGTCAAATCCACATTGGTCGATTCGTAAATTAACGTAATCCGAACCTTCGGGAATCGCCAGCTCCGCAACTCGATAGCCGCGACTGACCGTCAGCCGTTGCCGAATATCAATTTCGGGAAAATCGACCCGTCCGGCGATAAAGTCGATCACCGAACCGGCAATATCCATTTGAGTGCATTGCTCGATCCCCTCCAAACCCGGCGAGGAATTGACCTCCATGATCTGCGGGCCGTCTTGGCCTTCGAGCATATCCACGCCGGCGACTTTTAGCCCCATAATTTGAGCGGCACGGACGGCCGTTTCGCGATATTGTTCGTCCAATTCGATGCTCTCGGTTTTGCCGCCGCGGTGAACGTTACTGCGAAACTCTTGGCCTTGGGCCACGCGTCGCATCGCGCCCACGACTTCGTCTCCGACAACGAAAGCCCGGATGTCTTTGCCTTTACTTTCAGCCACGAATTTCTGGATCAAAACGTTCTGCTTTTGGCTCTGCAGCAGTTCGATAATCCCTTCCGCCGTCGAAACCGATTCAGCCAGCAAAACACCAATGCCCTGTGTGCCTTCGATCAGTTTGATAATAACCGGCGCACCGCCGACTCTTTCAATCGCCGGCAGGATGTCTTGTTTTTCGCGAACAAAAGTCGTCGCCGGAATGCCAATGTGATGGCGGCTGAAAATTTGCATGCTCCGCAACTTGTCACGAGAATTCGCGATACCGGCCGACGAGTTCGCGCTGAACACATCCATCTGTTCGAACTGCCGCACGACCGCCGTTCCAAAATAAGTCAACGACGCGCCGATCCGAGGCAGCACGGCATCGAATTCGTCAAGCTGTTTTTGTTCGTAGAACAAATCTGGGCTGCCTTTTTGCAAGTCAATCGCCAACTTTTTTGTGTTGATGACCGACACATCGTGGCCTCGCTGCACCGCCGCTTCGACCAAACGTTTTGTGCTGTAGCAATTTTTGGCAACCGATAAAATGGCAAGATTCATTCATTGTCCTTTTATATTTTTGTTGGGTTTAGGATTCGATTTGCGATTCAATTTCAGATGTCCCGATGGCTACCTGAATCAAGCATTCAAAGAAAATTGCTGCGCGGACTTGAGCCGCTGGCCGAAGACTAATTCGACGGCGATTGACCTTTGGGTTTCGCTTTTTTACGCCGCTTCAAACGTCGTTTTCCGCCGTAATACGAGCCACCGGAATCAACCAAAAATCGGTCGCGAATCGCTTGCCGCCCCAGCAACATGCGAAAGCCCATGTCATCTCGATTGGCCAAAGTTAGCTCGATCAACCAAGTTTCACCTCGCATTGTTACCGGTGTCACAATGACCGGCCGCAACGTTGCCTTGCCGCCCGAGTTACGAACTTCCCGGTATTCCAAGATTTTTGCTTGCGTCGAAATCACTCGTTTGTCCGACTTTTGGTCTGGGTGAATTTCAAACGTTACCCAAGCCTGACCATCTTTTTCCACTTCTTGAATATTAAAAGCGTGAATTGCAGACGATCGAGCGCCCGTATCGACCTTGACCTTGATTCCCTTGCAGCCCAAATCTGGCAGCTTGACCCATTCTCGCCATCCGATCAGGGGAAGATCTTTTTTGTTTGGTTCCGTTGGCTGCACAGCAATCACGTCGTTTTCAGTAGGTGCCCAAGAAATTTTATTTTCGCAGATGAGTCTGCATCGCGAAACCGTCCCTTAGCCTCGTTTGCTCCAGAATTAATCTCGCCCTGGCCGCGGCTTGGCTAAGTCGGAACATCGGAACAAAATTAAAATAATCAGTTTTTAAAACGCCATCAAAAAACGACCGTTATTATTTAGATGTTTTTAGCAGCGGCCGGACATTCGTACCGCCGAAGGTTAAACTTCTCGCTCGGCTGGTTTGCTTTACAAAAATCGCAATTGTTAAAATAACTTCGGCCGGCGGCAGGCCTCTGCGTCCAATCGCTCGAATCGCTCGATGACTAAATTTCCTGAAAATATTCAACTACATGAACAATCGACTCACCAAGATCAGCAAATATTTAAGCTTCGTGCTCAAACATCATCCCGAGTCCATCGGCCTGACGCTCGACGCGGATTGCTGGGCCAGCGTGGACGAACTCATTACGAAAGCAAATTCTAGCGGCAAGTCGATTAAGCTGGAACAGATCAAAGACGTGGTGGCTTTGGACGAACGAAAAATGTTTGCCTTGAGCGACGATGGACTTCGCATTCGAAGCGTCTAACATCGCGAGTTATACTCTTTCTTCGCGATTCACTGCCTTCGCGAATTTGATGAGTTTTAGAGTCGACCGCAGTTCAACTTTCTCGGACCGCCCCCAACAAGGAACTTAACGATGAATTTGCTTAGCGCCGGCCATCGCTGGTATCGGCTTTCATTTTGGGGATTGCTGGCCTGCACCGCCTTATTTTGCCAATCCAGCTTTGCCGACGATTCGAACAAGCCCAACGTTGTCGTGATTTTGGTCGACGACCTGGGCTGGATGGATTTGTCTTGCCAAGGCAGCGATTATTTCAAAACGCCCAATATCGATGCGTTGGCTGCCGGCGGCATGCGTTTCACCAACGCCTACGCCGCTTGTGCGGTCTGCAGTCCGACTCGTGCGGCCATGATGACGGGCAAATATCCAGATCGCGTCGGCATTACCGATTGGATTCGAGCTCGGTTTCAACGTGGCAAGGTCGGGACGCCAAAAGTGACCCCCACAAAATATGTCGGATCCAAAAATACCCAACTGCTTTGCCCGCCCAATCCCTATTGGATGGAACACGAGGAAGTCACGTTTGCCGAGCGTTTCAAAGCGGCTGGCTATGCGACGGCGTTTATCGGAAAGTGGCATCTCGGCGATCCCGATTGGTACCCAACACGCCAAGGTTTCGACATCAACATTGGCGGCTGCGATCTGGGGCAACCGCCCAGCTATTTTGATCCGTACCGGAACAAAAGATATGCGTTCGACGGAGGTTTGGAGCCTCGACAAAAAGGCGAATTTTTAACTCATCGCGAAGCGGACGAAGCCAAGTCTTTTATCAACAACCACAAAGACAATCCGTTCCTGTTGTACTACTGTCCCTACGCCGTTCACACGCCGATCCAAGCGATCAAGAAAGTTGCCCAGAAATACCAGCGCGAAGGAAAAACAGCTGTCAATGCAAAGTACGCCGCACTCGTGGAAAGCGTCGACGATGCCGTTGGAACGATTGTCGCGGCTCTTGATTTAGCCGGCGTGCGCGACAATACGCTGATCGTTTTCACTTCTGACAATGGCGGCTTGAAAGGGCCAACCGACAACCGACCTCTTCGCAGCGGCAAGGGCTACGCTTACGAAGGCGGCATTCGAGTCCCAGCGATCATTAATTGGCCGGGAGTCGTTGCGGCAGGTGCCACATCGGACTCGCCCATTATCTCGATGGACTTCATGCCGACGATAACAGAAGCCGCCGGAATTAAAATCGAAACCGGCGCGATCGTCGATGGCGTTTCGTTGCTGCAACACGCCAAGTCAGGTGGCCAAACGGCTCTTGCCCGTCGCGTTCTCCATTGGCATTTTCCGCACTATCGTCACCCGCCCGGTCCTTATTCCATCATTCGCGATAGCGACTGGAAATTGATCCGATGGTACCAAGGCCCAATCGAACTGTACAATTTGAAGAACGATTTGGGCGAGCAAAATAACTTGGTCGATTCGCACCCAAGCAAAGCGGCCCAACTAGATAGAAAACTCTCTGCTGCGCTTGCTGAAACAGGCGCGAAAATCCCAAAACCAAACCCCGACTACGTCCAACAGTAAATCGTCGATCAATGTCTTTTTCGTATCGATTTTAAGCCGACGGTCGCGCTTCATCGACCTTGCCACCAATCAATCAAATCCGGGCTGCTAAAACGATCGGCCCAGATTGTTTTCATCAGATGAGTTCAACGATGCAACGTATCAAACTCGCTTTTTTGACCACACTGTTACTGTTGGCGTCCGCCAGTCTTGTGCGGGCCCAGAATTCTGACGCACGGGAGTCTTCAAAAAAAGTTGCCACTGCAGACGCGGCCAGTGTTGCAGGCGGCCAGGCGAATTCAATTGAAACGCCGATTGCAAAAAAGTCTGCGCTGAAAATCTTGTTTGTTGGCAATTCGCCAGATCTCGTAAGGTCGGCTCCAAGTTATCTGACCGGCAAAGCGGCTGCGCGATACAAGAGCCTCAAGCAAGAACGAACGCCGGCTTTCAAGTCTTTTCTGGAATCACACTTCCAAAAAGTCACGATCATGACGCCTTCAAATTACGACGTGGAAATATCCAAGCAATACGATGTGACGGTGTTCGACGCACTACCGCCGGCGATCAAACAGATTGACATGGGCAACTGGGAAAAACGAATTCGCATGCCTTACGAATTTGATCGGCCGACAGTCATGATCGGAAACGTCGGACCCCTGACACTCGGTCGCAACGGTTTGGGGCTTCGCTTGGATCATTTATGAGAGTGTCTCGATTCACATGCGCACAGGTTGCGTATCGACCATGACATTTTCAAGACACCTAACAATGTAAAGCTTACTTTTACCGATCGACCGATCTCAAAGTCTTATCGCCTCTACCCCGCAGGAGCCAAACTCGCCGACAAGATCCCGATGTGGAAAGTGCAAACCGAGGGATATCAAAACAAAAGTGGTATGCTCGTTGGAACGGTCTCGTACGATTTGTCCGACGCTCCCGACGGCGAGTTCATTTGTGGTGGCTTGAACTCGAAAGGGCCGAAATCGATGGCCATCGGCCGGCAAGGCAACTATCTGCATTGGGGGTTCGCCGTCTCGCCGACCTATATGACAGACGAGGCAAAATTAGTGTTCGTCAACGCGATCCATTACATCCACAAATTCAAAGGACACCGAGCTTTCACAACGAAAAAGCCGGTCTCGGTTCGAACTCAAATTGACAGCCTGCTCTACCGGCTTTCCGATCGCGGGAACGACGTATGGGCGGCTTACATCGAGGAGTCTGCGGTCGAAGATCGAAAAATTAAACGAGAACTTAGTGATCGGAAAGCCGCCGGAGAAAAGCTCAATGAAAGCGACGAAGCCCGGTTGGATTGGGACGAACCGACCTGGGATCGCATGGACGCACTCAAACGATTACCGAGCAGTCTGCGAGATGAACTGGGCAACGACATCGACAGTTATGTCAAGTATTTTTCCGAGAATCGTGACTACATGTTTTCTGATCCGGAGCGACGGTATGCACCGCTAGAGGTAGATGCGGACGCGAAAGAACTGGGTATCCCGAACCACGATTTACGAATCCTTGACAAGTGCGTTCAATTACTGCACGAAAACCCGAAAAATGGTTTGGCGCGACGAGTCTTGGAACGCTACACCGAGCGTCAGTTCGAATCGGCCGGTCAATGGCAAGAATGGTTAGCCGAGCGCCGCGATTATCTTTTCTTTTCCGAACCCAGCGGTTACAAATTCTTGCTGGATACCAACCGCGTCTTGGCCGCCGGCAAGCAACGATGGCTCATTGAGGCCGCTGTGGCCAGACGAAAGATCGCCGATCAAATGCTGGTTAACGGCATCTCGGTCGATCAGCCCAATGATGATCAGCCGGTAAAGTACGACTGTCGTTTGGTGGCATTGGGCGGTGAAGCGTTCGAAGAGCTGAATGCTAAAAAAGAAAAATCCGACGACGGCAAACCGTTTCGCTTAATCGTGAAGTTCAAAATCCAAGATGGCTGGCATTTGTACGCCAGCGTTCCTAAAGGAGAGCCGTACATTCAAACGAATTTGAAGGTGATCGTTCCCGCAGGCGTTTCGGTCAACGCTCCATGGAAACGAAGCGTTGCCAAGCCGTCCGCGTCTAGCAATGATTTGACGATTTGGGAGAGCGAATGCGTCTGGTCGATCGATTTGAATGTGTCGGATAAATCAGCCTTGGAGACGAAGGTAGAATTGATTCTGAACTACCAAGCTTGCAACGAAGAGCGCTGTCGCCGTCCTGTAAGCAAAACAATCGAACTCAAATTTGACCAATGAAAAATAAAAGGTGCCTGGT
>CAZROJ010000110.1:0-6523 GCA_964601665.1 uncultured Pirellulaceae bacterium
GTAAAGGTGCTGGCACGAAGAACCACACGGAATTGAGATTCACAGCACTAGAACGCACCCCAATTGAACGCACCCGAGTTTGAACTCAGCGACAACGCATCAGAAAATCTTCTAACACGGCATTGAACGCCGCCGTGTTTTCCATCGGGCTCATATGGCCCGCGTCTGCGATCAAAGCGTATTCAGCGTGCTCGACCCTCCTTGCATTTTGTTGCATTTCATCGGCTGGCGTAATCGAATCGTGTTTCCCCGCGACAAAAAGCATCGGCACCTCAACCCCTTCCAACCACTCCACCGCATCTTTTCTTTCCGCCATGCCCCGCTGACCGGCCGCGATCGAAGCAGGCTCAGCAGCCGCAATGACCCGATGGATCTGATTAAAAAAATCCGTCTCACGTAAACCCTTCCGCGCTTGGTAAAACAGTTTTTTTACCATCGCATCGGCCACTGGTTTTGCCCCCGCAACCATCACCTGCCTGGCCGCAATCTCCCGTCCCCGTCGAATCAATTCCGTATCGCCAGCGGCTCGCGTATTGCAGGCGATTAACGATTGAACACGCGATGGATGTCGCCTCCAAAACTGCCAACCAATATATCCTCCCATCGACAAACCACAGAAATGCACCGGCGTGTCACATTGGATCGCGTCGAGCAGCTCGGCCAACCAGTCTGCCAAAAACTCCATCGAAAGCACTGGATTCTCACCGTCCAACAGCGACTCACTTTGACCAAAACCCGGCAGGTCTGGTATGACCACTCGATGATTCGTCTTGAAACGATCCACCTGCCCCTGCCACATGCAATGACTCAGCGGGAACCCATGCACAAACAGAACCGCAGGACCTTGGCCCTCGTCCAGCAAAGAAACACTTCTGCCGCGCAGCGATGTGGTTTTAAGTTTAGGCATGGGCTCGGGCATCGGTTTAAACCTGCCAAAAAGAAAGTCGAATCAACCAGTTCGCCACTAACACGACAGCCACCGTGATGGGCAAAAAGTGGATGTAGGGCAACGTGATGCCAAACTTTCGGCTGCGAATTAGCAAAAACTGCATCGCGTTCCAGGGGATTTGAATAGCCACAAACGCGTACAGAAAAAAACTAGCCGGATTAAAATTCCACGCTCGCCCAAGTTGACCGTGACTGATCGAAATAAAGGAACGCGTCAGACCACAGCCGGGGCAGGGCAGGCCAAACATTCGCTTCGACGAACATAGCTCTGGCAATGATACCGAGGTCCCCGGAAAATAAACCGACGTTGGCCCTTCGGTTCGCATGACGAACGAGAGGCCAATCACGACGACAGCCATCCAAAAAAACAGGGCATGCATCCACATCAACCCCGCAGCCATCGAAGTATCCGGAGCCGGATCTTGCTCGATCGGCTGAACGATCGTCGAATTATCTTGTGAATCAACCATAGGCTTCGAGACGATTGGATTGTTTAGTATTTGCCGCCTGCTTCTCAGTCATCCCAGAATCGCGGTGAGAACAAAACCAAGATCGGAAATACTTCTAACCGGCCCAACATCATCAATAAAATGAACAACGATTTGCTCAGCCCAGAAAACGACGCATAATTTTGCGTCGGCCCCACCACGCCGAGCCCCGGTCCAATATTATTGAGCGTTGCTGAAACCGCGCTGGCTGAATCGATCAGTTTGTTCTCAGTTTCTCCACCCCAAGTCGAATTTGGCTCGACCCCCACGACAAAGACAAAACTGAGCACAAACAAAACCACCACCAAACCAAAGTAGACCAGCACCGAATGCCGCAACCCTTGATCTTCCACCGACTTGCCGTCGAGCTTTAGCAAACGCACTTCATGCGGGTTAAAAGCACTCTCGACTTCCAGTCGCAAGATTTTGACAAACAAAATATGGCGTATGACTTTCATGCCGCCCCCCGTACTACCCGTACAACCACCGACAAACATGATCGCCAACAACCACCCGCGATGCATGTCGTGCCACGTATCAAAGTTCGCCGTGCCAAAACCAGTTGTCGTCAAAACCGATACGATCTGGAACAAGCTATTGCGAATGCCGCTCTCGATATTTTGAAACTCAGCAATTCCTGAACCAAACCCGAACAGCATAAACACCGAAGTTGAAACCACGATGATCGCGATATAGCTGCGAAACTCGGTATCACGAAAAAGTTTTAACGGCTTCCCAATCACCGCCAAAAATAGCAGCGTAAAATTGGCTCCCGCACACACCATAAACAGGATCACCACGTATTCGATAATCCGCCCAGTACTGGGATTGTTCAAATAGAAATGGCCGAGACTCGAGTTGTAAGTGCTGAAGCCTCCTGTCGCCATCGTTCCAAACGAATGACAAACCGCATCAAAGGCTGACATTCCCAAAACGATTAAGACCAACGCCAGCAGAACATTTAATCCGATATACACGCCGGCAAAAAGCCAAGCCGAATGCTGCATCCTCGCACTCGAACTATCTTGAGTCGGTCCCGGCATCTCCGTTCGCATCAGCGCCTTGCCCGCCGAATTCTGGCCCAGCAAAACCACGAACAACACAATGATTCCCAGCCCACCCAAAAAGTGAGTCATCGACCGCCAAAACAAAATACAGTGCGGCACCAAATGCGGATCTTCTAAATCGCAAAACACCGTCGCACCCGTCGTACTGAAGCCAGACTGTGCTTCGAACATTCCATCGACTAAGCCCATCGAAACCCAGCGAAGGCGAAACCGCGATGCGCGATCCTGCGGCGCATCGTTAACATCGCCTGGCCCGAGCAGCCATTTCGCAAAGCGTGGATCTTCTTGCAGACCACGGAAAACCGCTGCCGCCGCCGGAACTCCTGAGACTCGCTGCAACTTCTTTTTAGAAATCCCTCGCGCTGTCGAATTGGCCACGGCAGCCAACACCTGTTTTTGCTCAACCGTGACATCGAACGCATTCCATGCATTCCAAACTTTGAACCTTGATGACGCCACCAAAACTTGGTCCGGTTTGGCACTATCGCGTACAGAAGGGCCTCGCATGGAACCGCTAAACACATAAGGCAACGCCCCTAAAACGGTTGCCAACACCCAGCTGAGCGCCACCGCCGCCATGGCTTCCTTGCGAAAGATTTTTTCTTTCGCGCCGCGCCCCCACAGCAACATCGCGCCGCCCAAACCACCGCACATCGCAGCGCTCAGCAACAACCCCCACGCCCCGGCCGCCTCAAAACGCTTCTCCGAGATTTCGGGATTCGGATGCGTGTGCGCGCCGAACTGAGGCCAAGCCCAGATCAAACACAACAACATGAAACCCCCGATCAATAAAACCAGGATTCCAAGTAGTTTGGCAAGCAGACGAAAATTCATTGGCAACCGTCAGTTGAATCTAATCGAGGCAGGGCGGAAGTTAAGAGCTTATCCCACAACCCGTGAGCCGACGGCGCTGGCCGCGAGCATTCTGAGTTTCGGGATAAGCACTAAATATTAAAGAAGACTCGCGCCGGCATCCGTTCCGTCAACGCCGGCACTCGCACCGTCCAGCCAACGATTGATTAAATAGCCACCGATAAAAATTGCCAGCGGGAAGATTAACACGTAGGTCATCATCACCACTTTTTCTTCCTGCGGTGCCGAGATAGAACGACTGAGAAAATTGACGCCGACAATCACCGCCAGAAATATCGCATGAACGAGCCGGCCGAACGGAGCCGACCAACCGACCAGCATTCCCAAGATAATCGACAACAGCGAGACAATACCGATCACGATCCAGTGCATCGCCGTCGGGATCGCACCAAACGCGACAGCGGCGGAAACCTGTTCGCCGGGTTGGTTGGCTTGCATCATTTCAGCAACATATTCGGGAAACAACCCATGAGCCACCGCAATCGTGACGCCCGACAAAATCACCCAATGGGCAACCAGCCCAGAAGCAATCGTCAGGAAACTGCGAAACATCAAGATCGGTGGCATCACGCCGTTATCGGAACTCATTGGGGAATTCATTGGTTGACCAAAAGCAAGTTCAGGCAGCTAAAATCAAACAGATGATTATACCCCAAACGAGTGAAATCTGTCACAAACTAACTCGCGTCTTTTTTGCCCATCAGGCAAACCAAACCAACGAACGTCAATGTGAAATCGATCGACTCCATGGCAATTGAAAACTGCCAACTGCGAAACCTAAATTCGCAGCCCATACAATTTCCAACTTGGTCGCCATCGAGGTTTCGACCATTCGATGAAATGCCGGCTCAACAAAATCGAGCACTCCAATCGGCCCACGTCGCCTGCCAAGTAAATTCAGGGGCGAAAAAATTCACCGCCGGACGAATTTCATTTTCCGAGTCAGACCCGCCATGTTTGGCGGTACCAACCGAATCGTATTTTCATCCTCGACCACCACATCAAATTCAGTCGTCTCATCCATCATGCGACATTCGATTTTTGCTTTTTTCGACTGATCGTCATACGAAATGAATTTCCAACTGCCTCGCTTTTCAGACTGGACCGTGCCCATATTGGTTTGTGTCTTCAGCGAGCCACTGCGGTAAAAATAAATCACCATCTTGGGCGGCGTGTCTTCTGCGTCCGATTGATCAACGTCTCCAGCGTTTACTTGGTCAACCAACTTCCCGGCGACGGCGAGTTCCCAATCGCCGACGATTCGATAACGATCGGGATCCCCCGTGCAGCCAACGATCATCAGCAAACAAAGACCAAAAATAACGTAGCGCAGCCCAAACATCGTGATCGACCTGAAAGAGTAAAAACGGCGACAGCAAAAATGACAGCATGCCGTCAACAAAATGAATCTGATAAAGTTTTTGTATTGTAAGGATTTTGCTGTTCCGGCAATCCCTGAGGACCCGATATCCGTTTTAGAACCGAACTACGTTGAAGATGCGTCAGCAGATGCACACGTTCGTTCGCTCTCGCATCGCATGAACACGCAAACGAGAGCCACTATTTCGAATTTTGGATCAATCGGGGGGCCGAATCGATGAGCCGCTACGTGTTAATATTACTAACTACCGCACTCAGCTTGTCGTCCGTCGGTTGCTGCGGCATTCAGCAGCAATGCAATGACTGCGACGGCATCGGCTACGGCGAAACCGTGCTACCTCAACGCCCGTTCGATCGCTTGCGAAATCTTCGTAAAGGGCTCGTCTGTGGCAGCGGATGCGGCGAGGTCTACGTCGGTGAATGGACAAGCACCCCACCGGACTGTGCCGATCCCTGCTGCGGGACAGACTTCGTCGGCGGCGCAACGCCTTGTCGACCAAACTGCTGGCAGCCCGGAAACATGATGCGGCAACTGCTCGGCGGCGGACTCTACGGAGGCCGATTTTGCGACGGCGACGCTTCCTCGACAGCCAGCGGATGCGGCGGCACAGGATGCGACGATTGCGCAATGGGCCAAGAAATCATCGGCCATGAAATGATCCACTCGGCCGCTCCTGCCATGCCCAGCGCTTCAAGCTGCGGTTGTGCCAGCCATGCTTCGCCCGTCGGCATGCTAAGATCAGCGCAACGTTCCATGCCCAAACGCGATTCAATTACAAAACGGCGGTAGAGTCGTTCGTTCTTCTTGCCAGCCAAAAAAGCGGCGCCGAAAAATCATCAATGCCAACCGCATACAATTGCGGCTGGCATTTTTTTTTGCTGCATATCAAACACTGCAATGCATCAAGCATCAGCAAGCATCGACTACGCGAACTACCGGCAGGCGATCGTCCAGTTCGCTCAACACAACGACGCAACTTCTAACCGGGCGGCCAAGCCAAACTGCGCCCGGCCAGTACGTGCAAATGAAGATGATCGACCGACTGGCCTCCGTCGCGTCCAATATTGGCCACAATCCGGTAGCCAGATTCATCCACCTGCAGTTGCCGAGCGACCTTGCCGGCGGCGAGCAACAAACGGCCGGCCAACTCGAGATCTTCCTCTTCGAGTGCGGCGACGTTGGCGACTTCTTTTTTGGGGATCACTAAAACATGCGTCGGTGCCTGAGCCTGAATGTCTCGGAAAGCAAGACACCAGTCGTCTTCATAAACAATGTCCGCGGGAATTTCACGATCAATGATTTTCTTGAAGATCGTTTTTTCACTCATGATTCAATTTACATTTCAAGGGTAGAGGATTGCGATTCGCGGGTCATCATTTTCGATTTCAATCAGTGCGGCAGACGAAGAATCCAAACAGCCACCACCTCAGAATCGATTACGAATTAGTCCCAGTTTACCAAATATTTTTAACGATTCGGCAGCCCGATTATTGCGGTGCAAGAGGCACAAGCGAATTGGCGTGAGGAACAAAGGCGACACGATCACTAATTATCTAAGACCAAACGCGTCCGCTATCTCAATTGATAAACCACCAAGCGCATGAAAAAGCCGGCGGCAACCAAAGACTGCAACGCCGGCTTGATTTACTTTTCAACTTTCGATCGTCATCAGGGCACAAGCCCGCAAGCGACCAAGCCTTAAGCTTTTTCCTTATTGTCAGTGGCTGAATCTCCAGTGGCTGAATCTTCAGTGGCTGAATCTTCAG
>CAZROJ010000110.1:6623-16069 GCA_964601665.1 uncultured Pirellulaceae bacterium
GGCGTTTCTGCTTTTGTTTCTTCTACTTCATCTTCGTCTGAAGCAAATGCTGGCTTTTCGCTCTTTTGAATCACCCGGTCTCGCTCGCCGACCAATTCGAGAATCGCTCGGGTTCCAGCATCGCCCAATCGCGGCTTCGCCAGACGCATGATCCGTGTATAACCACCATTGCGATCTTCAAAACGCTCGGCAATTTCTTCGAACAAAATCTCAACCGCTTCTTTATCGCGAAGCATCGCAAACGCTCGTCGACGGTAATCGACCGCGGGAGCAATCGCTGCATTCCACTTTTGCCAGCCTTCACCCTCTCGCCACGTTTTCCAACCGTCCGAACCCCGCTCGTGTTCGCACTCGAGCTCAGCCGCTGCTCGCGTGTGCGGCAACGATTTTTTGGCAAGCGTGATGCACTTTTCCACGTACGGGCGAATCTCTTTGGCCTTTTGGATGGTCGTAATGATACGCCCTTTGACAGCCGGCGGATTCACAACTCCACCGTCACTCTGAGTCAGACCTTCGTAGTACAAATCGTCGCGTTCAGTCAAGAACAAAGCGCAAGCCATGTTGCGGAACAGAGCCCGACGGTGGCTTGAGGTACGTCCTAGACGGCGGCCTTTTCTTTTATGTCTCATCGTTTCACCAAGTGGAGAAAGGGTTAATCATTAGTCAATTGGATGGCAGGCTTCAAAACCTACCCCACGGAAACCGACACGTTGCCGACCTCACGTCGCAGCCCCGAGTAAACTGGAGCCGCAAATTTCAATCAGTTGATCTGCGGAGCTGGCGGCACTTTCATGCCAAGATGCAAACCAAGTTCGCCCAGCAGTTGAGTGACCTCGTCCAAAGTCGTTTCGCCAAAGTTCCGGATTTCCATCAACTGGTCTTCGTTCTTTTGGACCAAGTCCCGGACGGTTCGCAGTTCGGCGTATTCCAGACAGTTGCTTGCTCGAACCGAGAATCGCAACTCCGAAACGGGAATGTTCAACTTGGCTTCCAGAGCCGCGTCGATGCCGCCTTTGCTGCGCGGCTGCGAGTGAACTTGAGCCCCCAATTCCGAATACTGCACAAAGGGGTTCAGGTGCTTTCGCATGATCTTGGCCGCTTCGACAACTGCCATTTCCGGATTGATTGAACCGTTGGTCCAAACTTCCAGCGTCAGCTTGTCGTAGTTTGTTTTCTGGCCGACACGAGTTTCTTCCACGTCGTAGTGAACGCGGGTAACCGGCGAGTAAACCGCGTCGATCGGAATAATTCCGACTTCGTGGTCACGACCGCTATGGTCGGCCGCTGGCACGTAGCCACGACCATTTTCAACAACCATTTCCATCATGAAAGGGACGTCATCCGTCAACGTAACCAACGTGTGATCGGAATTGATAATGTCGACCTCGCCACCGGTTTGGATGTCAGCACCGGTCACCGGACCTGCGGTGTTCTTCTCGATTGTGATAACCTTCATTTGGTCGCTATGATTTTTCACAACCAAAGATTTTACGTTCAACACGATATCCGTGACGTCTTCCAAAACGCCTGGAATCGAGGAAAACTCATGATTGGCACCACGAATTTTCAATTGAGTGACCGCACTGCCTTCCAAAGACGACAGCAAAATACGACGCAAGCTATTACCAACGGTCGTACCAAAACCACGCTCAAATGGCTCAGCCACAAATTTTCCGTAAGTACTTGTAAGCGAACTTCGGTCGCACTCAACGGAACTCGGAAGCTCTAAACCTCGCCAACGAATGTGCATTTAATTTCTCCGGGCGGCGTAATGTGTAGGGGGGGATTCGACTGGCAGCACGGCCGCCAGCCTTGACTTTAAAACTGAAAAAACAGTCGCAAGGCGGCGTTAGACGCGTCGCTTCTTGCGTGGACGACAGCCGTTATGAGGAATCGGCGTGCAATCTTCGATTGACTTGATATTCAGACCCGCCGCTTGAAGCGCCGTGATCGCACTTTCGCGACCGCTGCCTGGGCCTTTGACGCGAACATCAACTTCCTTCACGCCGAACTTCTGAGCTTTTTCAGCTGCTTGAGTCGATGCACTTTGACCGGCAAACGGAGTGCTTTTTCGACTGCCTTTGAAGCCACACGTTCCCGCACTGGCCCAACAAAGCGTCTCGCCTTTAGTGTCGGTAATCGTAACGGTCGTGTTGTTGAAAGTCGCTTGGATATGAGCCACGCCGTAAGTTACGTTACGACGGACACGCTTCTTTTTATTCGTTTTTGCCACTGAATTCTCTCTGGCCGATTACCGGCTGATTGTGAGTCCTATCAGGAAACGGGGATTAAGTAATTGTTCCCACGCAGCAACGGGCCGCGCGAAAAGATAAGTGCTGGGAAACCCAGCACGAATTTTGGCTGAACCTAGCGAAGGTCCTTAACACCCTTTTTACCGGCAACGGTCTTCTTTGGACCTTTACGAGTACGAGCGTTTGTTTTTGTTCGCTGGCCACGGACGGGCAATCCAAGTCGATGACGCATACCACGGTAAGACTTAATGTCTCGCAGACGTCCGATATTCTGCTGCACCTGACGTCGCAACGGACCTTCAACCGTGTAGTCACGCTCGAGGATCGTCGCGATGCGACTGACTTCTTCGTCAGTCAAATCACGTGCCTTTTTATTCTCATCCAAACCGGCCTTGTGACAGATGTCACGAGAGGTCTGGCTTCCAACACCGAACAGGTAAGTCAATGAGATGACCGTTTTCTTGTCGTTTGGAATATCAACACCCAACAAACGAGGCATATCAAATCTCCGAAGCCCATTGGGCGAATCTAACGTAATGTTTCAGTAAATTTTTTGAATTGAACGAAGCCGCGTCCAAATCTGAGCGGTGCTTCCGACAATTTCCCAAGGATCAACCTTGGCGTTGTTTGTGTCGCGGATTGGTGCAAATGACGTAAACCCGTCCTTTTCGACGGACGACTTTACAGTTTTCGCAAATTCGCTTGACGCTGGCGCGGACTTTCATCGCAGTTATTCTCGCTCGATTTTCTTCATTATTAAAAGCCCACCAGTATACGAATACTGGCGGCATTTCACAGGGCCAATTTCAAAGGTTTTCAAATGAATTTCCGGCCATAATCTCCGAATCTCGATTTCCTCTCCATTGCCTTGAATCGAAGCAATAAAGAGCCCTTTGCTATCGCTTTTCTGAGCTATTTCGCCCGTAAAAACTAAGTCTTCGGCCGTCCCAAGGTTTTTCGTAAGCGTTTTTCTGGATTCAACCCAACATCGCACCCCGACCTGACGGCCCAACGGCCCAACGTCCCAAAACCAGCTCCGCTTTGGCAAGCCGTCAACCTTGGGTAAACAGGCAGCTTGTGAAGGACAGGGGCTTTTCCAGTCCGCTTGCGTCCAGTTTGGTTAGCAAAAAAACACACTTCCTTTCGCTAGCGAGCTAATGCTTGACGCTTCCCTAGGCCGATAGTTTGTAACGATTACATAAACACTTGCCCCTACGGCGACTTTTGCGCGCAAGCCCAATGCTCGACCCAATCCGACAAAACACGCTCCGGCTAACGGCCACATTTGCTGTTGCGGCATTCACTTACGCTGCGATCGCGATTTCCATGCCCGGCCAGCCGCCCGAACCCGCCCCGCTGCCTAAGCTGGCACGAGCCGGTTCTTCGAATTCCTCGGCCGCCCAAAAACCGAACATCGCCCAAGCACCAAAGACCGCCGTAACACCGAAGGCCGCCACAACAGCAAACGATCGGTCAAGGGCTCAAGCAGATCCAAAGCCGATTTTGCCCAGCGACATTCCTCAATCTTTTTCCGAACAAGAAAAACTGATTTTCGCAAGCCTTCCACCGATGTGTGTGCCACCGACGGCACGAATGGAACAACCCACGGCGTCAACCGACAAACCAGCATATACACCTGACAAACAAACGCGGGCGGATGCCGACCAAGCCGCTCCGGCCAGCCCTACCGTTGCCACCGCTTCTCCCGCAACTCGCCTCAACGGTTGGACGCAACAAAGCGAATCCCGACCCGATGCTGGACTCGTAGCCAACCCCAAGCCACTCGCAGCCCAGCAAGCGGTTTTCGATTTAACGGAAACAGAAAACGACTTTCAGCCCGACGGAACTTCAGAAGTTAATCAGCCCGATAATTCCAACCACTTCGAAATTGATCCCGCCACCTTCCAAGCGGCGGTTCAACGGGCGGCAGCTTCCAGCAATTCATTTGAACCAAACCCTCACGCTAATTTGCAGCAGGCGAGTTTTTCGAGTTTGCACTCGTCCGCCGGAGCAACTCACAACCCGCCTTCGGACCCGACCTTGAGCGTTGCTCCGGGAGAAGATCCGCACGCCGAAATTTATTCTCGCTCGGCCTTTCCATCAGCCAGAGACTGCGCCCAGTGCCATCGACAGATCTATGAAGAGTGGTCGTCGTCGAGCCACGCGTACGCTTCGATCTCGCCGATGTTCCATGTATTCGAAGACACGATCAACCGACTGTCCCAAGGCACGATCGGTTACTTTTGCTACCGCTGCCATTCGCCCGTTTCGACGACGATGGGCCTGCGACGTGACCAGCCGATTTGGGATGGGCCGCGCGTGTTTCGCGAAGGCGTCACCTGCATCGCGTGCCATCGAGTCAAAACGCCTTACGGTAAAGTCAACGGCGAAAGACGCATCGAACCAGGAGATATTTACGATCCTGTTTACGGTGCGGGCGATGGTCACGGCGTTGCCATTGCCAAAAAATACGACGAAGTCTTCAAGGTCAAGACTCAACCCTCAAACGACAAACGACCTGGTCAAGCAATGCATCGGCGCGCGATCCAGTTCGAGGAACTTTCCAAGTCTTCCTTTTGCATGTCGTGCCATCAAGTCGCCGTCCAACCCGGCATCAAACTAGAAGTCGTTTGGGACCAATACCGCGCCTCGCCCGCCTACCGCGACGGCGTTACTTGCCAAGACTGCCACATGGGCATCGTGCCTGGCATGGACGAAGGGTACTCGGTTGGCCCCGGCGCGATTGTCAACAACAAGGTCATCAACCCGGAAAAGAAACACTCCAATCACGTTTTCTATGGCCCCGGTTACTCGATCGCTCACCCGGGCGTTTTCCCGGATAACTTGGATGCCGATCGCTGGACGGTTCCGCAGTGGCTGGAGTTTGATTGGCGGGCCGGTTGGGGAACCGACCGATTCGAAGATGCGCTTGCCGATGGCCAAATCCAATGGAGCTTCCCGCCAATCTGGCAAGAAGCCGACGACCGATACGATGCCCGAGAGATCGTTGACGTGAACTTGAAAAAGCTGGAATACAAACGCGACCTACGCCGGCAGGTGCTTGAAAATGGCTCGCGACTGGACGGTCCCTTTTTCTTGAAGCCACCCAAGGTCGGTGAAAAACTGAACTTCCGCTACTGCATCACCAACCTCAACCCAGGCCACAACATGCCCTCGGGCTCGCTGGGTGCTCAGCCACAAATCTGGCTCAACGCGGTCTTGATTGACCCGTATGGAAATCGAATCTGGGAAACGGGCTACGTCGATTCCAACGGAGATCTCGCCGACAATCACTCGCTTGACGTGCTGGCTCGCAAAGTCCCTTTGGATACTCAGTTGGTCAACTTGCAGACCAAGTTTTTGACCACCAACGTCAAAGGAACCGACCGCGAAATGTATTTGCCGGTGAATTTTGATTTTGATCAGTTGCCATTTTTGCGACCGCCGCAGCAACCTGTATCCGTCCAAAATCACCCGCCGTTTATTCGCATGGAAGGCCATTCGATTCCACCGCTTGGTAAACGCAATGCAAAATTCGCGGTCCCATCGCGATTGATGAAGATCCCTGGTACCTATCGCCTGTCGGTCAGGATGAGAAGCCGAGCCGAACCGATTTACTTCATGCGTTTCTGCAACGCGACTCCTGAAATGCAACGGATGATGAACGAGTGGATTTGTGACTTCCACACGGCAACCGTCAGCTTTGAAGTTCACTAATCCTCTTTTTCCAACGGCCGATACCGCTGGGTAATTACGATAAAAATTATGCATCCTAAATTTACAATCTGCATTCTCGTTTTGGCCAGCGTCGCTTGGATGCCGTCGCTGACCAGCCAATTTGCGCGTGCAAAACAAGGGCACGAACCGGCCTTCGAAACGATCGACTTTTTTAGCGATCCCGTCATCGATCACAAATCAGTCGCGGGCAACGAAAACACTGCCGCCCTTTTTCAGCAGCCAAACAACCCGCGTGACGTTGCCCGCACTCACATGCAAAAAACCAAGACAGCAAACGAGCCAACCGAAACGCATCCCCGAAAACAAACCGAAGATCAAACCGAAGATCAAACAAACGATTTTGTTCCGTACCCGATCAACGGCTCGCCCGATTCGTCTGGCTCAGCCCATTCAGCCAACCGGGCCAATCCGGCTCAGTCAATCGAGAGTTCCAATTTCGATTTGACTGACGAATCCTGGCTTGTCAAAACAGCCGGCGTCGAGGCAATGCCTCGCGTCGCGGAATCGTTTTTCGTGCAACCCGCTTTTGGTGGAACCATCATCGCGGCCAGCCGAATCGAGCCGACGAACACACCAAAAACCAGCGTCAAACCTCAGCTGCCTCACATTTTAACCGGTGCGGACAAGTACACCTTGGCCGCACAGCCGAAACTGGGTGCCCACTTTCGCGACGATCGCCCCATCACCGATCCGCGAGCGTACCAAATCGAAACGCTGGAGCATGACTTTTCTCCCGGCCCCAACTACGACTCGCTGCCCTACCTACCCAGCGAACAACAAAACGTCTATGCGGGCAAGAAACTCTACGCCAACCAAAGGCCGCTGCTGGAACTGGGCCGACCGTGGTATCAACTGGGCCAATTAAGCCCAGGTGTTAACTGGTTTGGCAAACACAACACGATCACGCCCCAGTTTTTGGTTTACGGCGACTACCGGTCGGCGATTGCGTCCAATAGTTCCGGCGGCGACTCGACGACGCTCATCGCCAACGAACTCAACCTGGACATCGATTTGCGACTGACCGGCACCGAGCGTTTTCATGCGTTCATGTCACCGCTGGACAATGGCCTAACGAACACGCGATACATTTTTGACGATGAAAATTTCATTGGCGAATTCGATGCGAACTTTGACTTTGGCTACTTCGAAGGCGACCTTGGCGCGATGGTCGGCGGACTGATCGGCGAAACGATGCCTTTCGATTTCCCCTTCGCCGTCGGCGTGATGCCGCTGTTAATTCAAAACGGGGTCTGGTTCGAAGACGCGTTCTTGGGCGTCGCGGCCACAATCCCGGCTCGCAACTCAGCTCGGTTTAATATCTCCAACATGGACGTCACGTTTTTTGCTG
This sequence comes from uncultured Pirellulaceae bacterium, assembly GCA_964601665.1. Taxonomy (GTDB): domain Bacteria; phylum Planctomycetota; class Planctomycetia; order Pirellulales; family Pirellulaceae; genus Mariniblastus. Next base: position 13,962 of record CAZROJ010000110.1, read on the forward strand.
GCTACGACAAAATAACATCCGACGCGTTCCCCGGTGATGACAGTGCCGCTCGGTTATACGGTGTCGCTTCTTTTATCGAAGCCATGAATGGTTACTTTGAAGTTGACTACGCGTTCCTTGACGACCGAACGTTTGACGATCGCAGCTATCACAATTTTGCGTTCGCTTTTACTCGCCGCTACGGTCGGCTGGTCAGCAACTCGACTCGCGTCATCGTCAACGCGGGGCAGTCCACGGACGTTGTCGAAAACACCGCCGACGGCGTACTGTTGCTTTCGGAAAACTCGCTGATCACCAGCGCCCCATCGACCTTTGTCCCGTACTTCAATTTTTTCGCGGGTTTCGATCGGCCCCAATCAGCCGCTCGAGCGGTACAAGCCGGGGGCATTTTGCGGAATACCGGAATCCTGTTTGAATCCGATGGCATGACCGGCTACCCAACACTCGACGCAACCGCGAACGACACCTACGGGGCAGCCTTGGGTTTAAACATTATTGCCGACGATTTTTCCCAGCAGCTGGTCCTCGAAATGGCCGCCTTGGGAGTCATGGGAAACGACCTCAACCGCAACGCCGCCGGTCAACAATACGGCCTGGGCTTTCGTTACCAGCTGCCGCTTTCGAACTCGGTCATCTTCCGCGCCGACGGCATGTACGGATTCCTTGACAACGCCGAAGACATCAGCGGCATTCGCATGGAAATCCGACAGAAGTGGTAATCGCTGACGGCGAATTTCATAACACGTCTCTGATTTCGCAGGCCCGAAATCCCCAAGCCACTCAATCTTGCATTCGCTCGATGGCGGCCGCGACGGACTGGGCAAACACGACTTGCCCCCGCATATTGGGATGCAATCCATCGTCGCTCAAATGATTTGACGGATCCATCCAAATGCCTGGCGGAGCGATCGGGCTGGAGAAAAAGCACCGGCGCACCATCGTGTCGGGCACCAACTCCAAATCAAATTCTCGAGCGAGTTCGCGTTCCAATCCGTAAAACGGATCTTGAATGATGCCACGAGGAATCTCGACCAACAACACCGTGGCACCTTCTGATTCAATTTGACTAATGACCTGTTGCAGCTTTTGTTTCGTTGCCGCTCGCGATTGCCCGGTGTTGTAATCGTGACCGCCCAGTTCAACCACAACCAACTGAGGTTTTAATTTTCTCAACTGCGGCAGCGAATCGTCGATTGCCATTTGAGTTGTGTAGCCATTACGTCCCAAATTAATCACAGGGCAGGGCACCAATTTCTGAAGATCCGCGGGGAATCCGCCATGTACTCCTTCGGTCAAGCTGTCGCCAATACAGACAATCGGCCGGCCATTGGCCAACTTCAAAGCTTCGCCCGCCGTCGCTTCAAGCCATCGATCGATGCCAAACCAAACCGCCGCAAGTAGACTCAGTAGCATCGCAAGACGGCACTTCTGATCCGACTTCCAAACCCAACAACCAATCGCCGTTGTTAGCGTCACGACGACCAGCGAAATAAACGCAACCGAAACACTTGGTGACTTAACGATCAGAATGACACCCAACATCGCACAACATAGCCCAGCAACTTGCTTGCGGTCGGTCAACAATAAAACCAAAGCGACCAGCAGCCACCCCAAAGCTAAAGCTGAAACGCCCGCCGGAAAAACCACCAGCGATCCAATGACGCCAATCGTGACCAAAGTCAATTTGGCGACACGCATGAACGGCCCCAAGGCAGTCAGCCTAGCACCGGTTGGCTGAGTCGCATTTGGCTGAGACGCATTTGGCATAAACTTTGTCGCTAATGGAGTGGCGATGCCCCGAACTGAATATTCACTGATCCATCCAAAGCTCGGAAGCGTCTCACCATCCTACTCGACCAAATCGAGAACCCAAAGTCTGAGCCGACAAACAGCCCAATTCGCATCCGCTGTTTTCGCGCGATCGTTTATCGCGTTGACAAACCGTGGCCGACAAAACAGCCCGTTACTTCGTTAGAATCAGCTTGCCTTGTTTTGTGCGCCGCAAGCGGTAGAGATCGCCGCGGTTTTCGATCCATATTTCCTCACCACACCTGCTAAGGAGACGTTCAAAAATAACTTGTCCATTTGGTGTTCACAAGTCAGCCGGG
>CAZROJ010000111.1:0-4877 GCA_964601665.1 uncultured Pirellulaceae bacterium
GTCAAAGCTTAGTTTTAGGATTGGGGGTAAATCATGAATGGCGTTTCGAGTTGATTTTCGCCAGTTCAAATGCTGGATTGGAAACGTGGAATCCCCAATCTTTACCTTTGACAAAGCACTAGATTCTACCAAATGATGCTTGCGATCGCTGCGAATTTCGGCGTGAGATCAGGCAAATCAGTTTTTCAAAATGCGTTTTGATAAATCGACTGTAGCGAAGATTGATCCACGACGCGGGGGTTGAAGGTTCCCGTCCATTGTTGCGAAGCGGCTTCGGCCAGCACGCCAATTTTTTCGTTTTCAACACCGGATTGGTCAAGCTTAATGTTCAGCCCGGCCGCCATGACAAGTTTTGTGAGGAAACTTGCCAAACCTTCAGCGCCGGTTGAACTGTCGGGCATCCCGGCGATGCCCGCGCCGGCAGTCAGCAGTTCTTGGTACCACGGGTCGTAGTCAACGCCGTTAAATCTAACCACGTGCGGCAACATCATGCCGACGGCTTGTCCATGAGCGATGCCGTAGGTTGCCGTCAACGGATTGGCCAGAGCATGGGCAGCACCCAGCATGGAATTTTCGATCGCGACGCCAGAGTAAGCCGCGCCCAGTTGCATGGCCGATCGCGCTTCCAAGTCGTCGGGGTTGTTTAAAACGGTTTCAAAGTTGCCGGCCAGCAATCGCCAAGCTTCCCGAGAATAATGCAGCGAGATCGGATTGCGGCGTTTGGTGACGTAGGTTTCGATGGCATGCGAAATCGCGTCCACGCCGGTCAGAGCGGTGACGGCGGTCGGCTGAGTCAGGGTCAATTCCGGGTCAAGGATCGCAATTCGGCAGCTGGCTTTTTTGTCGCCGCAAGCCATTTTGACGTGTGTCTTGGCATCGGAAATCAGAGCAAACGACTGCATTTCGCTGCCGGTGCCCGAGGTCGTCGGAACCGCCACCATCGGCAGCATCGGCTGGGTCGCTCGGCCGACACCGTGAAAGTCGTGCATCGTGCCGCCGTTGGTGTAAACGAAGTTAATGCCTTTGGCGCAGTCCATCGAACTGCCGCCGCCCAAACCAACAATGACCTGTGGCTCGAATTCTTTCGCGACAGCCAGGCCATCGTCGATATTGTCGGTGGTCGGGTTTTCACGAGCTCCGTCGTAGAGCTGCACTTCCAAGCCCGCAGACTGCAACGAATCCATGCCTCGCTGAACATGCCCAGCCGCGACGATGCCCGGATCCGAGACCAGTAAAACTCGTTTGCCAAGTTCACTCGTTAGCTCGCCCAAACGATTTAGCTCACCCGGTCCGAAAACGACGCGCGTTCTCAGTTGAAAATCGAAAGGCTGCATGGGCGTGCGTTTTAGTGGACGGGGATCGGACGGGTAGGTTTAAACGACAGGCTCGGTTGGCGATTGCGTCGTCCGGAAACGACACAATCGCCTGCTGCCGGGATGTCGAAGTTCAACAACCGGCGGCAAGCGATTTGAAAACTGCAAAACGGGGCTGGCAACGAAAGAGTTAGCTCAGCACCAATTCCATTTTTTCGGCGGGCACTTGGTAAGCGCGAGACCGGAACAGGAAGTCGATCAAGTTGCCTTCGTGCGGTTGCAACCAGTTCAAGCGATTGGTCGGAATCGGGCCGATGTTTAAACGATCGATGTTGATCGCATCGGTCAGGTCACCGATCCAGTCAATGTCTTCTGTGATCGCGGAGCCCACCAAAGTCGGTCCGGCTGCTTTGATCATTTTATCCTGTGGGCACTCGACCACTGAGACGAACGGGAACATGAATTCCTTACTGGCAATCGCACATTCGGGGCTGGCCGCGTGAGCAACGATCGGGCGGATGTACGTGCAGCGTTCCTTTTCCACCAAACGGTCGCCGTACTGGGCTGTGCAATCGGTAACACCGTCGGCGTCCAAATCCTGTTGAACCATGTTCAAGATCGCAGGCCCGACACCTTCGGTCGTGAACGCCGCCAGACCCGCGTTTGGATCTTCCGGAGGCAGCGCGTCGATCGGTCCGAGCCGTTCGGCCAATGCGGCCGCGATTTCTTTGGTGTGCCGCGAAGCAAAAATGTTGGAACAGTTGATGCAGCTACGTCCGCCGTTGATGTAAACGGACTCGACCATCATGTCGATGTACTGTTCCCAATTGTCAACGCAGTCGTCGCCAAGGAAGATCTTTGAAAACCCGGGGCCGTGAACTTGCACGCCCGGGTTCCCTGAATACTGATCAACTGTTTTCTGCGAGCCGAAGATCATGCTGCGACTGCAACTGGTCAACAAAGCACCGCCAACGTCGTGACCGCCGGGGTACAGGCCGATGACTTCGGGGGGAATGCCGGCCTGTTCGAAAGCCGATGCCACTCGGTAAGCCGTCCAGGGCTCCGACGATCCGGGCTTGAGCACCAACCCCATTTGCAATGGAATCACGGGCAGCCAAAGCGTGTGAACGCCGGGGCTGTTGGAGGGCAGCACGGCTCCCAAGATAGGAGTCTGAGCCTGAAAGCTGACCACCACGCCTCGATCTTCAACGCCACAACCGCGACTGAGAATATCAAAGGGTAGCCCGCGAGTGAGGCACTGCAGGATCTCGGTCATGTTTCGCATCACGAAACAGTTCTTTGTCATGTTGGATCGGCACATGTGCTCGGGCAGTCCCGTGGACGCCGACTGATGCGTCACGAATTCATCGGGCGACTGCGTGCCGTTGCCCAGCGGCAGCGTTTCGTTTTCGAACAGGTCTGCTGCCTTGCCGACCTTGGCGATCAAATCCTCGATCGAAAACTGCTTCAGAATTTTTCGAGCGTTGGCCGCTTTTTTCATGTCACGGGACAGCATGCCACCAGTTGCCGTGCTTACTTTGGCGATTGGCTGGCCGGTATTAAAGTGAACGACTTCGGTGGTCTCAAGCGATTCGTAGGGCTTGCCCCAGCGGATGACAGGGATTTCTAACATTTGGTTTCCAAGTTTATTTTGTTTTTATAATGGCGGAGAAACTAAATTCGTTGCCGTCGGTCGCCCGAGCGGTTTAGTTCTGGTTAATTCGGTTTCTATCAGATTAGTAAACGCCCACGGTCGTCGTTGCGGCGATTTCGTGGAATGGTCGAACTCCACTGACGCCATCCCACGGGTAAGTTTCAAACGGTGCTTCGCGTTCGCCTTCGTCTCGCTCTAGAAATCCAGGAACGAAAAACTCGGGCGTCAGCGTTGTTAGTTTTACTCGGCCCGTTTCGTTGAAGCCGACAACCGAGTTATGGTCGTCGAAGCTGACGACTTCCGTGACGGCTCGAGGCTGCGGTGCGTAGTAGCTGATTTTGTATTTGTCCGCGGCGGTGACTGGTTTGCTACAAGCCAAGCCCATCAGCGTGTTACCGTAAGTCGGCGTCATGTAGATGCCGCTTTCTTCGGGTGGTCCGCCGAAAAGTTCTTCAACGCAAAATCGAGTCCATTGTGGCGTGAATTCGGTGCCGCCGGAGAAGATGCCCGTGATGCCCGTTTCGGCTAGGGACGTGCCGCGTTCTTCCAGTTCCAGGCACAGCGATTCGATCAGCTTTGGCGTTCCAAACATGCACTTGATGTTGTGGTTGGCGGTCAAGATCGTGATCGCCTGATCCATGCAGTGTTTTTTGTATTCTTCCAGGTGTTCCATCCAGCCTTTTTTAATTAGCTTGACCACCCAACGAGGGTCGAGATCGATACAGAACGAAATTCCACCACGCACTTGAGCCAAGTGCTCCACGGCCAAACGAAGCCGACGCGGACCAGACGGGCCCAGCATCAACCAGTTGCCGCCTTGCGGGAAGTATTCGTCCGGCAGGGTCTCGCTGAACAGCGTGTAGTCGGTGCGAAAGTCATCGACCACGACTCGGCTCTTCGGGACGCCAGTCGTTCCACCGGTTTCAAAAACGTAAGTCGGCCGGTCGGCATGGTCCTTCATTCGCCACCGTTCGACAGGGCCGCCGCGAAGCCAATCGTCTTCGAACAGAGGGAACTTTTTCAAGTCGTCGTAGCATTTCACTTCGGTCAGCGGATCGAAGTTAAATTCGGCCTTCTTTTCTAGCCAGAATGGGCAGCCGGTCGATTCGTGGAAATGTCGCTGGACGATTTCGTAGGTGTGCTGGTCGAGGTGGTCTTTGGCTTGCTGGACGGCTGAGTCGAGTGAAGTTGCGGTTTCGGTCATGAGATCTTTTCGGTCGATTCGTTCGATTTGCCAATGAAACAGAATGTTTACGTTATCAGAATCGGTAAACCGCCAATCGTCAATCACTTTTAACGTCGTGGCCAAAGCTGTTTCCGTGGCGTCAGCGGGTTAATTGGGTAGCGCGGTCGTGATCGCCAACGTGGAGTGACCTCCGAGGCGACCATTCGGGGGTGAAAGAACTAGAAAACGCAAACAACAACTGGGATCGGATGGGCCCGATGGCCGTCACGCCCGTTTACCGAGCCGGGCCTTGAGGTGGCTTGGCGATCGCGGTTTGGCGGGTGGTTTTCGCCGCTGCCAAGGTTGTATTCGATTTAGTTTGCGACGATTTGGTGATGTTTGTCACCGAAGAGTCAATTTTAAGATTTATAGTGGTTGAGGTTTTTACCCCGTGGTTTTCCAGTGTTTTTGCGGCACGAAAATTCGTTTAGGGGGCTGATTCAATTGATCATGCGTTACTCACCAAGGTGAATCTTGAAACTTAATTATTACTTCGCCAGTGTGTTCGCCTTCACGAGCCAGTTTGATGCTGGGCCAGACTCCCGGCCGGCATGGAATTACCCAATGGATCGGTGGTTCGGATTCGCCCGGCAGTTGGTACGCCGACAGCACGGGTGGTTTTAGCTGGGCCAATAATTTGCCCGGCGATGGAAGTGCGTTTGCAGGTGAGTACTTAACTGATCGG
>CAZROJ010000111.1:4977-15882 GCA_964601665.1 uncultured Pirellulaceae bacterium
CAATAATTTGCCCGGCGATGGAAGTGCGTTTGCAGGTGAGTACTTAACTGATCGGCTGACTCGCGACGCGGTCGGTTTTATCAACGAAGCAACAGGGCGAGGCGATTCGTTCTTTTTGAATGTCTCTCATTACGGCGTCCATACACCGATCAACGCGCCGACCGCGCTGCGGGACAAGTACTTGACCAAGCTGAACTCGGGCAACTACGGCAAGTTCAATGGGCTAAACGCAAATGACAGGAATGTCTTGGCGACCTACGCCGCGATGGTGGAGACGGTGGATAACTCGTTGGGGGCCGTTCGAACGGCGCTGGTTGCAAACGGTGTGGATGACAATACAACTATCGCGTTTATCAGCGACCACGGTGGGCTGGCAACTTCGCAATCGAACACGCCACCGCCAAATCTGAACGGACCTCTGCGAAACGGAAAAGGCACGCTTTACGAAGGTGGAATTCCTGACGCCTGAAGACGAAACCAACGATTTGTTTCGCGATTACCAATTCATTGTCGACGCGTCGGAGCTGGATAGTTCTTTGGTTGGCGAGCAGTTGAGTATTCAGTTGTTTCGCGGAACACGTGGCGGCAAAGTAAGCTTTGACAATGTTCGGCTCTTTACGACGGCGGTTCCTGAGCCAAGCGGCTTGGCTCTGCTGGCGGCAATGACTGCCGTCGTTGGCTTGCGAAGACGCCGACGGTAGGAACGTTTTGGGATAGGCTTTTAGTTTGAATTCGAATCGATGTCCGCCGTGTCTGGCTCGTCCAGTCGACTGTTGAGCACGACCACCGCGCCGGGGTTCACGGATTGGCCTTTGATCGTTTGGTAAGGGATTGGTTTTCCGTTGCCTCTGGTACGAAATCGGCTTGTGGTGAAATCGTGATGCGTGTCGGTGTCGATCGTCGATACACTTTTGCTCAACCCAAAGCAAACGGACGTCGCGTCCGGCGAAATGTCCGCAGAGGAAATTCCTCGCGGCATCTGCCAAACTTTTTTCACTTCGAATGTCTCGAGGCTGAAGACGTAGGCCGCTCCTGTTGACTTGGAAACTAATAGATTTTCCGAGTTCGCGTCGACGGACAAGGAGCTGACGTTTGCTCCGATCGGAATCGAGTGAATTAGCGAAAGGTCGTCAGTGGACCAAATCTTTAGATCGAAGGGGCCGTCTATTTTCTTCTGGTCTCTGCCCAGAGTCAAAAGGAGATCGCCTCGGGAGCTGAGTGTTGCTTTCGAAAGGTATTCTTTGTGGGCTTGGACGGTCGATTTCTGGTCTGACGCGGCGTCATTCCATTTAAAGATACGTCCCTTGCCATCGGCGGCGATGATCGAGTTATTGGCGACCCCCAACGATTTAAGAAGGTAATCGGTTGACAGGGTATTCAATCGCTTGCCCGAGGTTTCGTAGCTGCAGATGCCACCTTTGCCCGTAAATATGATTGCGTCGCGATTGGTGTCGAAGGCGAGTTTTCCAAACATTCCCATCTTGCCAACTTGAGATATGTCCAGCTCGCTAATTGGCTCGCCGCGTGAGGTTTTGAAGTGTATCGTTGAAGCGTCACCGTAGGCGATCATCGAGCTATCGGGCGAGAATTGAAAATCGGTTGCTTTCTCTTTTAGCTTGGCGAAGTTGCCGATGAAATCACCTGACTTGGCATCCAAGATCGCTCGCCGACTCGGGCTCGTGATCGCGAGCAATTTTCCATCGGGCGAAAACTGAACGGCTCCCGCGCTTCGGGAACCAACCGAAGTAGCAAACAGGCAATCCGGAATCGAAGACTGCATGCTTCGCGCCGCGAAGTAGGGCCGCAGATAGTATTTGTCGACTCCGAAAAAAACTAAGCCAGCCAGCATAAACAAACCGACATATAAAATCGTTTTCATGGCAATGCCTTTTATCCAAGGGTAAAAGTTGCGATCAATGTCGCTCGATTTTCCGAATCGAAAGCGTGAGGCGGCAGCACTCGCTCCATTCCAATAACGTTTTTAAGGCGATCGGCAGTTGAATTTCTACCGCTGATGTTTGCAACGATTGCGAATCTTGGGCATCTTGCCCGGTAGTTTCTCAATCGCCTTTCGCTTAAAGCGAGGGACGTCGAAGTTTCACGCTGATAACCACGGAGAGTTGTCGGGGTGCCAAATTCTTCGAACCAAGTCGGCAATTAACATCAAACGTCGCAACCATCAAACGTTACAGCATCAAACGTTATAGCATCAAACGTCGATCTCAACCGCATCCTCTGCTCGGTCCATGATAAACCGAAACCTTGCCGAAGCGTCGCGGCCCATCAGGTCGCTGATGATTCGATCGGTTTCCAATTGATCATCGATTTCGACTTTTAGCAGTCTTCGTGTCGCTGGGTTTAGTGTCGTCTGCCATAAAACTTTGGGCATCATTTCGCCCAAACCTTTAAAGCGAGTGATCTCGGGTTTGCTGCGACCTTGACCGTGATCGTCCATGATTCGGGCTCGATCTTCTTCATCGGCCGCCCAGTAAGTTTCCTTGCCAATGTCGATCCGGTACAGCGGTGGTTGAGCGATATATAAACGACCGTCGGCGATCAACTGCGGCATGTGGCGGTAGAAAAAAGTCAACAGCAGCGTCGTGATGTGGTGGCCATCGGAGTCCGCATCGGCCAGCAACACGATCCGGTCGTAACGTAAGCCGGACATGTCCATTTTGGGTCCAATGCCACATCCGATCGCCGTGACAAGATCTTGAATTTCCTTGTTCTCCATCATCTTTTTCAGGGTCGCGCTTTCGGTGTTCAGCACTTTCCCGCGCAGTGGCAAAATCGCTTGCGTGTTTCGATCGCGGCCTTGTTTTGCTGAACCGCCGGCCGAGTCGCCTTCGACGATAAACAGCTCCGAATCGCCTCGCCCCGAATTCAAACAGTCGCTCAGCTTGCCCGGCAACATCGAACGTTTGCCGCTGCTCTTTCGCGACACCGCAGCCGAAGCCGCTCGTGAAGCCGCGCGGGCTCGCGCGGAGGCGATGATCCTGGCGATGATGCCATCGGCAATGCTGCGATTACTGTTCATCCACTGTTCGACGGCGGGGCGCAGCGCAGAATCGACGGCCGATTGCACTTCGGGATTATTCAAACGATCCTTCGTCTGACCTTGAAACTGCGGTTCCGCGATGAACACGGAAATGATGCTGACCAAACCTTCGCGGATATCGTCGGGAGCGATTTTTACGCCGCGTGGGATCAGGTTGTACTGGTCAAAATAGTTGCGAACGGCTTTGTTCAGTCCCGCACGGAATCCGTTTTCATGCGTGCCGCCGCTGCCAGTCGGAATGCCGTTGACGTAGGATCGAACGTGTTCGTCGGTGGATTCGGTCCATTGCAGCGTGAGTTCGATGCGATCGGGTTCGTCGATTTTGAGCGTAAAAGGCGTCTCGTGAATGGGTCGGGCTTGACGCTGGTTCAGAACTTTGCCCAAGTAATCCACGATCCCATTTTCATGGAAGAAGGTTTCTTTCTTGCCGTTGACATCGTCGACGAATTGGACCTTCACGCCGCGATGAAGAAAACTGGCGATTTCCAAGCGTTGACGAATGGTGTCTGCGTTGAAGCCGGTGCGAGGGAAAATGGTTGGGTCGGGCGAAAAAGTAATCGAGGTGCCAGTGCCGCGGACGGTGCCTTTGAGCTTTTGTAGTTTCGATTTGGGTTGGCCTTTGGAAAACTCCATGCGAAACTGGGCTCCGCCGCGTTTGACGACGGCGACCAGTTTTTTGGAAAGTGCGTTGACGACAGAGGCACCGACACCGTGCAGGCCGCCAGCGGTTTTGTAGTTGTTGCCGTCAAATTTGCCGCCGGCGTGCAGGACGGTCAGGACGGTTTCGAGTGCTGACTTTTTGGTTTTGGAGTGTTTGTCGACCGGGATACCGCGACCGTTGTCCGAGACGGAAATAGTTTCGCCGTCTTTGTGAAGTTGCAGGACGATCTCGGTCGCGTGCCCGTTCATGGCTTCGTCGACGGAGTTGTCCAGGATCTCCCAGATCAGGTGGTGCAAGCCGGCGGAGCCAACGCCGCCGATGTACATGCCCGGTCGCTTGCGAACCGGTTCGAGTCCCTCGAGGACAACAATGTTGTCGCTTTCGTATTTCTTAGCCATGGTGTTTGCGTGGGGTCAGGGATTTTTTTGCTAGTGTTGGGCTTTGATAGCGTTCGTTTGGGGAAACTGATTTGTTGCCTCGAGGCTATCGCAATCGCTGCATTTGCCGCTATTTTTTCAGTGGCTTGAGCTCGCCGGGCGATTCAATCGGTGGTTTGATTACTTTTGCGATCTTGCCGTTCTTTTGAATCTCGTTGCCCTTGCCGCCGCGTGAGGTGGTTCGGTACTTGACCGTGGAAATTGTTTTTTGAGCGCCACGGTTGGTTTCGACCAGCAATAAATCGCGATCGCCTTTGGAGGGTTTGACGCCGACCAAGCGATCTGTCTTGGCCAGCTTGATCAGCATCACGCCTTTGCCCGCTCCTGATAAATAATTGATCTCCTCGACGGGGCAGATCATCGCGCGGCAATCCGCGGAGACCGCTAAAACGGTTTCGGTGCTATCGATTGGGTGCACATCAATAATCGTGGCTCCGCTGGCAACACGCGCGTAGCGACGGCCGCTGCGAGTGGACGGTTCGACCAGCCCTTCCAATCCAAATCGTAACGCGTAGCCGTTGCTGGAAGCCGCAAACCCGTGCACGTCAGGGCAGTACTCGGGTTTTTTCGGATCCGGAAAAACGTTGCCGATGACTCGCGAGTCGAACGAATGAGCCGCGATGATTTTTTCGCCGTCCTTCAACTTAAACAGCTTTTGGATCGGTTCGCCGAAGCCCGTCGAAGCGGGAATGTCGGCCATGCGAATCGTGTAGCAAACGCCCAATGAGGAAAAGAAACCAACGGTGTTGCGAGTCGATCCACCGACGCAGGCCAGCACCGAATCGCCTGCTCGCAAGCGACTTTTGCCCGGGTCGGCGATGTTCTTTTGACGTTTGACCCAGCCGTCGGTCGTGATCAAAACGTGACAGTCCTCGGCCACGATAAAGTCTTCGGCCGAAATTTCGATCTCCTGGCCCGTGGCTTCGATGACAGTTCGGCGTTTCGATTGCCCTTTGCCACAGTAGTCCGTCATCAGCTGGTTGATCTCTTCGCGAACGATTGCCCAGCGACCGGACGCGTTTGTATCCGCGGTGTCTTCGTTGAGCAACTTGCGGATCTCGCGGGCTCGTTTTTCTTTTTTCTTCAGTTCGTCTTGGACCAAGTTGATTTCCAGCCGAGCCAAACGGTAGAGCTTCAGTTCGAGGATCGCATCGGTTTGGTCCTCATCCAAACCCGATTGTTTACCGCGTTCGGTTTTGACGGGAAAGCGTTTCATGATTTTGACGGCCGCATCCGCCTTGCCGTCGCTCTTGCGGATGATCCGAATGATCTCGTCCAAGGCATCAAAGATCGTGATAAAGCCGCGCAAGATGTGGATTCGCGCGTTGAGCGTATTGAGTTCATTTTCCAGTCGCTTGGTGACAACGTCTAAGCGGAACTGCAGAAAATACCACAACGCTTCTTTCAGACCCAATCGTTCGGGACGGCCGACTTCCGGATTTTCGGTGGGGACCAGACAGGTCAAGTTGACATTGAAGTTCAACTGCAGTTTGGTGTGCTTGTGCAAAAACGCCAGGACCTTCTTTTCGTCGGCATCCTTTTTCAAGACCAGGTCGATGCGAATGTCGTCCGTCGACAGATCACGCACGTCGGTGACCAAGGGCAGTTTGCCCGAATAAACAAGCTCGCCAATTCGTTCGACCAAATTGGCTTTGTTGACGGTGTAGGGAATCGAGTCAATCTGCAGGGTGCGGACACCTTTTTTTCCCTTGACGACTTTACTGGTGCCACGCAGCGTAACTGGGCCTTGGCCCGTTCGGTAGATTTCGCGAAGCTCTTCCTTGGTGTTGATGACTTGGCCACCGGTGGGGAAGTCCGGGCCGGTGACCGCGTCGTTGGCGACCAACTGATAGGGTTTGGTTTCGGGGTCCTTCAGCAGTTTTAGTAGGGCTTTGCAGAGTTCCTTTAAGTTGTGCGGCGGGATGCTGGTGGCCATGCCCACGGCAATTCCGGAGGCACCGTTGAGCAACAGGTTGGGCACGCGACTTGGCAACACGACAGGTTCTTCTTTGCTGCCATCGTAGTTAGGACGAAAGGCAACCGTCCGAGTCGACAGATCGCGCAGGATCTCGCCAGCGATTTTGGTGCGACGACACTCGGTGTAACGCATGGCGGCTGCGTTGTCGCCGTCGATGGAACCAAAGTTTCCGCTGCCGTCGATCAGCGGAGCACGTAAGGCAAAGGGCTGAGCCATCCGAACGAGCGCATCGTAAATGCTGCTGTCACCGTGCGGGTGGTAGTCACCCATCGCGTCACCGACGACTTTGGCCGACTTGCGATGTTTGGCCGTGTGGTCCAGGCCTAATTTTCGCGTCGTGTACAGAATGCGGCGCTGCACGGGTTTCAAACCGTCGCGAACATCGGGCAAGGCGCGGGAGGTAATGACCGACAGCGAATAGTTCAGGTACCGCGATTGGGCCGCCATTCGCAGAGGAACTGCTTCGACGTTTTCCTCGATCAAGTCGTCAAACATATTGGCGGTTTGGCCGTTGTCCTTGGACCCCTTGCCCGCGGCCTTGGATGACTTGCGCGAGCGGGTCCGAGAGGCGGAAGCTTTGGTGGCCTTGGAAGACTTTTTCTTAGCAGAGCGGCGTTTGGCCACGTGGTTGTTCCTCAGTTGGTGTTACTAATACTAGGCGGCGATTGGGGCGGCGAATGGATTGGGATTGGGATTGGGATTGGATTGATTTATCGCGTTTTCTCGGCAGCACGGCACTGAATACGAGCCATCGTGCTTGATCTAAACCATTTTCGGTCACCAAAAACACGAACGTGAAATTGCTTTGGCGAAAGCGATGAAGGTAAAGCGTTATCGAGATTCCCTTGGCGACGCTGGAGTCGATCTCGCGATTTTCGACGGCCAAATGGGCAGTCTTGGCAGATTATACCGGTCGCGTTGAGTTGGAAATAGGCGGTTTGCCTCGGTGTGATCGTCATAAAAAGACCAAGCGGCGCGAATGCGAAACGATTGCAACCAGCCAAAGGCGATTGACGAAAACCAGAGCCAAGTGGCGCAATGAGTGCGCTTGAAGTAAATCGCCGAACAAGGAGTTGCACATGTTACGTTTCGTTTTTGCGGCAGTGGCCGCGACTTGCCTGCTGGCAATGTCCAATACCGCCATGGCTCAGTTTCCTCAAGGAAACGCACCGAATCCGTTGTTTTCGCAATACGTAACGCAAGGCGCGGGGAATTCATCGGCCGCGATGTATCCGGCGCCGCATTGGTCTCCCAATCTTGGGGCCCAATCCAACTATACGTATCAGCCGTTGATGCCGCATGAGATGATGTATCAGCATTCGCGAAATTATTACAACTACTACAACGACGGTGGCTACTATGGTGGTGGCAACGGGTTGGTCAAAACTTCCGTTCGCTGGCAAGCCGGTGCCAACCACATGGGGCCGTTGCCATTTTCGACCAGTCTTGCCGGCATCGGCCAGCGGATTAATTCGCGTCGATACTGCCTTGGCGGAAACTGCGGTGGCGGTGGAATTGGTGGTGGTGGAATTGGTGCCGGAATTCGGGGCGGCGGCGGACGTCTGCTGCGTGGCGGATGTGCCAGCGGCGACTGTGGGCACTAGACGTATTTTTTGATCGTGAAACAGCAGTGCCGCGGCAAAGGTTGCGGTGGCAAAAAACAACTTACCAACACGCACCGTAACCAACCGGTGACCGTAACCCACACAGGTTTTAATATGAAAAGCATTGTCAAACTTGGCGCATTAGCCTGCTTGATCGTCGCTTCCTTGGCCATCACCGCCGACAGTAACGCTCAAGGTCTTTACAACGGCTTGGATGCCGAGGGATTTACAACCACCAACGCAACTCGGTTTGTTCGACCAAGACGCACGCTGCGGTATGCGGCTTCGGACCACTTCAGTCCTCATCGCGTCTATGCCTATTCAAATCAGGGCATCCGCGCCGGGCAAACTCATCAGTGGAACCAAGAGCAAGCCATGGGACGCACTTGGCACGGCAACTACGGTCACTGGCGACACGATCAGCCGACGGCTCTGGTCGTACCGGCTAATGCGTCGTATCAGATGAGCTATGGCTGGGGAGTTGGGCAAAATCGCAGCTACCCGATTCATCACCAGTTCGGCCGGTCTGGCCCTGGGATCATGGGCGGTGGTGTTGGTGGCTTTCAAAGAACGCCGCTGTTCCCATCGCACTCGGATCAAATGGGTGTCTACTCGGTTCGGGCTCCGTTTTAGAACTCAAAACGCTTCGTGGAATTTGAAATTCACGAAGCGTTTTTTCGTTTTCAAAAATTGCCGTTGTTTGACGATCGTCGTCAAGATCAACCCACGATTGGATCGCTCTTGGCAGCCGGGCCGATGATCGTGAAAGCGAACAGAGCTGTTGCCAATCCACCGCCGAACATCAAGATTTGGGTAAGGATTAAAAACATGGCCGATCTCCGTTTCGTGTTCGCTGTATTGCCGAAGCCTTGTTAGGCGTCGTTTCGTGATTCTTCTAAACGCATTTGTCGAGCCAAAAGTTCATTTGCCGATTTCTGAATTCAAAGCATGGTCCCTTGGTCCGTAAATACCGGTAAAAGCAACACGAAAATTCGATTTCAGGCGATATCAACCGAGTGCCAGCATTGACATCCCGGCGGCTATAACAGCCTTCAATTTGATCACGGTGTGATCGGTTTGGTGTCAGATGCGAGGCCGAGTTACTGTCAGACTTTGCGGGCTGGCGTGACTGTGTTGGCTACTTCCTCTGTCTCAAGCAATCACGCTGATCAGACGAAAAATAGAAGTGGAGCCCTATTTAATTCCTGCGAATGACTCCCTCAACGTGATCCAAGCGTTGTTCATTCCATTGGGTTCAGCAACTAGCCTTTCATGAGATGTAACCCATGCACCGCAACTACTTATTGATAGCCACATTCAAGCGTTACATCGCCAACGCAAAGTTTTTGGGTTTGGGCGTGGCCGTCGCGACTGCTGCGATTGCCGGACAGGCCAACGCTCAGATTGATATTCAGTTCAGCGATAACTCGCCGCTGATTCCCGCTGCCACCGCAACTTTGTCAGCCCGTTCGGCCAGCCAACCGATCGTCCAAGAAGTCAATCGCTACAGCTTGAACGAAAACGGCAACTTGAATGGCCAAATCGCAGTCGGTAAGTCGGTCGCCGGTCAGATGCAAGTGTTCTTGATGCAAAACAAAGGCGTCGTTCAAACGGTCGAAACCGATCGTTTGGGCGAATTTACTTTGACCAATGTATCGCCCGGGCGGTATTCGATTATCGCTGCTGGAAACAACCACATGGGTGCGCAAGGCGTCATGATTGATCGAGCCAATCGTGGCGTCACGAATCAGTTTTTTACACTGTCGACGATCAAGACCCAGTACCGAGGTGTGCAAGAATTAGTTACCAATAATTTACCTCAAAAAATTGCCAACCAAGTTCCCGGCTCGGTCATGCAGCCTGTTTCGATCAGCGTCAGTGAAGCGGTTGTGAAGCAGGTTCGGATCGTCAACGGCAAACTTCGCGGCCAGGTTGCCTCTCTGGTAAGCGAAGCCAACGTCGAAGATGTTCAGATCCATTTGTTGCAGAACAATCAGCCAGTTGCCCAAGTTGAAACCGATGCCTTGGGTAGTTTCGTGATTCCAGATTTCCAGCCGGGTCACTACGACTTGGTCGCGACGGGTTCGACTGGATTTGCGGCCATGCAAATCGAAGCGATGGGCAAACGCAGCCCGATGATGCGTGTGTCGTACCGTCAAGCCATTTCGAGCGTTTTGAATGTTCCTTTGGCGGAAGATTGCCCCTGCGGACAGACCGCGCAAGCGATCGACTACGCGAATAATTCGGCGGTCATGGAAGCGGCATCGCAAGCACCCATCGAATACGCTTGCGAATCGATCGGTTGCGGTGGAGCCTGTGGTGGTGCCGGTGGCAGCGTTGGAAACTTCAGCAATCTCGGCCGGCCGGTTCTTGGGTTGCGTGGCGGCGGAGGCGGTTTGTTGGGTGGCGGAGGTTTGGGGGCCAACGCAGGCGGCCTTTCGCGACTGATTACGCTTGGCTCGATCGCCGGATCCGTGGTTGCACTTGCCGATGACGACGACGCGTCGCCGAGTTCACCCAACGGCAGCGAGTAACGTTGCGAAGCATCGCTGGAAAGTGATTTGAATTTTATAAAAGCATCGTCATTTGACGATGCTTTTTTCGTTGGTACAGTCCGTGGACAAGGCGACGAATCCTTGGCGTGACGAAACAGACGGAATCGGCGTCGCTTAATTCGAGGAACCTATTCAATCACTTCGCCGCCGCTTTTGGCCAGCAGTGCGTTTAGTTTGGCATCGCTGATCTGCGAATCGAGCGTCTGTACAAAGCCATCGCAATTGGCGACGATGACTTTTGGAACGTCTTTTGAAAACAGAATCGATTTGGGAGCCTTTGGGTTGATTTGCCAATCGGCGGGTTTCGTCCAGATGACGGCGGATTGAGGCGGCACGCATACGACGGCGATCGTGTTGCTGGTGCCGTCGGTGATGTCGCGAATTTTGGTGCCTTCGTTCTTTTCAAAAACAGAATCGTTTCCCACGGGGACCAAGTATCGAGTCTTTCCGCCCTCGTTCTCCTCTTGGCTCCGGCTGGAAGGGTCGCCATAAACAAGCGGCATCTGGGTGACCAGTTGGATGTTGTGAGGGCTGTCTCACGGCTCGCCCAGTTTGAATTTTCGTAACCGTTCACGGCTTTAGTAGTGACGGCGGTTCGTTTTGCTTTAAATT
>CAZROJ010000112.1:0-11109 GCA_964601665.1 uncultured Pirellulaceae bacterium
TTGGTAAAGGTGCTGGCACGAAGAACCACACGGAATTGAGATTCACAGCACTAGCCGCCGGCATTTTGAGTTTTGGGATAAACACTAAGTCGATACCAGCGTGAATTCTCAAATTTTAAAACGCCAACGTTCACTTCACTTGGACTCAGATTTACCAAGTTCGATGTCGTAGAAATGGTTTCTCTGGTTTGTTCAGTTCTTTATTTGGGTAGGCCCAGAACTGCTCAAAGCGGAATGGCTAACAGAAATGTTTGTTTGTACGGTTTGTGCTGAAATCGAACGTCTGCAACGCTCGCGTGCGAGTAGATTTGCGACTACTCTGAAAGGACAAATTATTTTCACTCTGCTCGCCAGATTAATTTCGTTGCTTGTTACGACGACGAATTCGAAAGTGGGCTTGAGTTTCCAGATACAAAGTTCGGGAGCTAGATAATGACCGTTCGCCCAATTTACTTTTTCCTATTTATCGCGATGCTACTCACGGCGCCCAATTTGGTCGCTCAGCAGGACTTGTCCAAGAAACCTCTTGCCCACCAAGACTATGATGTCTGGAATAAGATCGAACGGTCTTCGCTCAGCGGCGATGGCAAATGGGCGTTTTTTACCGTTCGCAGCGGGGCGATCGATGGCGAATCGACCTTGTATCTCCGAAGTCTCGATTCAAAAAAACAGTACGTGATTGAGCGAGCGGCGTCGCCATCTTTTAGCTGGGATTCAAGGTTTGCGTTGTATCAAGTGACGCCTCCCAAAAAGAAACTGAAAGAGCTAGAAAAGTCGGACACCAAAACGACTGGACGCCCAAAAACGGAATTCCAAATTCTGGACCTTGCCAGTGGAGACCTGACGCGGCTGGAAGGTGTAGAGTCGTTTCGCCTTCCGGAGAAAAATGGCGATTGGGTTGCTTGTTTTCGCACCAAGACCTCTTCAGCCAAAGAGTTGGTGGCAAAGAAGTCAGGCGTTTCTGAAACTTATGCGGTCACGGAAGAAGGTTTGAAGCGCCCCGAAGAACCTCTCAAACTTAAAAAGCGATCAGGCTTACCATCGAGTGGTGCAATGCCGAACAAACCCGGCCTAAAAAAATCAAAAACGATAGTAACGGCTCAATCTGGCGAAGAAAAAAAACTTGGAACGCGCGTTGCAGAAAGCACAAAGAAGGGCGAGAAAAAAAACAAGAAACGCGGCGAGCCACTGACGCTAGTCAACCTTAAGACGGGCGTGCAGCGAACTTTTCCTGATGTCACTTCTTTTGCGTTTAGCAAGCACGGCGAAGCCTTAGCATTTGCGACGTCGGTTGATCTTGGCGATGGCAGTCCCGAGGGTTCGCTTGACAAATCGAAGTCTGATAAAAATTCGGACGCGGCAAACTTGGCAATGGCGACGAACAAAAACACGGACGGGGTTTCTGTCATTCCGCTTGGCTCAGCCGCAAAAGCAATTCCGCTGACACCGATCCGGGTAGCCGCTGGAACCGGCAACTATAAAAACTTGGTTTTCAGTGACGACGGAAAACAGTTGGCCTTTATCTGTGACAAAGATGACTTTTCAGCAGAGCTACCGACTTGGGCTCTGTACCACTGGAAATCTCGGGCGAAGATGGCCACTAAGGTGATCGCCGAAGGTGGCGAAGGAATTCCGGCTGGATGGTGGGTCTCACCTAATTCGTCGCAGTTCTTTTCAGAAAACGGGAAGCGTCTATTTTTTGAAACGGCTCCAATACCAGCCAGCGTTCAAAAAAAACGAGCTGGGAAATCGAAAGAAGATGAACCCAAGGTAGCCAAGTTGGATATTTGGCACTGGCAAGACCCTCAGCTGCAACCGCAACAGTTATTGCTGGCCAAGCGAGAGCGTCAACGAGATTACCGAGCAGTTTACTTGCCGAGCAGTCGCAAAGTCATCCAGTTAGCGACCGAAGAAATTCCAAATGTGGCGATTGATGCACGTCGCGATTCTAATTTTGTTTTGGCAACGACTGACATTCCCTATCGAAAAATGCTGTCGTGGGATGTTCCGGGTTTCAAAGATGCTTACTTGGTCAATCTTGATAGTGGCGTTTCAAGGGCGGTGCTTTCACGAGTCAAGTGGAATGCTCGAATGTCTCCAGGAGGCAAGTATCTCTTCTGGTTCGATGGCGATCAACAAGCATGGTTTGCAAAGTCAACTGACGATGTTGAAGGACAGGCGGTTGAGATCAGCCAAGGAATAACGTTTCCGCTTTATAACGAATTGCACGACACACCCAGTATTGCCAGTGCTTACGGATCGGCGGGATGGCTGGCAAACGATTCGGCGATTCTAATCTACGATCGCTATGACATTTGGAGGCTGGATCCCAGTGGCGAGCAACCGCCGATTTGTTTGACTCAAGGTCAAGGGCGTGAAAAAGAAACGGCCTTTCGCTACCGGCGGCTTAACCGCGAGGAACGTTCGATCGATCCGAAGTCGCGGATAGTGTTGCGGTCCTTCGACTACCGAACCAAGGCAAGCGGCTATTGGCAGTTGAATATTTCCAACGTCGCTGGAGATGGCACGGCCAAACCTGCAATCCCATTGAAAAAGTTAATCGTGCTGGACGAGAGCCTAGATGGTTTGCAAAAAGCCGACCAAGCGGACCGCATGCTTTTTTCGAGAAGTACATTTCGAATGTGCCCCGATTTGTGGTTTACCGATCGCGAATTTAAAACCATCCATCGATTAAGCGACATCAATCCGCAGCAAGAAAATTACGTTTGGGGTTCGGCTGAAATCGTCAATTGGAAAAGTGCCAAGGACAAACCGCTGCAGGGTATTTTGTACAAACCAGACGGCTTCGATCCGTTGAAGCAGTATCCGCTGATGGTTTATTTTTACGAAAGAAACTCTGACAATTTGCATCGATATTACACACCTGAAGCTGGGCGGTCGATTATCAATTTTAGTTTTTACGTTAGCCGAGGCTATTTGGTTTTTATTCCAGATATTCCTTATAGCACCGGCGAGCCGGGGCAAAGTGCGGCGGATGCGATTTTGCCGGGCGTTGAAGATTTGGTTAAACAGGGGTTCGTTGATAGTGAGCGGATCGGCATGCAAGGACATAGTTGGGGCGGGTACCAAACGGCTTATTTGGTGACTCAGACCGACATGTTTGCTTGTGCGGAATCCGGCGCACCAGTTTCAAATATGACCAGTGCCTACGGCGGAATTCGCTGGGGAAGTGGGATGAGCCGAATGTTTCAGTACGAACGAACGCAGAGCCGGATCGGCGAAGACCTTTGGGCGGCGCGAGAAAAGTACATTCGTAATTCGCCAATTTTCTACGCTGACAAAATTAATACGCCACTTTTAATTTTGCACAACGACGAAGACGGGGCGGTGCCGTGGTACCAAGGCATTGAACTGTTTGTTGCGCTTCGTCGTTTGGAGAAGCCTGCGTGGATGCTAAACTACAACGGCGATCCGCATTGGGTAATGGGCGATGTGAATCGACGCGACTTCGCAATCCGGATGCAACAGTTTTTCGATCATTACTTGAAAGATGCACCCGAGCCCGAATGGATGGCAGTCGGTGTACCGGCGGTCAAAAAAGGCCAAGAGATGGGGCTGGAGTTACTCGAACCTGAATCGATTTCGACCGAATTAGAAAGCGAAACCGCAGCAACGATGGATTGATCGTTTGCCGCTAGAGTTTGAAATCTTGAAAGGAATTCGGTTACGCGAATTGGCAAAAATTTCCGAATGGCGGTCGCCCAGATGATTCACGTTTGTTGAGTTTATCGGCCAAGGGCAGGATTGCGTTGGATGGGAGTTAACGCTGGAGGAGTTTGGCGATAACAAAAAAACAGCGGACTCAAAAAATTGAATCCACTGTTTTGGGAAATTGCGGCGTTGAGTTGTTTTGTTGAGTCTCAGCTTGTTTGAGCTCAAATTTATCTTGCTCGCTTGTTTTGCTCGCGAGGCTTTTCGAGCCAAACGCGATTTGAATTAGACGTTTAGAACAGTTCGGTAATCACTTTGCCGCTGTTGGCAATTTTCATGGGTCTTCCATTTAGGCTGGTGAAAGTTGTCTCCAGTGATATCCCCAAGGACTTGCAAACCGATGCCATCAGGTCTTCCGATGTGTAGGAGTGACCTTCGACACGGGTCCCGTCTTCGTTGGTCTGGCCGACCGCAATTCCAGTGTTGAGCCCTGCTCCGCCCACGACTGCACTCCAGCTTCTAGCCCAGTGGTCACGTCCGGTGTTGCCATTGATCCGCGGAGTTCGACTGAATTCGCCCATCCAAATGACCGCCACATCATCCAGCATTTCTCGCTGAGCCAAGTCCTCAAGTAAGGCACTCATGCCGCGATCAAGCTGCGGCAAGCGATTGTTTTGAAGCGTGGGGAAAATATTCTGGTGGTTGTCCCAGCCGCCCAAGTTGACTTCAACGAACGGCACGCCCGTTTCAATCAATCGCCGGGCCATCAAACACCCCTTGCCAAAATTGTTATCGCCGTAACGTTCTTTGACTTCGTCAGATTCTTGGTCGACTTTGAAAGCGCCCATCTGCTGGCTGGTCATCAAGTTGAGCGTTTTACCAAGCACTTTGGCGTGTTCGGCAGCAGCCAATCCGCGACCTTCTTCGATGAAGCCTGTCTCCATCATGCGGAGGGCTTGCATCCGCTGCGTCAGACGATCGGGCTCAATACCCATGTCCAGATTTTGGACTCGGCCATCGGTATTAACAGAAAACGGAGCCCAAGCCATGCCGAGAAAACCGGGGCCTTCACTGCCGCCGCCGACCGAAACGAACGGCGGAATCTCCAGGTTGGGTCGAGTCTGAGTTAGCTCGTGAGCGACGACCGATCCAAGACTTGGGTGGACCACGTTCGGGTTGGGAACGTAACCGGTGTGCATGTAGTACCGCCCGCGGGTGTGATCGGCTTCGCGGGTGCTCATGTTTCTGATGACGGCAACCTTGTCCATGTTTTTCGCCATCATCGGCATGTGCTCACAAATTTGCACATCCGCGTTGGTCGAAATTGGCTTAAAAGGGCCGCCGGTATTCGAGCCCGGTTTGAGGTCCCAGATGTCGATCGTCGATGGCCCGCCGCCCATCCAAAGCAGGATCGCCGCTTTGTTATTTTTTTTGAGCGTATTTGCGTTGGCGTGCAGCGTTTGCCCCATCGCTAAAGCACTGCCGGTCAATGCTGACGCACCTGCTAAGTGACGCATGAAGTGACGACGGTTCATACCCGTTGGCGTTCGAAAATTCATAACTTAGTCCTAGTGGTTAAAGATAAACTCGTTCGTATTCAAAAGCACCCAAGCCACGTCTTTCAAAGCTTCCTTGGCATCGCCTTTTCTGTAAGCGAGAAACGATTTGGCCATATTTTTTTCCCGGCTGTTCGGCTTGCGAGTCAACGTGGCCCAAAACAATTTTTCAACACACTGCGGGAAACTACTTCCTGATTCAGCGAGTTCTCCAATCAACGATCCGTCAGTCGTGCTGATCGCCTCGCGTACCATCTCGCCATTGAACATCATCAAAACCTGTGGAATCGTACCGTTGAAGGAAGTTGCCTCTTGCCCCTCGTCGTTGCCGAACGCTCGACTAAATTGCTGCAGCCACCGATTTTTGATTCGTTCTTGCTCTTCATAGCTGCCCCGCGATTGACTTGCCTGGGTCGCAACCAACAGCGATTCATAGAGCTGTTCGGCCTGCATCTGACGCAAATAAAAATGCGAAAAACGAGGCGATTGTCCGAGCAGCGGATCGTCTTCGGCGTTGGACTTATTGCTTTCGCTGGAAAGCTGGTATGGGCGGCTGAGCGTAACCCAGTAAACCAGCCGGCGAAAATCAAAATCACTATTCCTAAATTCGTCGGCCAAATAATCCAGCAGGACTGGGTTGGTTGGAATATTGTGCGGACCGAGATCATCCACGGGCGAAGTGAACCCGTAACCCAAGAAATGGGACCAAGTTCGGTTGGCCATCGTTTTGCTGAAGTATGGCGAATCGACCATGAGTTTGGCGAATGCTTGCCGGCGGTTTGTCACGTTGACATAGCCGCTGCGGTCGACCTCGGTTCCATCCACGAATACCGGATAAGCGACTGAAACCAACCCGTTTCGTTTTTCGTAAAATATTTCGGCCTCGTGCGGATTGCGGCCTGTTTCGCCAGCAAAATCTTGGTCGGCCAGCTCAGCCGCACCGCCGTCGCGAACGCGAATTTCACCGCGGAAGGCTCGGAATTGTCGAAAGAACGCGTTGGTCTCCCAATACTTTTGCTGCTTCCAGTCATTGAACGGGTGGTTGTGGCATTGCGTGCACTGAACCTGTAAACCCAAAAACAAACGGGTCGTCGCAGCCGTGGCTTGCGAGGCCTGTTCATCATTCACTTTGTCGATCAAAAAGTTGACCGCGCCGTTGAACTTTTCATCGCCCGGGGTGCTCGTGCCGTTGGCTGTCACCAATTCGTAGCACATCTTGTCGTAGGGTTTCTCGCGAGCGAATGAATCACGCAAATATTTTTGCATGCCCTCGCGGCTGACCATTGAGTTGTTACCGGTGCCGCCTGTGCGTCCGATCAATAGGTTTGTCCAAACCGTCGTCCAGTTCCGCGCGAACTCTTCGGTGTACTCGTCGTCGTACAATAGTGACAAAACGAGATTCTTCTTCTTGTTGTCCGACTTGTCATCGACAAACGCAACCGCCTCTTCGGTCGTTGGGATTCGACCGAGCACATCGAGGAAAACGCGTCGACACCACTCGTTGTCCGAAGCGGTCGCCGAGGGCTCAAGCTCAAAGTCTCGCCAGCCCTGTTCGATGTATGCGTCAATCTGGCTAACAATTGTGTCGTCGGACGACGATGCCGCGATTGAAGTCTCAACAGAAATCGCTGCCGAAACGGGGGTCGTTTGGGCGACCAGTTGGCGATCCGTAAAAACTAGCGCAGCAGCCAATGCGATCACGACATTAAGTGCACTGCCCCATCCAAACTGCTGTCTCATAGTCTTGCCTTACGCGGTTTAAACAACTGTCCTCGGCTGCCCATCGCTATATTTTACGGGCAAAAATTCTCCAGCAAGGGCGTTTTATGGTTTTCGCAATAGATCGCGGCTAAAATCGGGTCGGAGCTGAGGATTGTCGCGACTAAAATCATTTTCCACCGTCGCAACGAAGAGCGTGTTGCGACACTAATCAACGCAACACGGGGCACATCAAAAAAAATTTAACGCGGAACAGTGCGTTAGATACTCAACATCAGAAAGTGTTTTAATTTTGAACACTGTTCGATTTTGATGTTTCAAAATAAAACAGGCCACCAAGTCAAATTATACTTGGTGGCCTGGGTTGGTTGTCTCGAATTGAAGAGATGGCCTAAACTGCCCACAATTGTGAGCAGTTTAGACACTGCCTCGTCTCTTTTCCGCTTATCTCGACCAAGGCCGATCAAAGCGGACCACTTCCGCTTAATTGGAATGCATGTGCCGTGCCAAAAGACGGAAATCATCAAAAACAGACCTTCGACGCGAGCTTTCAGCAAAGTTTAACGAATGCGTGAGAGCCCGAGTTCACCGCGGTGACGGTTCAAATCCGCCAACGCTTCGTGAGACGTTTTGACGAATTTAACAAGTTGTGAAGTCGACAATCCGGCGATACTGGCCACTTTGGTAACGTCATATTGATGTTGCTCGATAAGGTCGAGAACCTCAGCCAGCACTGCGGCATAGTCAAAATGCTGCTCATTAATTCGTAACGTGCCTCTGCTCGCTCGGCTTTTCAGGCGATCCGAAGGTGCGGCACGTTCCGTGGTCGACCGAAACCCAACGGCCAAATTGACTCGAAGCCTACCCACGGCAGTTTCTCGATTTCGTTCTTGGCTTCGTTTTTCGCTTGCCTGCCCGATGACATTCGTTGGCAAGTGTTTGATCACGATAGCGGTTTCAACTTTGTTTCGGTGTTGCCCACCTGGACCCGAGCCACGAGTTCGCTTGACGGTGCACTGGCTTAGCAGTTGCTCAATTGGAATCTCTGCGGGATGTTGCATGATCAGGCGAATTGGTTGCGGTCGGCAATTGGATTTTTTGTTATTTATCCGACCAACCAGAAGCTAATCAGATAATATCTATAGATGCGTTGCAGCTAAAAATCAGGTTCGGTTGTCAGGGACGCGTCAACGAACCATTGACGTTTTGTTCGCACTTCAGAACTCGTGGCCTCGTCCACTACACCAAAAACTTAGCTGAGACAACGCATTGGAAAGATTTGCAACGGCGAAACAAACGCCGCCTGTCTAATCTTTAGACTACTTGCTTCATTGGCGACTGAAACTGGCATCAAGATGAAAAAAATTGGCCCCTATGAGATCGAGGGAGTCCTCGGCCGCGGCGGAATGGGAACAGTCTACCGAGGCGTGCATATTCACTCCAATGAAAAACACGCGGTGAAAGTTTTATCACCAAACTTTGCGGACGATCCTCATTTTCGCGGCCGCTTTGAATCCGAAATCAAAGCTCTTCTTAAACTTGACCACGACAACATTGTTAGCTTGCTTAGCTATGGTCAAGAAGACGGTCAGCTTTTTTTCGCGATGGAGTTAGTCGAAGGTCAAAGCCTTTTTCAAATGCAACGAGCCAGGCATAAGTTTGACTGGCGACAAGTATTGGCCGTAGCACGAGACTGTGCCGAGGGCCTTCGGCATGCCCACGATCGAGGAGTGATTCATCGTGATCTAAAACCGGGCAATTTGATGATGGCTAATTCAAACGATGGCTCAGCCCCCAGAGTAAAGCTGACCGACTTTGGAATCGCGAAACGATTTGGGAATTCCCAAAACACAGGAACCAACATTCTGGGAACGATGGACTTCATGAGTCCGGAGCAAGCCAAAGGTGAGCCAGTGACCGCGAAAAGTGACCTGTATAGTCTTGGCACGGTGCTCTACACGCTTCTTTCGGGTCGCCCGCCATTTTCGGGAAACAGCGTTGAAGAATCGTTAAGGAATTTGACGCGTGTGCCAGCCCCACAAGTTTCGGTTGCCAATCCGGACGTACCCCGACCGCTGGAGAAGTTGATTAGTAAGCTGATGGAAAAAAAACCCGACGATCGAGTCCCGACAGCGTTGGCTTTGATCCACAAACTAAACGAGATCGAGGAAGAGTTGCGGGATGACTCGGAAGCCAAAACGGCGCACGATGGAGTTGCCGCGACGATCGAATTAAAAAGTGCAAAGCCTGAGCCGACGAAGACTGTTGCTGATAACAAGCCGAACAAACGGTCGCTTGATCAGACGCTCGACGAAAAACCAAAGCAGGTCAATGTGCCAACCCCTGATCTGCCAGTTGCGGCGACGGACGAGCTTGAGCTGGAACCAGCGACTGCTGAGAAACAAGACTACTTCAATACGGTGACCGAGACTCTCAGACGACAAGAACTGGAGACCTATCCCGAGCCCGAGCAAACATCGAAAGGACTGCTGCCGCTGCTTTTGGCTTTTGCCTGCGTCATCGCGATTGGCATCTATGGTTGGGTTCGAGCAACCGCACCGCCAACGGCAGAGCAATTGTTCACAACCATTCAAGATAAAGCACAAGAGCCAGATCGCGTTCTTGACGAAATCAATCAATTCTTGGAATTGTATCCTGACGAGTCTCGCGCGGACAATATTGCGAAACTGCAAAAGGCCGCCGAAGCGATTTACAAGTATCGAACGCTCGCCAATACGCTTACCGTTCGGTCCCGTTCGCCCGAGGGCCTTAGCGAGGTGGAAAGCAAATTTCTGGAGCTTGCCAATTTAGCGTCCGAGTCACCAAGTATGGCTGCGGAAAAAATGCGAGCGTTTGTTCGGTTCAACGAGAGCTTTGAGTTAGAACCGCGCGACCAAGACTGTGTCGATGCCGCAATCGGGTTTGCAGTCAAACTAAAATTCGAGCGCCGAACTAAGGCTCAACAACAGCTTGCCAGAATACAAGCCGCGATGATTCAAGCGAACAAGATTACTGACATCAATGAATCGCTCAAGGTCTATCAATCGACGCTGGAGCTTTACAAAGACGTCGACTGGCGCGACCTGCCCAACCCCAAACGCGGGCGGTCGATACTGGCTGAGGTCAAAGGTGAGATCGCGAGACTTGAAAACGAAGTCCGCATGGATCTGCTAGAAAAAGAACTCGAAAGAAAACGAGCCGAAGCAGAAGCTGGCGGCGAAGAAAACGATGCATCCGATGGCGACGCAAACGAAGACTCGCCAGCGGAATCCAGTCAAGCCGGCGGTCAACTTTAAACGCGAGGCCAATCGGACGGACATCGGCTTGCGACGCCAAGTGCCGAACTCGGCTCCGAACTCCAGAGCAGGCAGCGATTGAATCTCGTATTAACCAAAACCGCACAAACCCATCAAAGACGTGGGCAACTCAGCTGGTGACTATCCAGCTCAACGTACACGGCTCAACGTATCCAGCTCAACGTTGGAAATAAATTCGAGCTGATTCTTTTGTCTCGAAATTTTGGTGGCGAGCTTCTAGGAGCAGGAGTTCCGCGTCGATCCATTGGGAAAACTGAGCAAGCGAGTCGTTCGATTGTTCTCCGCCACGGCTTGCGTCGCGAAAAGGCGGTTTCGATTTGTTTTGTGATTCCGACATGTCAGCACCCTAGGCAACTAAATATTGGAGCTCCAGAAAATTCGTCTTTGTGTCTTTGTTCTTGGTCTGTTGAGTAATTCGAGCCTGATGAGGACGCTGAGGTTCGCGTAAACCAAAGGTTTCTTTTAACTCAACCCCGAGTCCCTGTGTCAGACTCTCCGCTTCTGCCTTATTCGTACGCAAAATTAAGGCCGGCCTTACACGAAAAACAACTCTGAGTCGCAAATCGCTGCTGGGCAACGCCTTACGTTAAAAGATCGCATGCCGGGTTTGTTGTGAGTCGATTGCATTTTTACGACTCCTGGTGTCATTTTGACTCATTTTGCCCCAAAATGATCCGCCCAAAGATTGACCTGCTGCATTAAGTTATCGGCAGAAGTGTGCCAAATCATCCAATTGGATGGCGTGAAGTACTCGCTTGGTTCTGTTTTGACCGCTGAATTCACCCGAACACCACCGGCATTCTGCATTTGCAGCGGGCTAACCGAATCGAGGAACGCGAATCGAG
>CAZROJ010000112.1:11209-15759 GCA_964601665.1 uncultured Pirellulaceae bacterium
ATCATGGGTCAGCCCGTCATGAACTTGCCAACCGAAAACGCTGTCGTGGCCGAGCCAGTTGCTGCGGTTCCTGCTGCAACTGCGGAGACGCCAGCTGCAGACAAAGTTGAGGAATCAGCGACTCCGCCGATCCCGACTCCCGAGCCAGAAACTGCTGCCGACGGAACCTAATTTACGTCGAGTCGATACAGAATTTAGGCTTGATGAAAGCCGAAGATTTAGAGCCGTCCGCACTTGGGTGTGAGACGGCTTTTTTATTCGAACAATGATCGCAACGTCCTGCCGTTTTGCTTGTTCGTCCCCAAGGCCATCGGGAATCTTATTCACCCTTGTGCTCGAAAGGCTCCGCTCAGAGACATCCCCAGCAATGTCAAAAGTATCCCGCCAATGACGCTCACCACCGCGTATCCCGCCGCGACCAAGTACTGTTGCTGGTTCAGCTGTGCCATGGTTTCAGCACTGAAGGTTGAAAAAGTCGTTAGCGATCCAAGGAAGCCCGTGCCGATGGCCAGCTTCGCGACCGGGTGCTTTTCACCGACGCTACTTCCCAGCAGCAACCCCATCAAGAAGCACCCAAGCAGGTTAGCACACAGCGTACCGACTGGAAAATCGGGTGCGATCCATTGTTTGGAAAGCAACCCAATTGCGTGGCGTGAAACTGCACCCGCACTGCCGCCAACTGCGACCCAAAACAATGCCCTCCAAGACTCCATCGTTGCCCTTCGACAAAAAAGTGTAAACGGCTCACCGCGTCCAATTTGACGACTAGCGATTTGAGACCGTGAATAAACGAGGCCAGATAAGCCGCTCTGGCGATCGGAGCTCGTCGCTCAGCACGATTCAAATCCATTTGAATGCACCAACAAACTCGCAGCACCGATTTGCGGTACTGGCCCGAGCCTATCGCCGAAGTGGATCGCGAAACCGGTAAGCCTTGATTGCCAAAATTAAACAACCCAAAAAACAATCGAGTGCAGCGTGGCAAGCTAAAACTTCCAACGCAACCCCACCCCGACGGAGCTGGCTGAGTAACCGTAGTCCCCGGACAAGGCACGATCAAAGGACCGGATCTGAAAACTCTCCATGTCGTGAAATCGATACTCACCGAAGAAATCCAAGTTGTCGCCAGCACGAAAGTTGAGACCCGCCATCCATTGATAAGCAAAGCTCGAGTCAGAATTTCTGTCTGTATTCAGCAATGAACCTCCGGACGCATCCCGAAGCGTCGCTGTTAAACTCGTAAAGCCAACGCCGGCACCGATGTAGGGTTTAATTCGGTCAGATGGGAAATTTGAGAACTCCCAATAGGCGTTCGCCATGCCGGAAAATGTTTGCAGCTGTCCATCAAAGTCGAACTCCATACCAGGCGTGCTGAACGAAGTCACGTCATTGTTGCGGAAAGATAGTTCAGCTTCGGTTCGTAAATTTTTTCCGTTCAGTCGCCCCAGTGCAAACATAAATGCGGTCCCTCCGCTCGCGTTGAGTACGCTGCCACTGCCATTATCGAAATCAGTCGAAACCGCACCGGCTCCTTGGAATCCAAAATAGAACGCGGGGGCGTTCGCTATCGAGTTATAAGCGGAGTCTTGCCGGCTGAAATCACCGATGCCCCAGTTCTGTTGCAAATCGGATTTGATTTTGCCTAACAAACCATGACGCACAGCTGCAACGGGCCCTTGCGGGTCGCGAGCCGCAGGTGCCGGAACCACTTCGGAATAAACCGTTTGCGGTGGCGTTTGAATTGGTTGGTGAAGATGTGGCTGCCATTGGCCATCGTAACTTGGTTGGCCCTGTGGAACCGGCGGATGATAGCTTGGCGGATTCGCTGAGTAATTCTCTGGATACATGTTTGTGGGTGGAGCAACGTGCGGTGCCTGCAAACCTGGGATGGGTTCGTAGGCTGGCACAAAATAAACCCCCGCTTCGCCAGGATCGACAAAGGGCTGTGCAGGTTGAGATCCCGGCGGTTGATAGACGTTCGATCTTGACGGCAGCGAGTTGTAACCGCGTCTTGTTTGATAGTCGATTCCGTTGTCAAGTTTCGATTTGCGAGGTCGCGGAGGTGCTGGGGCGGTCTCTTGAGGTTGAGCCGGTTTTGGTTCTGGCGGATCAACGTCTTGGTTGTTGCCTTGTTTGTTGTTAGCAGGCTGCGTTAAATTTGGGCCAGTCGGAACTGACTTATCGCCTGGTCGGTTTTCGTTTTTGAAAGGATCTTCGAAAACGTCTGGCGGCAATTTCCCGCTTTCCTGAAAAGTGCCTTCTTGCACATTGATTTTCGGAGGAACTACCGGGCGAAATTGATTGACGGGCGGCTTGGGAGTTTGCTGATTTTCGCCAAATGGATCTTGAATGATTTGCGCCGAATTTGATCTGTTCTCCTGCGCGTCAATAACTTTCTCTTGGCGAATGATCGCGGAAGATACCATTCGACCTCGCCGGATTAGCCCCGGTCGATCGATCGCTGGTTTAAACCGCGGTCTCGTATTGGGAAGCTGGGGCGAAGCTTGATATGCGTTTTCGCCGGGCTCCGCCGGAAACGGAATTTGGTCGGATCCGAATCGATAGGCAACCGGCTGAATAATTCTTGCCGTGGAGGATTGTGCCTGCGAACTTGCCGGCATAAAAAACGCGGCCGCCAGAGCGAAGCCAGGCAGGAGCAGCCTTTTTTTCCAGGCAGCGAAAATAAATCTGTTTGAACCCATTTCGGGTCACTCCATAAAAAGACCAAGGCCATCTCATGCCTCGAAGGAGGCACGACGGACCTTCGTCAGTCGAATCATGGGGGGAGTGAACCGAGCTGACCGGAATAATCGTAATTAGCCGTGTTACCGGAAATATCGGACTGATCGTCAAACTCTATCCAGTTTGAATTGAGGTTTCTAACAATATTTTGGCGAAGATATGAGGCGGCGAATGGTCCAAGATCACGCAAGATTTGGAATTATCGAGCCGGCTGGGTCCCTAGAAACGACGGATTGAGCGTTGAATTTTAGCGTCCGGGGAATGAGTCTTGGTTGCGATTGCGTTGATGCGGAGCAGGTTTGGTTGTTGTAAACTGGAGAGCAGAATTTGTTTCCAATTTCCCCTTAAGGTCACCGGCCCTGCCATGATAGACAGCTCTGCCCGCAGTTCACTGACACTGACGATACGCCTCGCGATCATGATGTTCCTTCAGTTCTTTGTCTGGGGATGTTGGTATGTATCGATGGATGGATTTTTGAATGAAGCGGGCATGAAAGCCGTTAGCGAGTCGGGTTTTTCATTTCATGCGGCCGCCTACACCGTCGCACCGTTGGCTGCTATTTTTGCCCCGCTGACTTTGGGTTTAATGGTCGACCGGCTTTTTAACACCGAAAAGGTGCTTGGACTTCTAAACTTATTGGGCGCTGCTCTGCTGTGGTTTACGCCATCACTCGCGGCGGCGGGCGTCCCTAACTCGTGGCTGGGACAGTTTTTCCATCCCATGATTGCCGTGCTGTTGCTGTACATGGTCTGCTTTATGCCGACGCTAGGGCTAACGGCCAGCCTCTCATTCAAGCACTTAGCAAACGGAGAAAAGGAGTTTCCTGTTGTCCGAGTCCTAGGCACTATCGGTTGGATTTTCGGAAACTGGGCGATGTGGGGCGGACGTTGGCTCGGTGGCGGTGAAATCAACTTCGCAGACAATTCTGGCATGATTTTCAAAGTGGCCGCCGTCGCCTCGGCACTGCTTGGGCTCTACTGCTTTACGTTGCCTAAAACAGAACCGCCAGCCAAGGGAGCGCCGATTTCGATCGGAAAGGTTTTGGGGGTGGACGCTTGGGCCATGCTTAAGGATCGAAATTTTCTGGTGTTCGCCATCGCCTCGTTTCTGATTTGTATCCCTTTGGCCGGCTACTACGCACAAGGATATGGCTACGTTGAATCGCAAGGGATTGAGTTGTTCGGGTCGACCACGGGGGCGATGAGCACGGGGCAAATGAGCGAGATCTTGTTCATGCTCATCATGCCGTTGTGCTTCGCGAGACTGGGGGTCAAGTGGATGCTGGCCATTGGGATGGCCGCGTGGGTACTGAGGTACGGCCTGTGGGGATTCGCCTTTGGCCAAGAGGACGTTTTGCTGACCTACCCCATATTTCTCGGGATCTTGCTGCACGGAATCTGTTACGACTTCTTCTTTGTCACCGGAATGATCTACACGGACAACAAAGCACCGGCAGAAGTGAAGGGACAGGCTCAGTCGTTGATCGTGCTGCTCACCCAAGGGCTGGGGCTAGGAATTGGAGCACAATTTTTTGGATGGTGGAGCAAGGTATGTTCAGATGGCGACACCATTGATTTTGCCAAATTTTGGTACGTGCCCGCCGCGTTTGCCCTGTTGGTCATGTTTGTGTTTGCATTGACTTTTTGGGATCGTTCAAGCGACAAACAATTACATCAAGATGGGTAGCGCAGAATCGACACGCCACGAAAAAAGGCTCTCCCAACATATGAAATGCTGGGAGAGCCTTAAATATGACCCCTACGGGACTCGAACCCGTGTTGCCGCCGTGAAAGGGCGGAGTCCTAGA
>CAZROJ010000113.1:0-15674 GCA_964601665.1 uncultured Pirellulaceae bacterium
GCGAGCTGATCAGCATTGACAGATCGGTCGCGATCGGGAACAACTTCGTTCAGCCTTCTCCCTCCGCCCTTTTTAGGTTCTGCTGTGTCGACCGCTTCTCCCGCCCAGAACGAATGGGTGCGCAATGTTCGCGCAACTTTGAAAACGTCAAATCAAGACTTTCATCAGGTCAAGCCTTGGATCTTTTGGCGAGACATGATTTTCAGCGGCACGATCGCCTATGGCTCGGCCGCGGTTTATCTGGCAGCGCCCGCATTCTCGCTGTTGCAGTTGGTTGGTTTCTTGGTGGCGGTGTTTTGGCTGTACCGAGTTGGCTCGCTAGTGCATGAGGTGGCACATCTGGGCGGCCACGAGTTAACGGGCTTCAAAGTTGCTTGGAATATTTTAATCGGCGTTGTCACTCTTACCCCGTCAACGTTTTTCACCGGGCACCATCGCGACCACCACACGCAACGCGTTTATGGAACACCGCAGGATCCTGAGTATGTTGTCAACATTTGTGAGCGCGGGAATCTTTTGAACTTCGCGTTTTATTTCCTGATCGTCGCGCTGTTTCCCTTGGCAGTCTTCCTTCGATTTGCGTTGGCTCCGCTGACGTTTATTACACCCACTGTTCGCGAGTTTGTGCTGCGACGAATGTCGGCGTTTACGTTCAATTGGAAATACGAACGACCCGTAAATCGTATCAATCGTAAACCGTTTGCCGCCTTGGAGTTACTCTGCTGCCTGCGTGCTTGGGCGATCCCCGGAGCGGCGTTGGTCGGCGTGGCTCATCCCTCGCGGATGTTCATGCTTTATTCTTTGGGAGCGACCGTGGTGATTTTGAACCAACTGCGACAACTGGCGGACCATCATTTCGAAGGCAATGGCGACAACCTATCGGTGTCGGATCACATCATGGATTCTTGCAACTACACGGGCAAAGATCCTTTGACTTGGTTGTTCTTTCCATTCGCGATTCAATACCATGCGTTGCATCACATGTTCCCATCGCTTCCCTATCACAACCTTGCACTGGCGCACGACCATCTAATGCGTGAATTGCCAGCCGATTCTCCTTATCGAGATTTGACTCAACTTGGCTGGTGGTCAGTGGCCAAGAACCTTCTTGGAAGCGAAGGCCAACGAATGAACCAAGGTAAAATAAACTGAAGCCGGACCGGTGCGTTTTTACCCGTCTATCAAGTAATTCAACTTATCGTTTTGGCACGACCATCGTTGCCACAACGCCAAGTGGCGAGGGTTTTTAGTGCAGCAAAATTTTATTTCGTGTGGTGTTTCGTGCCAGCACCTATTCCAAATCGCAATCAGGCTGGCAACGCTGTGGTCACAACTTGGCTGATTGTCGCTGGAAAAATTCAACGAGCCGATTGATATTTTCTTTGTTAATCGGCTTGATGAAATAATCAAAAACGCAATCATACGCCAACGTTTTTTCTTTGTCAGATTGTTGGTCTGAAGAAGTGAGCATGACAACGACGGGCGGAATGCTCGGATTCGTTACTGAATACTGTTCGAGGAATTTAAATCCGTCCATTCGCGGCATGTTGATATCCAGCAAAATTACGTCAGGCTGGCGATCATTGTCATTTAAAAGCTCAATCGCTTCGACACCGTCATAGGCTTCGATCACTTCGATATCGCCCAAGACCTTCTTGAGTATTTTGCTAGAAAGGAATTGGCAGTCATCGTCATCATCGACAACTAAAACTCGTTCAAGACTCATCGTGGCATTGCCTCCGTGGAACTGCTGGCGGAAAAATCCGAGACCAGCGAAATCGGAAATTGAATGATAAACTTGCAGCCCTTCGCGAGCGGTTGATAAGAAATCGTCCCGTCAAGTCGCTGGACGTTTTGCTTGACAAGGTAAAGCCCTAGTCCGCTGCCGAAAGATCTTCGTGGATGGAACCGCTTGAACATCCCAAAGATTTCGCCGCGTTGGTCCGCGGGGATTCCAATGCCGTTGTCAGCAACCGTAAGGGTGCAATGATTCGTTGCAAATGAGGCACTTACAATCAAATGCGGGCTCGACTCTGCTTGATCGAAATATTTGAACGCATTGGAAATTAAGTTCGCTAGAGTTTGCTTAAGAAACAGCTGCTTGACCAAAATCGTGACGGACGGATCGATATCCAAATCGACTTGAACTCGATGGAAACTCGGCAGTTCAGAAAGGCTTTCAACAACACCACTGACAAGCCAGTGAAGCGTTACCGGCTCGGGATCGACTTGCGTTTTTTTATTTCGCGTTACGTCAATCACGTCTTTAATCAAACTGTCCAGTCGCACCATCGACTTGCCAATCCGCTGGGCAGCGTTTGAAACATCGTCAATATCTCCGTCGGCCAGCGATTCTTTTAACACTTCAGTCATGCCCAAAGAAGAGGCAATGGGAGCTCTTAAGTCATGAGAAATACGATATGAAAACTCCGTTAATTCGTCGTTGGTCGATTTGAGTTCGCAAACCGTTTGCTCAATCTGATGGGCCATTGGTCGAAAGATAAACAGCGCTTCGAGAGCCAGTATCGAAAGTCCAAGCCAGAGCACGATCCCCCCAAGGCGTTGCAGCAGGCCAAGTTTTTGTTCAAGTTCGGCTTGGTGCTGATAGACACAAGCATCAAGCTGATCGAGCAAACCGTTTCTGGCAATTTCCGCGATCTCTCGCGAAATCGCTCGTTGATTGTCTTTCGCATTTTGGTTTGTTTGGTAGTTGCTCAGCAGACGTTCTGCAAGTGCCAAGTAGTGCGTCACTCGTTCGTCGACTGCATTGGGTCCGTAATAGAGCCTTCTCAGTTCGGGAGACCCCGTCGATTCGATGACGACATCCAACTTCGACTTGTTGACTGCCATCTGGTTGTGGGACCTTTGCAGCTCATCGGCAAGATCGTCGGCTCTCGACTTTTCAATCTCAAGAGAAAGCTCGTTCGCCATCAACGCAATTCTTTGCGACAGCATTCGCTGCATACCACTAATGTTGATGATGTAACCGTCAGTGAAATTGTTGGCTACTTGGCGGCTCATCAGTAGATGAGAACCAATCAAGCTTGCAGCAACCAGCGTTAGCGCAAATAAGTATCGCCCGGTAATTGTTGTTTTTACATCCATTACTTGGACAGATCGAAGGTATCCGCGCTTCACTTGCTGGGATCCGTCATTGGAGAGGCCGAATGGGTCTGAGATCTGTTCGGTCGATGGGCCTCTGACGATTTTCCGGGCACCCTTGAATTTTTTATTGATGGCAGGGTTGGCATTTCATCCGACGAAGTGAACCGGGATGAAAAGAAACAACTGTCCCGATTCGCAAGGTGGTGAGCCTCGATTCGCTCGATCGATGATGGCGATCGAAGTGTCGTTGAGTCGTTTGAATCCGTCTTGGAAAATAAAGTCGACCAATGAACCCGGAAAACCCATCCGCTGAAAATGGGCATGCTTGTAGGGACGAAACGGTTGCCCGAGCAATTACATGAAATCTTTTGCATGAGGTCTTTTGCTTGATCGCCCAAGGATTCAACACCTTGGAAATTTCTGAAACGCTCCACTGTTCCGAGCGAACGATCGCGCGTAAGCGAACGCTCATCCGCGAATACTTGAATGATTGGCAAGACTAACGCCGGACAAGCGCGCTTGTTGCGCGTGCGTTTTCGCTCTTTTGTTCCATCGACTCCCGACCAAACGACAGTGATTCCTTGGCATGAGTCCAAGATTACTCGATGGCCGTTATGGCACGTTGATTGCAACGTCGTTTGACCATGGCCAAACTGGAACACCAACACGACCCAGAATCCATTCGCCAACGCATTCGCGGTGCGGCCAGGCACAGCTATTTGCGTGATTTCGTTTATGGTGCAATCGATGGGACGGTCACGACGTTCGCCGTTGTTTCGGGCGTCGCCGGAGCCGGTTTGAATCCGCAGATCGTGATTGTACTTGGCTTGGCCAACTTGCTGGGCGATGGTTTCAGCATGGCCGCCAGCAACTACCTCGGCACCAAAACAGACGAACAACTTCGCGACAAAGCCAAAGAGATGGAGCGTCGGCACATTCGCGAAACACCCGAAGGCGAACGTGAGGAAGTAAGGCAGATCTTCGCCGAAAAAGGCTTCCGCGGGGACGACTTGGAACGAGCGGTCGAGATTATTACGGCCAACGAACAGCGTTGGATCAACACGATGCTGGTCGACGAACTGGGCATGACGTTGGCAGGACCTTCGCCATTCAAGGCCGCGGCGACAACGTTTTTGGCCTTTTGCATCGTCGGCCTATTGCCGCTGCTGGTGTTTATTTACGGACACTTTGTGCCCACGCAAACCAACACACTTTACGCCGTCAGTGCTGGCTTGACTGGCGTTGCGTTTTTCTTGGTCGGTGCTGCCAAGTCGACGTTTGTCGATCAAAAGTGGTACTGGTCAGGTTTGGAAACGTTTTCAGTTGGCGGTGTCGCTGCACTGCTTGCCTACATTGTTGGAGTCATCCTGAAAGGCATCGTGGGCTGAGTGCAGGCAATGCGTCATTTTTTAATTGCAGATAGTTTTACAAAAAGGAGCGATTCATGTCACGTTTTAACCGCGTTTTATGTCCCGTCGATATGTTCAAAAATAGCTTGGACGCGATCGAATTGGCGACTAACATTGCCAAGCAAAACGATTCGAAGCTTGTGCTGATGTACGTCGCTCCAACGTGGTCTGGAGCCGAACCAATGCCGGGCCAAAACAACTTTCTGTCCCCTGCGAATGCGAACCGAGATTCGTTTCAACAATTACGGCCGACCGAAGATTCAGTTGAATGCGAACACTTGTTCTTGAGCGGAAATGCTGGACCCGAGATCGTTCGCGCGTCCGAGCGATGCGATACAGTTGTCATTGGAAGCCATCCTAGATCGGCCTCCGAGCAAGCGTTTACCGCCTGACATCGATCAAATACTCGTTCAGACCAGTGTTAGAATTTTGAAATCAAGGGGAGATTCAAATGAAAGATTTTTCAAGCAAAACAATCGTAGTACCTTGGGACTTTTCCGACAGCTCCAAAGAGGCGCTGAGGCAGGCGGTTTATCTGGCGAATTCGCATGACCAAATCGAAGTGGTCCATGTGACGCCGTACCCGTCAGCCGCCGAGCCAGGCATTATCTGGGGTGCACAAACGCAAGAAACCATCGGTGTGAACCTCGAAACCAGTTTTCGCAACGAAGTTGATGAAGCCTACAAGGACGTCAAGTTCACAACGCTCTTTGGCGACCCTGGCAGCCAAGTGGCGGAACTGGCCAAAGAGCGTGAGGCGGGTCTGATCGTGATTTCGTCTCACGGCCGCACAGGGATGACTCGGCTATTGCTAGGTTCAGTGGCCGAACGCGTGGTCCGGCTGGCGTCTTGCCCGGTCTTGGTGCTCCGCGCTTGAGCCGAGCTGGAGCCGCAATTAAACCGCGCTTAAGCCACGCGTAAACCGCGATTGAGCCGCTGCGTACCTGATCCGATCAAACATTGACAACAAACCGATTCTTCAACCAAGGACTTTAATGATGGATCATTATCGACATATTTTGCTGGCCAGCGATGGGCTATCGACCAGTGCAGCCACGACCGAAACGGCCTTTCGGCTGGCTCAGCGACACAATGCCAAAGTCACAATTGTTGACACGCTCCAACGCCCCAGCAAGAGCAGTCGCTGGTTTTCAACCAACGCGGATGACGTGTTTGAAATGGTACTGGCCGACAAAACCGCTCGATTGGATTCCTTCGCCAATAAATTTTGTGACGCGGGCGTTGATGCAGTCGCTAAAGTCTTAATCGGCCGATCGTCCGAGTCGATAATTCAAGAAGCCGAAGCGGAACAGGTCGATTTGGTGGTCCGTTACATGAAGGGCGCGCAGAGCAAATTCGCTGGCATGGTCGGCAACACGGCGCGTGCTTTGCTCCGATCAAGCCCTTGTCCGCTGCTGCTGGTCGGCTCCCAGCCGGTCGACGATGCGACGGTTTTAGCGATGGTCGATGTCGAACATGACGATTCCGAAAACCAAGCGATTTTGAATGAGGCGATTCGCTTTTCGAGCCAACAGCGGCGATTGCGAGGAGCCTATTGTTGGGACCTGTACGATGCCGACTTGATGAAAAAACGAATGGGCTCGGCGGCTTATCAAGATACGATCGGCCAAGCAAAGGCGGTCTACCAAAGCTTGTTCGACAAGTTTGCAGCCTCCCACGACCTAACCGCTTTTGGTGACAGTTTCCAAGTCAAACAAGGCTTCGCTGCGACGGCGATCCCCGAGCTCTGCCAAGAACATTCGGTGAATGTCGTGGTGATGTGCACTGTCTCGTTGAACCGGCTGATGAACCAGTTTTTGGGAAGCACGGTCGAGGCGGTTGTTGATTCGCTGCCTTGTGCACTGCTAGCCGTAAAGCCGATTGGTTTTCAATCCGAGTCCAAATAAAACTCCGGATAAAACTCCGGATAAATTCAAACGCCGCCTCCAGCCAGCGGCCCCCGGTCGGACAAGCCCGCACACTTCGCCAAACGACGCGCGCGAAACCGCACACGCCTTTTTCGTTTTCGTGGCGAATCCTCTAAAACCAAGCCAAGACGTTCAGAATTTGGCCTTATTTGTCTCGCAAAACTTATTGGCATCGCGATTGCTTCCGGCAGCAAGTGATGTGATTTAATCCGCAGTGGTTCCATGAGCCACGACGGAGCTGTGCAAAGATTTTTTGATTTTAAAGCCAACGGGAAACATGAATAATTCTCCAGCCGCGAATAAGACCGCGGACTCTTCGGCGAACACCGACAATCCATTGCTGGATAAATTCTCTTACGACGACGCCATTGTCCGAATGTTCGCTTTGGCGACACTGATTTGGGGCTTGGTGGGAACACTGGCCGGCGTGATTGTGGCGGTGATGCTGGTGATGCCACAATGGACGTTTGTCGAATACATTTCGTTCGCTCGATTACGCCCCGTTCATACGAACGCGGCTATTTTTGCGTTCGCCGGCAACGCGATTTTTGCGGCCGTCTACTATTCGACTCAGCGACTGTGTAAGGCTCGCATGTGGAGCGACATGCTGAGCCAGCTGCACTTTTGGGGTTGGCAGTTGATCATCGTGTCGGCCGCGATCACGTTGCCGCTGGGAATTACGCAAAGTAAAGAATACGCGGAACTGGAATGGCCGATCGATATCGCGATCGCTTTGGTTTGGGCCGGTTTCTTTGGTGTGAACTTTTTCATGACGCTGATCAAACGTCGCGAACGACACATGTACGTGGCGCTCTGGTTTTACATCGCGACAATCATTACGGTCGCGATTTTGCACATTTTCAATAACTTGGTTGTTCCGTCGAGCATTTTCAAAAGCGTGCCGATTTACGCTGGCGTTCAAGACGCGATGATGCAGTGGTGGTACGGGCACAACGCGGTGGCGTTTTTCCTGACGACGCCGTTTTTGGGCCTGATGTATTACTTCTTGCCCAAGGCTGCCGAACGACCGGTTTTTTCGTACAAGTTGAGCATTATTCACTTTTGGTCGTTGGTGTTTATCTACATCTGGGCCGGTCCTCACCACTTGCACTACACATCCATCGCCGCTTGGGCGTCTTCGCTGGGGATGGTTTTCTCGTTGATGCTGTGGATGCCTAGCTGGGGTGGAATGATTAACGGCCTGCTGACTCTGCGTGGAGCGTGGCACAAGGTTGCTGAAGATCCAGTGCTCAAGTTTTTCGTGGTTGGAATTACCTTCTACGGGATGGCAACGTTCGAAGGACCGCTACTTTCGATCAAGAGCGTTAATGCGTTATCGCACTACACCGACTGGACCATTGCTCACGTTCACTCGGGAGCACTCGGTTGGAACGGGTTCATGATCTTTGGCATGCTGTACTGGATGCTACCGAGAATTTTCCAGACGAAGTTGTGGAGCGAGAGCTTGGCGACTTGGCACTTCTGGATTGGAACGCTTGGAATTCTGCTCTACATCGTCCCAATTTACGTTGCCGGTTTGACTCAAGGCCTGATGTGGCGAGCCTTCACGCCGGACGGAAGCTTGGCCTATCCTGACTTTGTTGAAACCGTCCAAGCGATCAAGCCGATGTGGTGGACACGTGTTGGCG
The DNA here is from genome assembly GCA_964601665.1 of uncultured Pirellulaceae bacterium. GTDB lineage: Bacteria > Planctomycetota > Planctomycetia > Pirellulales > Pirellulaceae > Mariniblastus. Next base: position 8,092 of record CAZROJ010000113.1, read on the forward strand.
GTGGTGTGTTGTATGTGATCGGTATCGTGCTGATGGCGATCAACTATTACATGACATGGCGCAGCCGTCCAAAAACTTACAACGTGCCGATCATTCAGGCCGCTCCGCTTTCGAGGGACTACGATGGCGATCCCGGTACTCCAGACTCGCGACTCCAGGGGGCTCCTGTTTTGGACGTGGTTCACAAAGTCGACCGCTGGGAACAAGCTTCTTGGCACCGAGTTTGGGAGCGACTGCCGATTCGGTTTACGGTTTGGGTCACGATCGCGGTGGTTGTCGCGTCAGCCCTTGAGCTGGTCCCGACGTTTTTGATCCGCTCGAACATTCCTACGATCGCTTCGGTTAAACCTTACACGCCGCTTGAATTGGCCGGTCGCGACATTTACGTTGCCGAGGGCTGTTACAACTGTCACTCGCAACAGATCCGTCCGCTGTTTGCCGAAACCGAGCGTTACGGCGACTACTCGAAGGCTGGCGAGTTCATCTACGATCGGCCATTCCAGTGGGGATCGCGACGGATTGGTCCTGACTTGGCCCGAGAAGGCGGCAAGCAAAACCATTTGTGGCATCTCGAGCACTTTAAGGCTCCGTCTGAATTGGTCGAGCACAGCGTGATGCCGGCTTACCGGCATTTAATTGCCCAGTCGCTGAACTTCAAGCTGATCCCGCCACGCGTCAAGTCGGCGGCGATGCTGGGAGCTCCTTATGAACGAGAGCTGGTAGATTCCGTCGAAATGGCGAAGGAGCAAGCCAAGCAAATCGTTAAAGAACTTGTCGAACAAGGCGGGCCGGCGACGGTCCAATTGGAAGGCGTCGAAGCCATTCCGATGGAAGAAACCAAAGTCATCGCTTTGATTGCTTACTTACAGCGAATTGGTACCGACATCTACAACACCGAGGATGACGCTGCGGCGGCTTCCGAGGGCGAAAAAGAGGCTACCGAAGCGACTGAAAACACTGAACCGCCGGTTGTTGTTCCGCTGGCTGAAGAAAAGGAGGGCGAGTAACCATGATTAAAAAATTAACGAGCTTTTTAGACTACGGCCTGTTCGCCGAAGCCGCACTTACCATTTTTGCGGTCGTGTTTGTCGCGGTTGTGATTCGCACGCTGATGATGTCCAAAACAGAAACGTCTCGACACGCTCATATCGTGCTGGAAGACAATAAGGAGACCCGGGTATGAGCTATTCCTCAACCAATAAAAACAGTTCTGTTTCCGATGCGAATGCCCCAGAACCAGAACTAACCGATCACTCGTACGATGGCATTCAAGAATACGACAACCCGTTGCCGGGCTGGTGGAAATTCTTGTTCTGGGTCAGCATCGTTTTTGCTCCCATTTACTACGTCTACATTCACGCCGGCGTTGACGGTCGATCGATCCACGACCAATACAACGCTCACATGGCGGAAGTTTTTGAGCTACGTTTTTCCGAGATCGGAGAACTTGAGCCCGATCGCGAAACGATCCTTGAGTACATGGAAAAGGACGACTGGCTTAAGGTCGGCCAAGTGGTTTACACGACCAACTGCATTAGCTGTCACAAAGCCGACGGCAGCGGTGCGGTGGGGCCAAACCTGACCGACGATCATTGGAAAAACGTTCGCAACGTCGAAGACATTGCCAAGGTCATTGCCGAAGGTGCCGCCAACGGTGCGATGCCGGCGTGGAAAAATCGCATGAGCCACCAAAATCAAATCGTTTTGACCGCGGCCTATGTTGCTTCGATGCGAAAAAACCCAATCCCAGGCAAGGCCGCTGAAGGTAACGAAATCCCGCCTTGGTCGGAGTAAATCATGTCTCAGCCAGAAACCAGTCCAAAACCCGCAGGCTCGATCCTGCAACCTGAAGAGCACGTGCTCAGCACGCTCGAAGCCGATGGCTCGCGGCGATGGCTCAAACCGAAGCTTAGCAAAGGCCGTTTGCTGAACATTCGCCGAGCGGTCGCGTACGTTTTGATCGCGATCTTCACGATTTTGCCCTTCATTAAAGTGGCGGGAAAACCGTTTGTGCTGTTGGACATCGCGGCTCGACGTTTCACGATTTTTGGATTTACGTTTCTTCCAACCGACACAGTTTTGCTGGCCATTTTTATGGTTGGATTGTTGCTGAGCATCGTTTTGTTCACGGCACTGTTTGGACGCGTCTGGTGTGGCTGGGCCTGTCCGCAAACGGTTTACATGGAATTCCTGTTCCGGCCGATCGAGCGATTTTTTGATGGCACGACTGGCCGCGGCGGACATAAAAAAAACGTCCCCGGTTGGCGAACAGGCGCAAAGTACATTGTCTATTTTTTGTTAAGCGTTTACCTTGCCAACACATTTCTGGCTTACTTCGTCGGCGTCGATCGACTGGGCCAATGGATCACCCAATCGCCCGTGGAACATCCAGTTCCGTTTATGGTGATGGCGTTTGTTGTTTTCGCGATGATGGTTGACTTTTGTTATTTTCGCGAACAGCTTTGCTTGATCGCTTGTCCTTACGGACGCTTGCAATCGGTACTGCTGGATCAAAATTCGATCATCGTCGCTTATGACGAACGACGCGGCGAACCGCGAGGCAAAGTCCAAAAGAAACAACAAGACGCCGGAGCAGCGCTTCCCGTTTTGGGCGACTGCATCAATTGCGGCAACTGCGTGACAACGTGCCCGACGGGGATCGACATTCGCGATGGCTTGCAAATGGAGTGCATCAATTGCACGCAATGCATCGACGCCTGCAATATCGTCATGGAAAAAATCGGGCGTGAGCCGGATTTGATTCGCTACAGCTCACAGTCGCGCGATCGTGGGATTGCCAGTCGTTTGGTCCGAGCACGTACGGTTATTTATCCGTTTTTGCTGTTAGGTATCGCGGCTGCGTTTTTCAGCGTGTTTATGCTGACGAAAAGTTTTGATGCCGTCGTTCTGCGCGAAACCACGGGCAGCCCGCACACGACGACCGACGATGGCAAAATCCGCAACATGTTGAAGGTCAAATTGACCAACCGAACGGACGAACCGATGACGTTTGCTCTGACCGTGACGAAACCCCAATCGTTGGTCATCGACGTCAGAGAAAACGATTTGGAGATCGGGCCCCGAGATACACGGACGTTCCACTTCAGCGCGATCGCGCCAAAAAATGCTTTTCAATTCGGTCGAGCCAGTGCGGAAATCAAAGTTGAAAACGATAAAAAAACGACTCGTTCGTTGGGCTTTAAATTGATTGGTCCCTACAACTGACAAGTCGAATTATTAAGACACACGCTTGCGAAACATTTCGCAGGCAAACAATCGAGATCCAATGAGCACATCAACGATTAACACCAGCCCAACCAAAAAACGAGAACTGACGGCGCAGCTTGCCTGGACGGCTTTCATTTTGCTGTTTTTTGTCGTTCAAGCAATTCTGTGGACCGTTGCGATCTCGGTCACATCGCAGGATGCATCACACGCGGTCGTCACCGACTACGACCAACAAGCACTCCACTGGGACGCTGTCAAACAGCGCCGCACCGCTAGCCAAGCACTCGGTTGGAGTGCGACGGCTTCGTTCGGCGATACAGCGGACGTTCGCGGCATCCGCGAGGTAACGATCAAACTGATTGACGACCAAAACAAACCAATTAAACACGCAGAAGTTGACGTGCGAGTTTTTCACCGCGGGCACGCCGCCAACGTTCAAACTTTGAAACTAACTCACGTTGCCGATGGCTGCTATCGGGCCAAAATCCCAGTTCGCCACGATGGTTGGTGGGTCTTCGACGGCGTCGCCAAAGTGGGTGACAAAGAATATCTGATTAGCACTTCGATCCAAATTAAACGATAAATTTTGCATTCTATGTACCTTTTGTTAACCACCGTTTTTATTTCCAGCTTGCTGGGCAGTGTTCACTGCGTGGGCATGTGCGGACCGTTTGCACTGATGGCGGGTTCGTCATCCACAGGCGACCGCCGTCCCAAATTGGCCCCCACGGCGGCGTATAGTTTTGGTCGGTTGATAACCTACACAATCGTCGGCGTGATTTTCGGCTTCGCTGGGATGGCGTTGAATTTGGGAACCTCATTTGCAAATTGGCAACAATCGGCCACCTATGTCGCGGGAGCCCTGATGATACTCGTTGGCGTGATCGCACTAATTCGTCAAATTGGCGTCCGCGTTCGCTTGCCCAAGGCTTTCAAGCCGATGCAAAAGCTACTCAAGGCAGGCTTTGACAAAACCAAATCACTGCCACCCGTTTCACGAGCCTTCGCCATCGGTGCTCTGTCAAGCTTGATGCCTTGCGGATGGCTTTACACTTTCGCGATCACTGCTGCCGGAACGGGCAGTCCATGGTGGGGCGGGGCGGTGATGATGGTGTTTTGGGCTGGCACCGTGCCGATCATGACGGCTTTGATTTTAGGATTCAATCGAATCGGCCAAGCCTTTCAAAAACGAATTCCCGTGGCGATGGCAACGCTCGTGATCGCGATCGGTTTCTTCACACTGGCCTACCGCGCTCCCGTCGCGCTGGGCGCCGATGCGAATGTCGTCACCGATACCGAACAGATGGCCGACCACCTCCGAAACCTCGACCACTCGACGCTTCCATGTTGCAATTGCGAATCAGACCAATCGTCTGCTGCTGCCGACGGGACATCGGATGATCGTTAAGCCGCTGCCTCAAGTGATTTGCACGCACTGTGGATTGGACGTGCCGCGCGGGCTGGTTCGCGAAAACTCCCAAAATCAGTTCTGCTGTGGCGGTTGCGAAGGGGCATACGAGCTCATTTCTGGCTGCGGCCTTGATTCGTTTTATGGCATCGCCGACCGACGCTCGTTGCAAGAATCAGTGCTGCAACGCGACGAAGGCGTCCTTGATTTTAAAGAGTTTGATGATCCAACTTTTTACAGCCAGTTTGTAAACGAGTTTGCCAGCGGCGAACGCGAGGTCGAACTTTCGATCGACGGAATTCATTGCGGTGCTTGCGTTTGGCTGATCGAGAAATTGCCTTCCATGTTGCCCGGCGTTTCCCGAGCCACCGTCAACTGGCCGCGTCGCACGGTCCGAGTTCGATGGCGGTCGGCTACGGTTGATCTGTCGGCAATCGCCGCGACGCTGGCGAGGCTTGGCTACCGACCGCATCCGATCCATGTCGGCGAAAACGAACAACGCGAACGCCAACAAAGCCGCCGTCACTTGACTCAGATTGGCATCGCCGCGGCCTGTGCCGGTAACAATATGATCTTGTCGGCGGCTTTGTACTTTGGCATGTTTTCGCATATGACGGTTGGCATGAGTCAATTGATGCGGATCACCAGCTGCATCGTGGGAGTCTTCGCGCTACTGGGCCCTGGCCGCACTTTCTTAAACAGTGCTTTAACGGCGCTGCGAACACGCACCCCGCACATGGACCTGCCGATCGCACTGGGCTTGCTCGTCGGAACGCTCGCCGGGATCGCAAACGTGATCCGTGGTGCCGGTGAAATCTATTTTGATTCGTTGTCCGTGCTAATCTTCCTGCTGTTGATTGGTCGCTGGATTCAATTTCGCCAACAAAACAAAGCTGCCAACGCAATCGAATTACTCTATCGACTGACACCAGCGCGGACGCGAAAATGGGTCAACGGTCAGCCACAGGAAACCCTGGTGGACTTGGTCGTCGCCGATGACATTTTGGAAATTCGCCCCGGCGATGTGTTGCCGGTCGATGGCGAAGTGACCGACGGTCAGACGCGCGTTGACGAGGCCATTTTGACGGGTGAGTCGCAACCGGTGCCCAAGATCGTTGGCTCGATCGTGGCGGCGGGAACCACGAATCTCGATTCGCGAATTTTGATGCGAGCCCAATCGGTCGGACGATCGACGCGGCTGGGCAAAATTGTCGACTTGGTTGAACAAGCGTCCCTGGACAAGCCCGCCGTCGTGCTGTGGGCCAATCGAATCGGTGGCTATTTTGTGGTGGCTGTGATCGCCCTGGCACTGCTAACGCTCGCTTGTTGGTGGCACGTCAATGCGGAAGTTGCCATCGACCGCACGATTGCGTTGCTGATTGTTGCTTGTCCCTGTGCTTTGGCTTTAGCGACACCGCTGGCCATTGCCGTCGCTCTGGGCCGATCGGCCGGCCGGAAAGTGATGGTCAAAGGCGGCGATGTGCTGCAGGCGTTACAGAGCCCGGGCATGTTTTGGTTAGACAAAACGGGAACCCTGACCGAAGGCAGCCTGCGAGTGAATCGTTGGTACGGCGACACCACTTGCCTTGCCGCCGTTGCGGCCTTGGAAAAAACATCTCGCCACCCAGTGGCGTCGGCCCTCGTTCAATTCGCCAATGGCAACGGGTCTTCGATTCAAGACGGCTTCGATGTACTGTCTTTTGAACCAACCCAACAAGCGACGCCTGTGTCACCAAAACTTCAAATCCAACGGTCCATGGAACACGGCGGGCGGGGCATTAGCGGCACCGTTGACGGTCGAGAAATTGTGGTTGGCAATGGGCAGTTATTGGCCGAGCACAAAATTTCTCCGTCGGTTCAACAACAACGAATCGCCGACCGAATCGCGGACGCCGGACTGTCTCCCTGCTGGATCGCGGTGGACGGAATCGTGCTGGCGATCGCATCGATTGGTGATTCGATTCGCGAAGAAGCCAAGTTAGCGATCCAAGCGTTGCGTGGCAAAGGTTGGGAGATCGGAGTTTTGTCCGGTGACCACCAATCGGTTGTCGACCGAGTTGCCCGGCGACTTGAGATTTCGCCAAGATTGGCCAAAGGCCAGATGAGCCCCGAAGATAAACTGGCTGTGATTCAGAACCGGCAAAACGATTCGACGGTGGTCATGGTGGGTGATGGCGTCAATGATAGCGCTGCCTTGGCAGCGGCTTCGGTGGGGATTGCGGTTAAAAACGGCGCTGAAGCGAGCCTTGCCGCTGCCAATGTCTACTTGGCCGAACCGGGACTCAACCCGATCTTGCGACTTTTATCGATCAGCGATTCGACGTCAAAGACCATGCGAATCAACTTGGCTGTTTCGCTGGCCTACAACGCCACGTTCGCCGCTTTGGCGTTTTTCGGATTTATCAATCCGCTGGTCGCTGCGATCTTGATGCCAATCAGCTCGCTGACCGTGGTGGCACTTTCACTGCGTGCTGGAATTCCCAAAGTCAACCTACAAGGGTCGCGATGAGCGTTCTTTACATTGCGATTCCGGTTGCCTTGATCATTGCTCTGATTGCCGTCGTTGCGTTTGCGATGCAAGTCCGCAGCGGTCAATATGATGACTTGGAAACGCCCGCGCATCGAATGCTTTTCGATGATCATGAAGGCGAAGAAGCGGACGAAAGCTGATTCAACGGGCGCGCGAATTCGCTCAAAACTGCGGCAACCGCAAAGCCGCACGCCAGTCCGTTTCGCCAACGATCAAATCATTTACTCGGTAAATTACTCGGCATCCGTTCAAACGAAACGCTTCTTCGATCGACTTCAACGCTTTGGCACCAAGTTTGCTTCAGTTCAGTTGCACCCGACAGATTCCCAAACATTTGCATCAACCAAACATTTGCATCAACGCTAGTTGGACAGCGCCACTTTTGGGGTGTTTTGCCGCTTCCGTCGGGCTTGCCCC
>CAZROJ010000114.1:0-6267 GCA_964601665.1 uncultured Pirellulaceae bacterium
AATCGCGTTAGTGATAGCTGCGCCATGACAGCGATCGGACGTTCGGAAACAAATGACTGAAACAACGGCTCGTTAAACATCTTCCCCTCCTAGAAAATTAAAATACGACAGCATTATAATGCATGTTGAAAGGGTTGGTCGCCAGACTTCGGGAGCTTTGGGGTTCGGCCTGAACTCTGGCGAGTCCAGCTACCTTGAGCGCTGGCCAAGCGATCTGCTGCCACAAACGCTGCTAAGCAACAAAAAGCTGGCAACCGATTCTAAAATCCGATAGACTAATGCTGAACCTCGCTCCGAGAACAATCGTGCGGCGACAAAGACGGGCGCTCTGATCTATCCGCGTGCCTGAAAACAAACACCAATCTTGCGACCCAAACTGGGCACCCCGATAGATCGCAATTCGTTATCCGGCTTCAGCACATGCACTTTAGGCTCTCGACTTTACTTCTCGTTGTTGCCTTCGCTGCATTCGCGTGCTGGTTCGTAGTTCAATTCCAACCAACGGTTGCAACCGGCATCGAAATTGAGAATTTTCCGTACAACGTAAATTGTCCGTTAACAGGAATTCCAACTGACGCTTCTAACGCCAATTGTTATTACGGGGGCGGACGTAACCCGAACACCTATTATGAATTCACGCTTTCAGAACATGGATTCCTGAACTGGATCGTTTCAATGCCACGATTTGGCAAACTCAATGGAAAAATGTTGCTTGTCGGCCGTTACTCACCAATCAACAAAACGATTGCTCAACAGCACATAACGGACGGACATGTTTACGAATGGATGGATCCGTCTGACGGCGATCATGGTGAACATCTTGGGTTTGACCGCGCTAATAATCGCGTATACTACCACCATCACAGTTTCTGACATCGCAACGCCTGATAAATCGGGTAGCACGGGCATCTCTTCCCGCGGCCCCCACACCACCTAGCATGCGGATGGGCTACTCACGCGGTTGCTCGAAGCGGAGCTCGCTGGAACCAGAGTTCGGCCAGTGAAAGTAATCCTTGTTCTTGCAGCCATTTGTTGGGCATCGCGTAGCGCATGGCCGGTGTGTTACACATCCGCCAATAACTCTTGCGACTGATACCGTGTAAGATCGCCAGCTTGCGGCTGACGCCTAACTCCGTCAACTTGCGGATTTTCGTCCGGGGATAACGTGACTGCTTCCAGTGACACATCTCGATTGTCGGTTGGGACTACATCAGGCCGCCGTATTCTTCGCCTTCGCTGCCGTACAGACCGTCGTCGACTCGGCGATCGTCGGTGTCGATGGATCCGTCCAATCCCAAGGCCGTTCTTAGTTCGTTAAATCGGTTTGTGTAATGATCCGATGAACTGTGAATGTGTTCGGCTTCGGTGATGAACTTCATGTTTTCGCGTTCCGTTACGCCGTGTGACTCAAGCGTAAACTCGTAAGGCTCCAGCGGACTGCCGTAAACGATCAACAGTTTGTGTTCTTCAAACTGAATCTCTTGCGGCGTGTTGGGGTTAAGAACCGCGATGCCTGTGCAACCGTCGTTCAGCAAAAGGTCTTCGAAGTCCCAGAGGACGCTGGTCAAAACAGGCATGTCGATGTGTTCGCGATACATATCGACATGACCGCCAGAACCCGCGTCGTGGCTGGATTCTAAAACGACATCCACAACCGTGCCGAGTCGTTGAATCATGCTCATGAATAACGGAAACAGCGTTTGCTTGCTCGCCGCGGCCATGATGACGGGAACCTTGGCGTTGGTTTCTTCGTCGACGTAGGTGTCGTGGCGATAGCCTTGCGACGGCCGGATCTTAAGATCCATTGCCGGTCGGACGGCTTCGGTTAGTTCGAATTGGTCGTATTGGTTGACTTGCAGATGAGCGTCGATCTGGTCACCGGTCGCTGAATTAAAACTTCCGAAGGGCTCGGTGTTTTTGGGCGGCGGTGACGGCGTTGGCTGGTTGAACAAGTCGTCGTAAGAAGGGTCAAATTGGGTCATGATTGTCTCAAATGGTTTTTGGGAACCGAGGTCGCGGTGGTTCGCCGTTCCGGTTCGTCAATCAAACCTAGGTCACTATTTTGGGTGTGTTTTGAGAGTAACCAATTGCTTGCGGATTCTCGCAACATGCGGAGACCGTAATCGTCATAACCCGACCTTCTCTGGATTTGAGCGCCGCAGTGGGGCTCAACGCGGTCGCGGGCTACCGCCGGCAATGGGGGTTTCTGCGTGAGAAGCCACGATCTGCCGTCGGCTTTTCTCGGGTTTTAGTTGGCGGACGAGGGCATTTGCCAATTACGGGTAGAATTCGAGGTCGTTCGTGCAAAGATTAAAAAATCTCATTGACCGTCTGTAAGGATCGCATGATCGTGAACGAAAATAGCGACTGTTCAACTCCAATCTTGACGACCGACCGTTTGATCTTGCGTCAATTTTCACCCGGCGATGCCAGTCGAATTCATCAGCTAGTGAATGACAAAGAAGTTGCCTACACGACGCACTACATTCCGTACCCCTATCCGGCTGGGGCGGCTGAGGAGTGGTTGAAAGAACATGAGCGACTGGTACGAATTGGCCAAGCGGTCGTGTTTGGCGTCTGTATTGCGAGCAAGTCGCCGAGTGCGTCCAGATTGAATGTTGAGTCGAAAGCGGTAAACCAAACTCGGCCTTTGTTGATCGGCACCGTCGGGCTGGCGATCGACGATCTGGACCATCGAGCTGAACTGGGGTACTGGCTGGGTCGAGAATATTGGGGGCGAGGCTATGGCACGGAAGCCGTCGCCGCGGCGATTGATTATGGCTTTGACGAACTCGGGCTGCATCGAATTTTTGCAACTCATATTCGGCGCAACGTCGCTTCGGCTCGCCTGCTGAAAAAAGTTGGCTTTGAGCGTGAAGGCGTGCTGCGTCAGCACGCGAGAAAGTGGGGCGTATTCGAGGACGTTATTTGTTATGGCATGTTAGCTACGGACCGGCGCCCCCGATCAATGATCCGTCGATGATCCGCTTGCGAAAGTCGAGTTTGCGAAAGTCGAGTTTGCGAAAGTCGGTTTTTTGGGAAGGCCCGCCAAAAGACGATTTCGACATGCACGAAAAAAGCCTGCTTCGTTTGCAGAGGCAGGCGTGAGGGCGTGAAGTAGGTATTGTGAATGCCTAGCCGCCGGCGTTCACAACGGGCTGGGCATGTCGGTCGCTACACAGCACGACCAGCAAATTCGAAACCATTTGGGCTCGACTTGCATCGTCCAGTTCGACGATGCCTTCGCTGGAGAGTTGATCCAACGCCTGTTGAACCATTCCAACGGCACCTTCGACGATGCGTGAACGCGCCGCGACGACAGCGGACGCTTGTTGCCGTTGTAGCATCGCCGCGGCGATTTCCTGCGAGTAAGCCAAGTGGCTAATTCTGGCCTCGATCACTTGAACGCCAGCTTGGTGCAGCCGTTCCTGAATGTCAGTTTCTAGTTGCTCGGAAACTTCCGTCGTGCTGCCTCGTAACGAAATTTCGTCGTCCATGCTGTCGTAGGGATGCCGCATGGCCAAGTTTCGCAAGGCCGACTCGGACTGGATTTTGACGAAGTGCTCGTAGTCATCGACTTCGAACAACGCTTCGGCCGTGTTGACGACTTTCCAGACGACGATCGCGCCGATGTCGATCGGGTTTCCATCGCGATCGTTCACTTTTTGGGGGCGGCCGTTGGTGCGTACCTCGGGTGAAGTGATTTGGCCAGCCGAGTCCTTTTTTTCTTTGCTGACGGTCGAGCCAGTTTCGAAGTTGCGAACGCGCAGTGAAACTTTTTTCTTGCTGAAAAACGGGTTTACCCAAAAGAAACCCGTTTCCTTGATGGTGCCTCGATAGTCTCCCATTAAGAGCAAGGCACGCGCTTCGTTGGGCGCGTTGGCGACGAATCCAGCCGAGCAAACGAGTGCCACAAGGAATACGACGATCCCCGAGACAACAAGCAGGCCAAATTCTTGATTGACGCCCAGCACGAACACAACGATCCCGATCAATAGCATTGCCAAGACAATCGGCATGGCTCGCCAGCCCGGCATCGCTTGGTGCTTTCTTTCGTTGACAGAATGTTCCGACTTGATTGAATTTTTTTCCATTTTGAGCTGCTCCGTTGTTGAATTCCAGCTGCCTCGACGTTGGGCTGACAACGATTGCCCCGCCCAACCAGAAGCTGTTATTCAGGTTGTATTCTTGGTTCGCCGGGTGTTCGTCGGGGGCTGGCCAATATTTGAGAAAATAACCCGCTTGGGCTCGGAAAGAGTCCGAAGAGCTTTTCGAGACGGGTAGGTTAGTCACAAAAAATAGGTTCGCAGCCACGAAGCTTGAATGCTGATACCGATGAACGAAATTTTTAGCTCGGTACCGAAGCTGGCTTGAGGCCAACGAATTGGAATGTGAGGTCGAGTCGAAGGCTTGGCTTATTTGCGATTTTGAGTAGCCGATTTAGCTTGCTCGTCTTTGGCTTGGCCAACTTTGGCCTTGTCGTCTTTGGGGCGCGGATCCAGCGTGCCGGCTTCGAATTGTTCCAGCCACGGGTCAAGGTCGGGATTCCGGACGCTGTCTTGAATTGTTTGTTGGTAAGCTTGAGCGATCCCCAACAGTCGCTCGTCGTCGTGCAGGTGACCGGTGAAGGTCGTTGGGATGGGTCGCTTGCCGCCCGATTTGCGGTCACGATAACCCGCTGGCAGCACGATCGATGGGTGGCCAGTAAAATTTGTGTGGAAGACATCGCGGACGTTCACTAAAACGTCAATGTTTTCCATCGACTTGTCCATCGCGTCCATCAGTTGGGCGCGGCATCGTTGAAGTCGCAAGTAATCAACCGCAGAAATATATTGCGCCGCTCGTAAACTTTCCGGCCACGAATTCCAGCCGTCGGTATGCCGGTCGCGAAGCAGTTGGTCAAAAACCGATGCCGCTTCGATGTCAATAATGGAAGTCATCGCGTACAAGGCCTTGGAGTTTGGCAGTTTAAACGGCACGAGCTCGCAACCCATTTCTTTTAATGCCAACAGCGTTTTACGTTTTTCGACCGGCAGCTTGCCAGAGAAGCCGACCCGTATTCCCTTCAGGTTTTTAAGCGGAGTGATTTTTGGCGACGGCCATTGGAACGGATAGTTTGCCGTGCTGGAATCGAGTTTGTCGGCTCCGTGGATCGCGTTGAAGACGAGTGCACAATCGTTGACGCTACGGCAGATGGGGCCGATCTTGTCCATCGTCCAAGAAAGCGGCATGCAGCCGTGACGACTGACTCGGCCAAAGGTCGGTCGAAATCCCGTTGCTCCGCAAACTTTGGAGGGCGACGTAATGCTGCCAAGCGTCTCGCTGCCCAACGCAAAACCAACCAAGCCAGCGACCACGGCAGAGGCACTTCCAGCAGACGAGCCGCTGGATCCGGTTTGCGGGTTCCAGGGGTTTCGCGTTTTGCCGCCGAACCATTGATCGCCTTGAGCCAAAGCACCCAGCGAGAGTTTGGCAACTAAAACACACCCGGCTTCGTCCAGTTTCCTTGCGACAGTTGCGGTCGTTTCGCTGTCACGATCTTGATAGTGTGGAATGCCCCATGACGTTTTTGTGCCTTCCACGTCGATCAAGTCTTTGGCGCCCCAGGGAATCCCGTGCAACACGCCGCGGTATTTTCCTGCAGCGATTTCCGCGTCCATCGCATCGGCTCGGCTGAGCGCGGATTCTTCCAGCAAAGAAATGACGCAGCGTAGCAACGGACCATATTTTTTTAGTCGAGCGAGATAGATTTCGGTTAGGCGGCGGCTGGTGAGTTGTTTACCTTGAATCAGTTCGGCTAGTTGGTGAACGTTCAAGAACGCGATTTGCTGGTCGGATTCTGGAAGCGGCGTGGCAGCATAACTAACGGCAATGTTTGAAACCGCAGGCGCTGCGAATTCCATCGTTTGGTGTGGCGAGAAATGAAAAGCGGGCGATTGCAATTCGGGGATCGGGGTTTCGCGAAGTTTTGCCAGGCGGTTCAGTTGCGTATTCACTGTCTGCAAGATCGAATCTTGTTCGTCGTCGGTGAAATCGTATTCGCCGATCCACTGAGCCTGTTTCAGGTCGTCGCGGGTGACGGGCGAGTCTGGTTTTTGAGCTGCAATGGCAACGATCGCGCGGTGAATCGTTGGCGTGCCGACAGCGAGGGCCGAAAGTGAAACAAGCAGGCGACGGCGATCAATCACGATAGAACCTAAAAGAGGACTCGATTTTTTGGGAGCCCATTAGTTTAGTCAATCGCTGGCCGTCAATCCACAAGCGTCT
>CAZROJ010000114.1:6367-8812 GCA_964601665.1 uncultured Pirellulaceae bacterium
TCAATCCACAAGCGTCTTTCAATCCACAAGCGTCTGTCTTTCACAGCGGTTTACCCGCCCCGTGTCGATCCAAATTCGAACGGATGCTTGATCGTCAAGGTCGCTACTGGTTTCTCATAAAATCAGCGACCTGCTGAAAAAACGAGTGCAGGTTCGCCGCGATGGGCGCGGGCACTTGCGTTTCTTGCATGGCTTGGGACATCAGTTGAACCCAGCGATCTCTTTCAGCTTCACCAATTTTAAAGGGAGCATGTCGCATACGAAGTCGCGGATGGCCGCGCTCTTGAATGTACTTGTCCGAGCCGCCCAGCCGAAAAATCAAAAAGTCGCGTAGCCGTTGTTCGGAACCTTCCCAGTCGTTGTCCGGGTACATCGGGCCGATCAAGTCGTCGGTGCGAACGCGTCGATAAAAAGCGGCCACCATCTCCGCAATCTTGTCTTCGCCAAATTCGGCAGGCGTGGGTAGTTCGTTCATGGTTTATAATTGAGTGGTTCATCGGTGGAGCGGCTAGTCAATGGAATTGTTTTGTCGCGCGACCATGTTGGCGTACTTGCCGCCGAGTCGCAACAGCGTTTGATGCGTGCCTTTTTCGAGGATTTGTCCGTCGTCGATGACAACAATTTGGTCGGCATCTTTGATGGTGGAAAGACGATGAGCGATCACGAAAGTGGTGCGATTTTTCAACAGCGTTTTCATCGATTGCTGAATCAGTTGTTCGCTTTCTGTGTCCAGATTGCTGGTGGCTTCGTCGAGGATCAAGATTTTTGGATCCGCCAATAGCGCCCGGGCGATCGCCAAACGTTGCCGCTGTCCGCCGGAGAGCTTTACGCCTCGTTCGCCCACAATCGAGTCGTAGCCATTTTCCAGCTTGGAAATAAACTCGTCGGCGTTGGCTTGTTGGGCCGCCGCGATGACTTGTTCGTGCGTCGCGTCGCGGTTGGCGTAGGCAATGTTTTGAAATACCGTGCCATCGAACAGGAAAACATCCTGTTGAACGATGCCGATCAAATCGCGGTAGGACTGAAGCTGGTACTCGCGAAGGTCGTGGCCGTTTAAGGTGACTCTGCCAAGTCGCGGATCATAAAACCGTGCGACCAAATCAGTGACGGTTGTTTTGCCGGCACCGCTGCGCCCGACCAAGGCCACCACGCTTCCGCCTTGGACGGTCAAGTCGAAGCCGCGAATAACGTCTTTGGGTGGCGGCTGCTTTTCTGGGGCGGGAAGATTGGCATCGCTGGAGGTTACGTGTTCGCTTTGATCTTTGGCGGACAGGTCGTTGAGTTCGTTGTTGGTCTGGTAAGCGAAGAAGACATTTTCAAACTTGATTTCATCGATTTCTGGGCCAGCCACGGAAGCATCTTCAACGTCCGGTTTGTCGATGTCCGTTTCCAAGACTTCAAAGACGCGTTCCATTGACGCCAATGAGCGTTGCAGTTCGGTCAGCGATTCGACGATTTGCCAGACCGGATTCAAAAGCAAAAAAGTATAAAAGTGAAACGCTGAGATGTCACCAATCGTTGTTCGTTGGTCTTGGGGCACGTTGTTGGCAATGTCTTCGAGATACCAATAGCCGCCGGCCCAAGTAATCACGACACCAATCAAGGCCATCAAGAATCCCCAGGTGCTCCACAGGATGATTTCTCGTTTGGCCGCGAACATTCGCATGCGTGTGATCAAGTGGTGGCCGATCGTAAACTCATGCGATTCGCGTTTTTCGCCACCGAAGGCCCGCACCGCGCGAATCCCTTGGAACGCTTCGCCGACTCGGCCATCGACAATGGCAACGTCTTTACGAATGGCGCGATAGATTGGCCGGATGCGACGGATCGCGATCATCGACAGGATCATGATCGGCGGAATGATGCCCAGTGCGGTCAGGGCAAGCTTCCAGTTCAGCGAAAATAAAATCACCATCGCCAGCAGTAGTCGCAGGATCGCCACGCCAGGGCTGATGACGGCCATTTGCAGTAGGCCGGTTGTTTTATTGATGTCGTCGGTCAGGCGAGAAATAATGCCGCCGACTTTCATGTTGGAAAGTTTGTCTAAGCCCAGCCGAACCAAGCGGTCGAAGAGGGCTCGGCGAAGCTGCAGGATGACTCGAACATTAAGCAGCCGTTGATTCCATGCTCGACCGACGCCCAAGATCCGCGTTAGAACAACGACCGCCAAAAAAATACCGCCAACGACATTCAGTTGTCTGAATTGTTCGGCGGGCGACAGGTCGGCCAGTAAAATTTGATCGATGATGTGTCGCGCGAATAATGGCTGGATGATTTCCAGAACGGAAACCGCGACAGCCAAGAAGGCCAGCAGCAACACCATCGGCCAGTGTCGCCACAGCGTGTTGATATAGAGTCGCAGGTATCCTCGCCGACGCCCCGGCTTTTTATCGTCTGAGGTCGAATTCGAATCGTCGTTGGAAGATTCGTCCTCGGAAGGTTCGT
>CAZROJ010000114.1:8912-15626 GCA_964601665.1 uncultured Pirellulaceae bacterium
TTCGTTGTCTTGTCTCTTGTGCAGTTTACCACTGACAAATTTTTCCAAGAAACCTTGGAAGCGATTTTTCGAGTTGTTCGTTGCGTTGCCAGACGATTCAGATCGTGAGGCGGAGGAGGGAGTCGTCATTAGGCAAGGCGGCCGATCGCGTAAAAAAGTTCAGGCGGGATTCGGTTGTCGTTTGCTATCGGAAGATACCAATTAGCATCATGATCAGCCCGACAACGCCGATTCCCATCAGGCCGTAGGAGATTTGGATTAGAATCTCGCCTTGTTTGTTACTGCTGACGTAGGATCGTTCTCGCCATTGCCCGAGCCCTTGATCGACGGGCAGCTCGCTGTAGATTCCGACCAGGTCATTGATGCCAAGTTCGTCAATTGTTTCAGAAGTATCTTCGATATATTGCTGAACGTCGTAGGGGACCAATTTTTGGGCGCCGTAGAAATAGAGTCCCGTACCACCGCCGGCACCGAGTAAAAACAGAAGCAGCCCAAAAACAAAAAGTCCACCTCCCTTGTTAGTTTTTGCGACATCCGGGAGGGCTTGATCTGAAGCGACTGGCAACTGTTTCAGCTCGCCAAGTCGTGGTGCTTGCATCGCGGCTTGGCACTGGGTGCAAGCGATTTCTTGACCTGCCTGCGTCGTGGTCACTTCGTTGGCGTGCTGGCAGTCAGGGCAAGTAAGCAGGAATCGGAGGGACATGACGAGTTTCGAGGGAAGAATTGAAATTCGAGAAATGGCATACTTTGTGCGGTCAAAGTATTTACTGTGCTTTTTCCAGTATTGTTTGTTTGGATTCTTTATGACACCGCCAGATCGACGAAAGCCGTAAAATTTTTAATGTTGGTGCTGGCAAATCGTCGGTCGCTTTCGAAGTCGATTTTATTGTATGAAATTTGGCTGTTTGTCTTGTTTAAGCATCACGCCGGCTTGAATCGCATCATTGCCAATGCTTAGAGATGTATTTTGGAAACAAAACTGCTGGAGCAAACGTACAAGGTCCAGTTAGATAAGTTTCATAATTCAAAATTAACGCTGTAAGGTTTTTATTTTACTGGACGGTGTCTAAAACGCGGGTACAATATGACGACTGCAAAATCGACACTCTCGCTGTATCAACAGCCCATCGGTTTACCCTTAAATTCGGTCAATATTGCCAGCTTGGCTTTGACCTTATTCGAACGGAAACCCAATCAAGTGAGGAAACGGTCGATACGCAATCAACGGTTTGCATGAACGCGAACTAAAACACCGCGGAACTGAGACGATCCCGGGTCAACAGGGCTGTTGTCAGGCCACATCCGATTTTTCCAGCTTAGACTAGCGAGGTCACAGGAAGATATTCAGCACAATGCATTTTGCAACGCTTTATTTTCTTTTGTGTGATTGCCAGCTTAGGAATCGAAAACCAATTTTTTTTAAAATTTGAACTCAACATTCCCTTTGTTGTAACGTTCGATTTTCGATGAAAGTTTGCCGGCGGAAATTTTGAAATTCTGGTCGAATCTCCTCAGGTTGTGGGGGTTATTTTTTTGTCTTGAACTAAATTTTGACGTGTCGGTTCATTTGATCGGCAGAGATTGTTCGATCGACCGGCTCACCAATAATATAAGACCAGGAGTACTAAATTGTACGACGCATTGCTGGATGATGATGACGCAACAAGAACCCGCGTCGCTCCCCAAGGGTTTGAAGAGGTTGTACAGTCGAGTGCTGATGTTCGCGAAGAGGATTCCTCTTCGGGCAGCTCGGCTAGGAAAGAAACAGAAGGCGTTGCCGGGGGTGGCGAATTAGCTGCTGGGATGGAGGCCGATTCCTGGTCAGACGATCCAGTTCGCATGTATCTGACGCAAATGGGCGAAATCCCATTGCTGACTCGCTGCGAAGAAATCACCTTAGCCAAACGCATCGAAGACACGCGTCGCGAGTTCCGCACGAAGTTGCTGGAGTGCGATTACGTCATTCGGGTCGCTTACAAGACTTTGGTTCGAGTGCATCGCGGCGAATTGCCGTTTGACCGCACGGTGCAAGTCTCGGTGACCGATCGGCTTGAAAAGGAACAGATTCTCGGCCGAATCCCGCACAACTTGACGACTTTGGCGACATTGCTAAAACGCAACCGCCACGACTTTTTAGTGGCTTCTTCAAAGACGCAGTCAAAAACGCGTCGAGCAACCGCTTGGAAGAACTTGGCCCGTCGCCGTCGTCGCTGTGTTCGTTTGATCGAAGAACTGGGGCTGCGTACCCATCGTATCGAAGCGATGCTTGGCACGATCGAAGATTTCAGCCTTCGCGTCGACGAATTGGCTGCAAAGATTCGCAAACACAAAAAAGAAAAAGGCCCCTCTCACGAACGCAAAAGTTGGGTTGATGAATTGCGAACAATTTTGCTGGCTTGCCAAGAGTCGCCGTCCAGCCTGCGTGTTCGCGTTAAATTCTTGCGAAAGATCTACTCCGAGTACCAGCAGGCCAAGCGTGAGCTGTCCGAAGGTAACCTGCGTTTGGTCGTCTCAATTGCTAAAAAGTATCGCAACCGTGGGCTGAGCTTTCTGGATTTGATTCAAGAAGGTAACGCCGGCCTGATGCGTGCGGTCGACAAGTTTGAATACCGTCGTGGTTTCAAGTTCTGTACTTACGCGACTTGGTGGATTCGCCAAGCGATCACGCGTGCGGTGGCCGACCAAAGCCGAACGATTCGAATTCCTGTCCACATGGTGGAAACCATGTCGCGAGTCCGAACTTGTTCTCGCCAGCTGCTGCAAGAACTCGGTCGTGAACCGTCTTTGGAAGAAGTCGCTCGTCGTAGTGAAACGACCATCGATGAAGCTCGACGAGTGCTCGCGATGAGCCGCTACCCGATTAGCTTGGATCGTCCGGTCGGCAACAGCGAAGACAGCCACTTTGGTGATCTTTTGCCCGATGGCGAGGCAGAGAGCCCGTCGATTGGTGCTTCTCAAGAGATGCTCAAAGGCCGTATTCAAGACGTCCTGAAGACGCTCAGCTACCGCGAACGCGAGATCATCAAACTGCGTTACGGCTTGGGAGACGGTTACAGCTACACGCTGGAAGAAGTGGGGCATATCTTCAAGGTGACCCGCGAGCGCATTCGCCAGATCGAAGCCAAAGCGGTTCGCAAACTCCAGCAGCCGAGTCGCTCGCAAGAGCTAGTCGGTTTCTTGGACTAACCTCCAAAACTCGCTGAACGACAAAACCGCAAAGGCTCCTGTGAAAATCATGGGGGCCTTTTTTCGTGCCGCAACGGCCGACAAAAGTTCTCGCTTTGCTGACATTTGTCAGGATTCTTTCGGTTGCGGCACCGCAGGCCTCCAATCACAATAATGGCTTCGAAAAAGCAACAATTGATTCAGCAATAGAAACAGACATGGCAGCCAAAAAAACGAAAGCCAGTAAGGCGACGAAGAAACCGACAACAAAAGTCGCCAAGGCAAAGAATAAAGTCGGTAAGGCTGCCGCAAAAAAATCCAGCCCGGCCAAAAAAGCCTCCGCTGCCGCAACCAGCAAGCCAGCGACAACTCGACCAGCCGCAGCCAAACGCTCGGCCGCAAAAGCAACCACGCGGCGAACATCGGCCAAACGATCGGCGGTGAGAACGGCCAAGCCAAAATCCGCCAAAGCCCCCAAGAGCGTCGACGGAATCTTGAAAAGCTTTGACAAAGAACGTGTGACTCAACAAACTCAGCTTACGTCTTTGCAAAAGCAGATCAAGACGTTGACGGCCAAGATCAAATCCAGCGAAACTCAGCTTTCCAAATTGCAAAAGCGAAACATCGATACTCAGCACGCTATCGCCACTCTCGATGCTCGTCGGGACGCTGAAATTGGCAAGCTGTTGTCATCGATGGGAATTAATTTGGACAGCGCCGCAACGGCCGCCGAAGCCGCGAAAAAGAAGAAAATCGATAAGCCAACGCCCCTGTTTGACCAAGCACTTAATAAATCCCAGGCAAAACCGGGGGCTAAAAAGAAGGCTGTAAAAGTACCGCCCGAAAATAAGCCGGCCGGCGAATCGGTTTCAGCGGACAGCTCGATGGCGGATAGCTAAAAAAACGCTGTCGCTTACCGACGATCTCCAATTAGCCACCATGCGGTTCGGCTCCCCTATGGTCTGTGGCAGAATCAGATAAAATCTGAACCCGATTGGTAAGATCGCGTCCTTCAAGGCGAGATTAATTTCTGTTTCGCGATGATTAAACATTGCCCTATCAGCGAATCGACACGAGCCGTGGTCGATAAGTCCGCATGAATCAACGAAAAATTCTTGTCACCTCCGCGCTGCCCTACGCCAACGGTCCGATCCACTTGGGGCACTTGGTTGAGTATATTCAAACCGATATTTGGGTGCGCTTTCAAAAGCTGCGCGGCCACCAGTGCATCTATGTCTGCGCTGACGACACGCACGGCACCGCGATCATGATCCGGGCTCGCAAAGAAGGCCGCAGCGAAGAGGAAGTCATCGCCCAAGCCAGCGAAGACCATCAAAAAGACTTTGCCGGGTTTCAAATTGAGTTTGATAACTACGGCAGCACTCACAGCGACGAAAACCGACAGCTGTGCGGCGAAGTTTGGCAAGCGATTCGCCAAGCAGGGCTGGTCAAAGAAAAAGATGTCGAACAGCTCTTCGACGTGGAAGCCGGAACCTTCTTGGCAGATCGTTTCGTCACCGGCACTTGCCCCCAATGTGGCCGGCCGGATCAAGCCGGTGATAACTGCGAATGCGGCGAGACTTATTCGCCGGTTGAGTTAATCGATCCGATTAGCACGCTGTCCGGCACCAAGCCCGAGATTCGTTCGGCCAAGCATTTGTTTATCGAACTCCAGCAGTTGCATGGTTTTTTGGATCAGTGGACGCAGTCCGGTGACCACTTGCAGCCGGAAGTCGCCAATTATTTAAAAGGTCATTTTTTGGGCGACGCCAACAGCGAAGAAGGAACCAAAGAGCTTCGCGACTGGGACATTTCGCGACCGGCTCCGTACTTTGGTTTCGAGATTCCAGATTCGCCCGGCAACTATTGGTACGTCTGGTTCGACGCACCGATTGGCTACATCGCATCCACCAAACAATGGTGCGACGCCAACGGTCAAACATTGGACGACTGGTGGAAAAACGACGCGGTCGAAATCCATCACTTCATCGGAAAAGACATTACCTATTTCCATACCTTATTCTGGCCAGGCATGCTCAAGTCGGCCGGCTACAACTTGCCCGCCAAAGTTCGCATTCACGGATTTTTGACCGTCGACGGAAAGAAGATGGCCAAACGTGACGGCACCGCGTTCAAAGCGTCCACGTTCTTGAAACATTTAGACCCTGCGGCGTTGCGATATTACTACGCGTCGAAACTGGGTGCTCGGCTGGACGACATCGATTTGAACTTGGCTGAATTTGTTTCAAAAGTAAACTCTGACTTGGTCGGCAAAGTCGTCAACCTTGCGTCCCGAAGTGCCAAATTTGTCAAGGACATTGGACTTTCAGCAACTTACCCCGACGACGGCGGTCTGTTCCAGCAAGGGGCCGAAGCTGGCGAAGCGATCGCGGCCGCGTATGAGGCTTGCGAATACAACAAGGCCATGCGATTGATCATGGAGCTTGCCGATCGAGCGAATCCGTTTGTCGAAAACGCCGAGCCGTGGGTGTTGAAAAAAGATCCAGATAAAGTTCAGCAGTTGCAGGACGTTTGTACGATCGCGTTGAATCTGTTTCGGCAGATCACGATTTACTTGACGCCTGTATTGCCAGAATTGAACGAGAAGGCCGCCAAGCTGCTTGGCGAAACAATCACGTCTTGGGAGCAATCTCAGACACCACTGGTGGGAACGCCGGTGGCTAAATTTAAACACATGATGAAACGAATTGAAGAAAAGGACATCGTAGCGATGGAAGAAGAAAGCAAACAAGAAGCCGCGGAAGCCTTGGCCGCCGATGCCGCGGTCGCAGCCGCCAACAAGTACAACGACAGCGGTCAGCCAATGATCGACGAGCCGATGGCTGACGAGTGCACGATCGACGACTTTGTCAAAGTCGATTTACGGGTGGCTCGGATCGTCAGTGCTGAGC
Source organism: uncultured Pirellulaceae bacterium (assembly GCA_964601665.1). Lineage (GTDB taxonomy): Bacteria > Planctomycetota > Planctomycetia > Pirellulales > Pirellulaceae > Mariniblastus. The sequence goes on from CAZROJ010000114.1 coordinate 14,990, forward strand.
ACGTGGACGGAGCTCGAAAGCTTCTGAAGTTGACGTTGTCTTTGGGTGGCGATCATCGCAAGCAGGTTTTTGCGGGAATCAAAGCGGCCTACGAGCCAGAGAAGTTGGAAGGTCGCTTGGTGGTGATGGTGGCGAACTTGAAGCCGCGCAAGATGAAGTTTGGATTGAGCGAAGGCATGGTTTGCGCTTCGGGCCCCGGCGGCGAAGAAGTCTTTCTGCTCAGCCCCGACGAAGGAGCCTTACCCGGTCAGCGAGTGCATTAATTGTGCGGATTGGTGTAGGCCGTGGCGTCTCGAAGATCCCGTTAGGGATGCCAGTCGGTAAAGAAACTCCGTCGTAAACCGACGACGAGCGGCCTTCTTGTTCACTTCCGGATATCCCGATCACTTCCGGATTTCTCGTGGATTCCTGTTCAATAATTTCAGTCATCTAAACTCTCCATACCACCAACTTCGAAAAAGTTCAAAGTTGTCTCATGCATGCTGTCACAGGGAGTGCAAACGGATCGGGATCCAATTGTTGCAGGTCCAATCTAAAACCATTACGTAGACTGCCTGCAGTTTTTTTGTAACCGTTCACGGTGCCAGTTCGAAGAACCCAATGTCGCTCAACTTTCCAAGTTGTGAGCGTGAATTGC
>CAZROJ010000115.1:0-6594 GCA_964601665.1 uncultured Pirellulaceae bacterium
GCATCTTAAATTCGTACACAATTCCGGTTTCCGGCACTAGCGCCGTCGGCTCGCTGTTGTGGGATAGGCTCGAAGTGGGGGAAGCGTAATTGGAATCCTTGCAGGTGCTCAAGTCTTCCGGTGTCGGGTAGGGGGCGGCAGCTCCAACTGCTTCCGGGCTGTCAAGGTTTTCGGGTTAGCGAAAATGGATTCTTTTTTCCGTTTGTAGCTCATTGACGGTGTGAGCTGAATCCGCGGGTCAAATCAATCGATGTTAGTTGTGCGTGTTACGTCCGTTGCGCGTTTGTCCAACTAGGGGTCGATGACGATGCGAATTTTAGCTGCTTTAGTCTGTGTTTCTTTGGTCTCCGTTGCCATTTCGCCGGTTCAAGGTCAAATGGCAAAGCGTTTTGCTGGACCGCTGGATTCAATCCAAATCACTTCAGTTCCAAACGAAACAGTGTCGCAGCGGTTGCAGACGGCAGCGACGACGGACCGAGATTTGAACACCGCGAACCCGTCAGAGAGTCAGATTCAACTGGCGTCGATCGACCGGCCGATGTTTGAAAACCAAGATGTGATGAGCCAAAGTGTTGGGCGGTTTCAGTCCTTTCCACCGGTGAACAATCCACGAGCCAGCGACGGCAATCCACAAACGAATACTGGTTTGGGTGGCCGTACGATTTTTCGTGTGCCCGAAGATGCGGTAAATCCTCAGCAAGCAATCATCGATTCCAATCAGTACATCTATGGCGATACATCTCGCGATGGTCTCGCGTTCGGATTCGATAACTCGCGTCTTTACCATCCGCTGGAGGGTCCGCAAATGCGGTTGATGGGTGCACCGACGGTACCTTCGCGATTGGGGGCATGTGACTGCTGTGATGAATGGGATGATTTTTGCCGCTTTCGCGATCTAGATTTCCGCTGTGGTTGTGGAGGCCTGAAGGCCATGCCGGGACACCTCGGTTTGCCTTGGCTAGGGAGCGGTGAAAATTGCGATCGAACAGCGCCGCGTCACCGAAAGGGTTGCCGTAATTGCAACAAAAATAAAAAAGGTTGCGGTTCATGCAGCAAAAATGGTTGCGGCTCATGCTCGGACTAGGCATCGTAGAAGCCAAAGTTGCAAGCTGTATTCGGCGATGTTGCGTTGTTAACGTTTTGGGTTATTGAGATTTTGAGCCGACGGTGCTCGTCGCGAGCCTTTCGGTAAAGACGATATCTCAGGAGGCCCGTGGCTATCGCAATCGGCTTCGCGGGCCGGCTGGAAAGGCGGCGAATTTTTTCGGTGGATCACGCAACCGGACCAAAAATTGATGCTGGAACAAGGCTCACGTTGGAAATTTGAATGCTTCGCAGACTCAAAGCGATTGGCCCCGGCGCGATTGTCGCTGCGGCTTTTATCGGCCCGGGGACGATCACGGTAGCCTCGACCGCTGGCGGCAATTTCGGTTACGCATTGTTGTGGGCTGTCGCATTTTCTACATTCGCCTGCCTGGTATTGCAAGAAATGGCCGCTCGACTGGGGTTCGTCGGTCAGATTGGCGCGGGCGACGCGATCCGAAAAAAAATTTCGTCACCTGTACTGAAGGTGGTTTTGATCGGTCTAGTGTTGGGGGCGATTTTAGTCGGCAACGCAGCTTATGAGTCCGGCAATATATCCGGAGGCGTGCTTGGCATTGGCCTCGCAGCAGGTACTTCGTCACCAGCTTGGTTAAATTCGACTGCGGTCTTGGGCGTGGCAAGCATTGCGTTTGGATTGTTGTGGACCGCAAAGTACAAGGTCGTCGAAAAAGCGTTGGTTTGCCTAGTTGCCATCATGGGGTTGGTGTTTTTGACGACCGCCACGTTGGTTCAGCCAGATTGGTCGGCGGTCCTTGCTGGACTGCTGAAGCCAGAAATACCAGAGGGCAGTTTGTTGAAAGTCGTGGCTTTGATCGGAACGACGGTCGTGCCGTACAATCTTTTTTTGCACGCGGCCGCGGTGCAGAATCGTTGGCAAAATGAAGGGTCGTTGGCGGACGTGCGAATCGACACCGCCGCTTCGATTCTGGGCGGCGGACTGATCACGGCTGCGATTGTTATCACGGCCGCGCCTCTTTTTGAATCGACCGAGCTCGTGAGTGGCGTTGGTGCGGTGAACCAATACGACTTGCCTTCGATTTTTAACGCCACGGCCAGCAAAATCGGCCCATGGTTTCGCTGGTTTTTGGCCTTTGGGTTTCTGGCGGCAGGATTATCATCTGCAATCACGGCACCCCTGGCGGCGGCTTTCGCGACTGCTGAGCTATTTGGTTGGCCGAAGGAAATGTCCGACTATCGTTTTCGAGGAACTTGGATTTCGGTTTTGGCGGTTGGGACATTTTTCGCATTGCTGGCCAGTAAGCCGGAGCAGTTGATCATTTTTGCTCAGGTTGCAAACGGATTATTGTTGCCCGTCATTGGGATCTTTTTAGTTTGGGTTGTGAATGACGAAAAATTATTGGGCAAGCATCGAAATCGATGGTTCGCGAACTTTTTGGGCGGCATCGTGATTTTTGTCACGGCTGGTCTTGGCATCACCGGAATCCTGAAAGCATTTAAGGTGCTGGGCTGATGAGTGTCCAAGGTAGCAACGAAGACGAACACGCGTGTCGATATATCGATTTGAATTGCGACGTGGGAGAAAGTCTGGGAGCCAAAATTATCGGCAACGATGACATGCTTATTCCGCTGGTCAGTTCCGCCAATATCGCTTGCGGCGGTCACGGTGGCGATGTTGTTCACACTACCAATGCGGTTCGCGTCGCGATAAAAAGTGGTGTCCAAATTGGGGCTCATCCAAGCTTTCCAGATACAGCGAATTTTGGTCGAATCAAAATGTCAATATCGGCAGTTGAATTGCGAGAAACGTTGATGACGCAGTTGGACTACCTGAGTCAAATCGTAGATCGTGAAAACGGATCTATTGCGTACGTGAAACCTCATGGTGCTCTTTATCACGCGTGCTCCGATGAACAGAAGACCGCCGAAGTTTTTCTAGAATCGGTTGTCGAATTCGATCGCGGGTTGGCGATTTTAGGTCAGCCGGGAACACTCCTTGAGGCGTCGTGTCGTGAAAAAAATGTTTGCTTTGTTCGCGAAGCCTTCGCCGACCGACGTTACTTAAAAACCGGGCGTCTTGTTCCAAGGACTCAAGCAGGGGCCGTGATTCAAACCGAAGACGAAATTTGCGAACAGGCAGTTTCGATTGCTTTGGGAAGAGCCATAGCAACAGAATCCAATCATTGTTTGAAAGTGTCGGCGGAATCGATCTGCATTCACGGGGATTCTGATCGGGCGTTATTTGGATTGAAGCAAATTTGTAGTGCATTTGCTAACAGTCGAGTGGTGGTGCGGCGTTTTTAAGTCAAGCAAGTTCATCCGCAATTGGGTCGGACGTTTAGGCAAACCCGATTAAATTTTGGTCTTACGTTTATTTGGTTGTCTTTCAATATTTAAAAATTGTGATTGCCTGAAGCGAGTAGGCTGCCTACACTTTTCCGGCAGTTAAGAATTTCAATCGCAGGGCAGCAGATGAAACAACGCAAAAGAATCGCACTTATCGTCGAATCATCGCGTGGGTACGGCCGAGATGTCTTGCAAGGAATTGCAAATTTCGCGCAATCCCATGACAACTGGGAAATCGTCTATCAAGAACGAACGCTCAGCCAGGGGATTCCGTCGTGGTTGGCCGACGAAGAGCTCGACGGTTTGATCGTCCGGCCCGATTCCCGCAAACTTTACAACTATATCTGCAGCCTGCGTTTGCCGTGGGTGGATTTAAGAAACTACCGACCGGTCAATGAAACCGTGCCCACGGTTAGCTCGGATGAGCGGTTGGTGGTGAAAGCGGCTTTCGAGCATTTATTGGAAATCGGGCACCGAAAAATCGCTTTCTGTGGATACGCCGATGCGGATTTTTCTGATCGTCGTCGTCGGTTGCTGCAGAAGTATTGCGAAACCAACAAGATCAAATTTTACTCTTACGAAACGAATCCCGGCACGCCGCTTGAACCGTCGGAGTCGTCGATCGGGATCGCTGGTCCGGTGATCACGTCCAAGGTAGAAACGATGGGCATGCGAGTCGAAGAAGAACTGCTGACTTGGTTGGTTGACTTGCCAAAGCCGATTGGGCTGATGGCGTGTAACGACATTCGTGGCCGCCAGGTACTAAATGTCCTGCGTGGCAATCAAATCGATGTGCCGGAGGAAGTGTCGGTGGTGGGGGTCGACAACGACGAACTGGTTTGCAAATTATCGAATCCGCCGATGTCAAGCGTCGACCGAAATGCGCGGATGGTAGGTTACCGGGCGGCCGAGATGTTGCAACGAATGTTGGATGGCCAAAAACCAGAAAAGCCATACGTTTGGGTCAGGCCGATTGGGGTGAGCGTCCGAGTGTCGACCGACACGACCGCGATCGCTGACAAATTAATTTCGCAGGCGTTGTCCTACATTCGCGAGCATGCCTGCGACGGTGTCGAGGTCAACGATGTCGTTAAGGCGTTGCCGGTTTCACGAGCCACTCTCGAGCGACGTTTTCGCAAGGTGATGGATCGGTCGATCAACGGCGAAATCAATCGAGTTCGCATTGCGAAAATCAAACAGCTATTGTTGGAGACGGAGCTAAAGTTGTCAGCGATTGCGAAGCTGACTGGCTTCAATCACACCGAGTACATGTCGTCGTTGTTTAAGAAACTGACCGGCATTACCCCGGGCCAATTTCGATCCAACAACAGTTGGAAATAGGAGGTGGCCGGGTATCGGCGAGCGGTTGCTGGAAAATCAGCCGTGAGAGAATCAAGTGAACGGGTCGCGCGTTTTAATTTTGGCAACGCTGTCGATTGAAGCGCTGTCGATTGAAAGCTTGGTAATAACGAAGCCGTTCACGGCCATTGTCGCTCGATTCTCCGAATCGTAAGCGTGAATTGGCAACACGTACTCGCTTGTGATCGATGTTTTTGAGACAAAACGCTTCTGTGGTTTACGTGAACAACTTGGAAAGTTGAACTGGGCTCCCGAAATCGATCTGGCGGCGATGGGTAAGGACGGCTGGGAATTGGTAAGTGTTACCTCGGTCGATCATGGGAGCGAGGGGCGAACCAGCGAGCTGCGGTTCTACTTCAAAAGAGGGCTCGACGCATAGGCAGCCATGCCATGGCAGGCCCTTAAACCGCTAATTTTAGGGGGTGCGAGTGTGCCTTGGGTGTGGGCAGACGGCCATCGGAAACTGAAACCAAGGTTTTTTCTACCTTTGGTTGGGCAAATTCTTTGACAATCTGGCGAATTCTCGACGGTAAGCTAATTCGTGAAGGAATCTTCTTTTAGTTAAGAGCTGATAACATTTTGAAACCTTTGGAGGTTGACGATGAGAATGTTTACCATTTTTGCTGCGTTCATTGCAGCGACCGCTTGTTGCCAAGAAGCGATGGGGCAAAACATGCTTTTTAGGACGTTTTTTGGTCCAACCACTGCATCGCCAACTGTCCAAGTTCAAGCCGAATTGAACGCCTCGCAAACGCCCACGGCGACGGTGTCGAAAAACATCCCGGAAGTCGTCTCCCAGAAATCGCCCGTCGTGGCGGAAGCGGCGGGAACCTTGCAATTTGTCGGTTACGATAACTGCGGGCGAATGATTTATCGACGAGTCAGCTCGGCGGCGAGACCGATGGCTGTCACGCGGACTGTTAATACGGCAAGTCCAGCTGCGACTGCGAGGCCGGCGCCGCAAAACGTCCGCCGAGCTAATTCTGCTCAATCGAGTTCAAACGGAATCGATACTGCTTTTTGGGACGACCTACTCTCAGATGTGGAAGATCCGCTGGATTCGGATTAGTGCGACGATCGAAATCGACTCGATGAAAAATTGAATGTCGAGAATTTGAAACTCAGAAATTGGATTTCAAAATTTAAACTCATGCGGGCTTGGTAGATTCCAAGCCCTTTTTTTATGCGCTCTTCTTTTGTGGCTTTTTCGCCTTGGCATATCGCCGGGGCGTGATCTTTTGGGGTGGTGGTTTGGGGTATTTGGGGTTGAACTGGCGTTTTCGGGGAAATGTTCTGATTATTTTGACTTTGACGAAAGAAACGACATTGAGGGTGACGAAGAACCTGTCATCGGGACAAATGCGCGATCCATTGCGCAGAAATCCCTAAGTTCACTTACTAGACAGGAAGCTCGAAAATGTTTTTTCCCCCGAAAAACGTGATCGCAATCTGCGTTGCCGTGGCATGCGTGCTGGGCAGCGTTTCGGCGAACGCCCAAACCAATTCAAATAATACGGCCGAATACGATCGGCGCATGGCTGCTCTGCAGCGTGCTCGACAGCGTACGCAACAACCGGTTGCTCGAGTCGCTGAAGCGGCTGTGGTGCAAACGGAAGTTGCGGCGGTCAGCGAACCAGTCGTCACTCATCGCCAGACTAGCGGCGTTCGGTCGGCGGCGGCACAGGTCGTTCGCAACGTTTCGGCTCCAGTGAGGGCTCGCGGTCGTCGCGGTTTTGTTCCGCGGCACCTGCGAACGGCTCAAGTTCTCAATGGACAGATGATGGGCGGTTCACCGATCATGGGCGGCTCACCGATGCTTGGCGGCTC
>CAZROJ010000115.1:6694-15605 GCA_964601665.1 uncultured Pirellulaceae bacterium
GGCGGCTCACCGATGCTTGGCGGCTCGCAGGTCATCGGTAGTTCACCGATCATCGGCAGCGAATCACCGATTGTCGGCCAGACAATCATGGGCGGCGGTTCGGTGATTCACGAAGCACCGATGGGTGGCGTTGTGGTCGGCAGTGAAATCATTGGCGACGAAATCACGGGCGGTGGTTGCTCGGACGGAAGTTGCGGCGGAGGCTGCAGCAGTTGCGGCGATGTTGGCGACAGCTTCTTTGGCGATGACTGTTGTGGTCGCGGCGGTTGTTCTTCGGGCATGCCGTGTTGGATTGGGCGTTTTGGAAAGATCTTTCGGCGGGCCGAGTATTTCGGTGGATTTACTTCGTTCCGCAGCAATCTGTACGTGCGTCCGCAGAGCACCGATCCAAACGTTTTTCTGGGCGACGCTAACGATTTCGTTGACGATGCGAGCCATGGAACTTACGGCGGATTCAACTTTGGTTTGCCGCTTTGCCGTTTAAGTTGTGGGTTGTTTTCGGGCCAATTTGGTTTGCGTTCGGTCAACACAAATTTTGGTGGAGCCGAATTTACGCCGGACGATCGGAACCAATTGTTTATGACGGCGGGTTTTTTCCGACGCGTGGATTACGGTTTGCAATTGGGAATCGCGGCTGACGTGTTGCGAGAAGAGTGGTACTCGAATGTGGACTTGGTTCAAATTCGCGGCGACATCGGATATGTCTGGCCCAGCGGTACGACGTTCGGTTTTCGGTTTGCAAACAACGTTCAAGACGATCCAGCGGTTGGCCTGTTTCGTGGCGTCGAAAGTCAGCAAACGGTGACGACGTCAGATTGGTACCGTTTCTACCTGCGGCATGACGTTCAAAGCGGCGGTTTTGGAGAATGCTTTGCGGGCTGGACCGAAAATGATCAAGCGATCATCGGTTTGAACATGGATTTCCCCGTGACCGATCGGATTGCCATTGAATCAGGGTTCACGTACTTCATCGGCGATCAAGAGTTTGCTCCGCCGGGCCAAAATGGTTTCCAAGGTGGCGATCCAGCCGATGCCTACAACATGTACGTTGGATTTTCGCTTCGCCCCTCAGGTGCTCGGATGTACCGCAACTACGATCGACCGCTGTTTGACGTAGCGGACAACGGCACGATGATGATGGTCCGTTAGTCGGATTTGACTCGAGCAAAATTAGTGAACTGGCCTTGGCGGGCGTCATGTCTGCCAAGGTTTTTTCGTTGAAATGGGGGCCAGAAAGACGCGGGATCACTGGCTTACCGATTCGGCCAAAATCGGCTAAACTGTTGGGCTCGCACGCGATATTTCTATCTCACCACCAACTGACTAAGAATTAATGTTTGATTCACTGCAAGACGGCTTAAAAGGTGCATTCAAATCGATTCGGGGCAAAGGAAAGCTCACCGAAGCGAATATGCGCGACGGCCTTAAAATGGTCGAAACGTCAATGCTTGAAGCGGACGTGAGCATCGATGTGATCCGCGGTTTCATGGACAAGGTGTCTTCCCAGGCCTTGGGCGAAAAGGTGCTGCTGGCGTTGGATCCGTCGGAGCAGTTGGTCAAGATTGTTAACGACGAACTGATCGAATTACTGGGACCGGTCCAAGAGGACTTAAAGTTCGATCGCGATTTGAACATCATCATGATGTGCGGCTTGCAAGGTGCCGGTAAAACGACAACCTGTGGCAAGCTGGCTCGGCTGCTGCAGAAGCAAGCCGGAATTACGCCTTTGCTCTGCGCGGCTGACTTGCAGCGACCGGCGGCGATCGATCAATTGCACGTGCTGGGCGACGCGCTGAAGGTGCCCGTTTTTAGCGACCGCGACCAGAAAGATCCGGTCAAGGTTTGCAAAGCGGCGGTTGCCAAAGCCAAAGCCGACGGCAATAAAGTTTTGATCTTGGACACCGCGGGTCGACTGGCGATCGATGAAGAACTGATGGAGCAGTTGCGGACGATCGATCGCGAAGTCCAGCCGCATCATGTGTTTTTAGTGGTCGACGGGATGACGGGGCAGGACGCCGTTAAAAGTGCGGGAGCTTTTCACGAAGCCCTAGAACTGAACGGCGTCGTGATGACCAAACTGGACGGCGACGCTCGTGGTGGAGCGTTGCTTTCGGTCAAGCAGGTTACGGGTGTGCCGGTTCGCTTTATTGGTACAGGCGAGCATCTTGAGGACCTTGAGTTCTTTCGGCCCGAAGGCATGGCCAGCCGAATTCTTGGCATGGGCGACATGGTCGCGCTGGCTCAGCAAGCTCAAGATTTGGTCAGTGAGGAAGAACGAGCCAAGCTTGAAGCACAACTGGAAAAGGGCCAGTTTACGCTCGACGATTTCCGCAATCACATGATGAAGGTCGCCAAGCCGGGTTTGATGCAAAAGATGATGGGCCTGATGCCGGGGATTCCCAAAGAGCTCAAAAATATGATGGGCAGCTCGGACACAACGGGCCAAGTGAAGCGGATGGTCGGCATCATCGACAGTATGACCAAGGTCGAACGCAAAGACCCCAAGGTGATTGACAGTAGCCGCAAGCAAAGGATTGCCAGTGGAGCCGGGGTCCAGCCGAAGCAGGTCAACGAATTGATCAAGCAATACAACATGATGAAGCCCATGCTGACGTCCATGGCCGGCAAAGGGGCCAAGGGGCGGATGGAGTCGATGCGTGAAATGCAGGCGCAGATGATGAACCCCGCGGCGGCGGGACCCAAGACGAAAAAGAGCACCGGGCGACGGTTGACGGCGGCGGAGAAGAAAAAAGAAAAGAAGAAGCGCGACAAATTAATCAAGGAACGTCGACGTTTCTCAAAACTGCCGCTGGATAAACTTCAGGCTGAACTCGAGAAAGCAACGGCCGGTGGCGACTCGGCCAAGGCCAAGTTTCTGGAAGCCGAAATCGCCAAGCGATAGTCGACGGTGCCGCGTTGGGTGGTGGGCGTTAGGCGTTAGGCGTTGGATTTCCGCCGAGGCTTGGCTTTATCTTTTTGTGTTGATTTTTTGTGTTGATTTTTTGGCAATTGCGGGGCACTGCTAAACGCTTGGTCTCGGCGATGGTGTTAGCTAGCAAATGATGTGTTGACTCGATTAGGCCAGTTTTCTAGTGTCCCAATGCGGAAATCCGCGCACGAAAGTGTGGAATCGAAAACGAATTAGAGGCCTGTTTGCAACATTGGCCGGGCTTCGTCGCGTTGATTTTTTGCCCACCATCTCAGGCACTGAGAATTTATTAACCGCTGATCAACAAGCCATGGAAGGCCGCAGCGATGACCAAAAAAAATAAAACAAATAACCGTCGCGATCAATATTTTAAAATTGGTCGCCGTCTTTTTCTTGCCGGTGTTGTCGCGTCTACTGCGGGTTGCCAGAACATGATTCGCCGAGGCCAATCACCGGACGAGTTGCCAGCGGCACTGGATAAATACGAATCCAAAAATGTCACCAAAGGCCCTCGGGCGATCGGCGACATCTGCGGGCTCTACGGTTTGGATTCGCTGAAAGTTTACGGCATCGGGTTGGCAACGGGTCTGAAGGGGACCGGTTCTGCGCCGATTGAATCGGGACAGCGCGAGCATCTGATTCGCGAGCTTAAGTTGAAGACCAGCGACGAAGAGGTGGAGGATCTGGTAACGGATAAGAATACCGAGCTGGTGATTTTGGAAGGTTCAATTGCGCCCGGAGCACGTGAAGGCGACCGGTTTGATTTGCAAGTGGTCACGATGACGGATTCCAATGGTACGTCCATTGAAAACGGCAAGGTGTTGCAGAGTCGTTTGCGAAAAATGGCTCACCTGGGTAATCGCGTCAAGCAAGGGAAAGTGTCGGCGGTGGGGAAAGGCAGTGTCACCGTGAAAGCACTGATGAACAATGATTCGGGCGATGCGAACAAGCCGGACAGCGAAGGGCTGTTGCAGGGCGTCGTTTTGGGCGGCGGCAAGGTGCTGGAACCGCGTCCGCTGAGCTTGCGGATTCGCGGCGACGATTTTGATCATAAGACGGCGCTGCAAATTACGTACGCGTTGAATCAGCGTTTTGAATACCGGACGAATGTGGGGCGAGACGGCGTGGCCGAACCGAAATCCGATCGAGTGATTGAGCTGCATGTTCCCGGGAACTACCGCAACAATATCGGTCGCTATGCCTCGGTCATGAATCAAATGATGTTTGCTGAATCTGAGTCACAGCGGGCCGAGCGTTTGAATGAATTGGAGGCCACGATCGGAAATCCTGTTCAGTCGGCGTTGGCGGCAATGCAGTTGGAAGCGATTGGCGACAAAGCGATTCCGGCGTTGAAGCGGGCGTTGAAGCATCACGCGATGGAGGTTCGTTTTCACGCCGCCGAAGCACTTGCCTATCTAGGTCAAGAAGATGGTATCGTCGAACTTGTGGATGCCGCTCGCCAGGATTCGACTTACCGCTGGCACGCGTTTGCCGCTTTGGCATCGCTGGAAAGTCGTGTCTCTGCCAATACGTTGGCGGAACTGTTTGATGAATCGGAACATGAAATGCGTTACGGCGCTTTCAGGTCGCTGCGACAGCAGAACGCGGATGACCCGTTAGTGCAGGGCGAGCTGTTGGCGAACGATTTTTACTTGCACGAGGTGAATTCGACTGCCGCTGCGTTCGTTCATTTTTCGAAGAAAGATCGAGCCGAAATTGTCGTCTTTGGTGATACGCCGAAATTGGATCCGGCGTTTTTGTACGTTGAATCCGGTTTGACGATTCGCGGTAACGGCGACGGAACCATTACGTTGACTGGTTACACGCCGGGCTACACCAAAGATCAGCGAGTTTGTTCGACGGCGGTGACGGAAGTGATAAGATCGCTTGCCGACATGGAGTACGGATACGGTCAGCAGCTGAAGGTTTTAAAACAGGCCAGCGAAGACAATCTGCTAAGCTGTGAGCTTGCGATTGGAGCATCGCCAAAATTAAACTTGTCGCGGCGAACACCCAAGCGGGTCGCCAGGGCGGACGCGTCAGCGGCTAAGAAGAATTCAGCGTTTGATAGTGCGAAGCTATTCGACTGGATGAAGCCCAAGAAGAGATAGTTTTTGTTGAGGCTGTGAAGCTGTGGTTGATGTCGGCTCGATTGAGTGTTGTAAAAATCGCTTCGGCATTGGTTGAAAGAAAAGTTGTCGACGCGTCCATTTGTGTTTTTTTTGAGTTACGGTGATTTTCAATGCTCAAAGCCCTCGAACTTAGCGGCTTTAAGAGCTTCGCCGATAAAACGCGATTCGAATTCCCGGCGGGGATCACGGTTGTCGTTGGCCCCAATGGTTCTGGAAAGTCCAATATCGTCGACGGCATCAAGTGGGTGCTGGGCGAACAGAGCGCTAAGAGTCTGCGCGGCAAGGACATGTCGGATGTGATTTTTAAAGGCTCGGGCGGGTCGAGTGGTCGGCGACCAGCCAATGCGGCGACGGCGACGATTGTTTTGGACAACGCGGATCGACGGTTTGGCTACGACGCCGAAGAGGTGCTTGTTAGTCGCCGAGTTTATCGTAGCGGCGAATCGGAGTACTTGATCAACGGCGAGGCGAGCCGGTTGAAGGATATTCGCGAACTCTTTCGCGGGACGGGCGTTGGGACGGATGCCTATAGTTTGATCGAGCAAGGCAAGGTCGAAAGGATGCTGTCGACCAATGCGAAGGACCGCCGCGCGATCTTCGAAGAGGCCGCCGGGATTAGCCGCTTCAAAGCAAAAAAGAAAGACGCGCAACGTCGTTTGGCTCGGGTCGAAGGAAATCTTGTTCGCTTGGCAGACATTGTCGAAGAAGTCGGCAGCCGGTACCGATCGGTCAAGGCTCAAGCGTCCAAGGCAGCACGCTACAAAGAGTACTCGGATCGGCTGCAGTCGCTGCGAACCTACATTGGAGCCAAAGACTGGCAGGATTTTTCGGGGAAGTTGGCGGCCGTTGCCGATGAACTTGCCGAACACGCGTCGGTTGTTGAAGCCGTGACAGAGGAGATTCAGGGTTTTGAGGAGAAAGCAAAAACGGTTGAAGCCGAATTGGAGTCCGTTTCGGGCGAACACCAGCAGAGCCAAGATCGTTCAGCGGGTTTGCGAGAAAACATTGCCAGGACTGAATCGAGCTTGCAGCTTAATCAAGCCAGGCTGACGGATATCGAAAAGCGGCAGCAGCAAGTCAGTGACCAGTTGAGCCTCGCGGCCAAACGCGAGGAAGAAGCGCAGGCGAGGATCGCGAAGGCCGAAAAGGATGCGGAAGAAGCGGAATTGAATTTTCGTGAAGCCAGCGATCAGCTGAAAGAGTTGGAGGCGAAGTTCCAGCAATTGGACGACGAGATTCACGATCGCACTTCGCGGGCCGAAAGCAAACGTCGCGAACAGCACGATTTGTCAGCGTTTGTCACCAAGCTGGGGCGTACGGTCAGTGCGGCCGAGTCGCAGTTGGTCAACTTGAATGAATCGGAAGCCAAGCTGTCAAGTGTTGTCGAATCGTTGAGCCAGGCCAGGGTGCAGTTGCAGGCGACGTTTGATCAGGCCAGCCAAAAAATTATCGAGCTAGAAAAAGAAGCGGACAGTCAAGATTCAGCACTCGCCCAATCGCGGAAGCTCGTCCAAACCACCAAAGAAGAACTGGACGCTCGCAAACAACGGCTGACCGAATTGACGACTCAGCACGCCGGCATGTCGCAGCGAGCTCAGGTGATCGAGGAACTTGAAAAAAGTTTAGAAGGTATCAACGCCGGAGCGAAAGAGTTGCTCAAGCATGCCGGAAGTTCCAGCGGCCCAATGTCGGAAGTGCTGGGGTTGGTGGCGGATTTGGTTAACGTCAACGTCCAACACGCTGCCTTGGTCGACGTGGCGTTGGGCGACGTCGCTCAGTTTGTGATTCTAAAAGGTGAACAGCTTGTTAGTCGCATCGCCAGCGAAGAAGTAAAGATTGGCGGCCGTGTTGGTTTGATCCAATTGAGCAATCCTCCATCGCTGGGCGCCGATGTCGACGTTAGCCTGAACGGCGTTGCTGGCGTGATCGGGCGAGCGGATCGATTGGTGCAGGTGAACGCGGAATACGTTGACTTTATTCGCAAAATGCTCGGTGGCACTTGGCTGGTAAAAAATCTTGGGATCGCGCTGCACTTGCGGTCAGCTCACGAAAACGCCAATCGGGTTCGGTTTATTACGCTCGATGGCGAAATTGTCGAAGCGGACGGATCGGTTGTCGTCGGGCCCAAGTCGACAGCGACGGGACTTGTTTCGCGACGCAGTGAATTACGGGCACTCAAACGAGAGATCGATCGGCTGGAAACGGAGATGGATTCGTGCCGCGAACAGGTTGCTGAATTAGGCGGTAGTTTGAAGCAGCATGAAAAACTTTTACAGTCGCAGTTGGACGAAAATTCAGACCTTGCCGCAAGGTTAAAAGATCAGGAACACGAAGCTTCGGTCGCTGAAAAACAATTGGCCGCCAACAAGCAACAGCTGAGTCAGAACGAAATGGAGCTGGCAACGATTGGGGGCAAGCTCGAGGAGACTTCGATGCAGTTGACCTCGCAGCGGGGCGAGTTGGACATCAAAGAAGCAGCGATCGCAGCGATCATCAGTTTTGTTGGAGAGTGTGAAACTTCCGTCAGCGATCTTCGACGGCAACGTTCGGCAGTGGAAAAAGATTCTAACGCGGCGACAAGCAAGCTGGCTAAGGCCGAAAGCGTGCTCGAGAGCGTCCAGACCCGTGTGGCTCGATTCAAGCAAGAGTTCGACGAACAAAAACTGGCCCATCAGCAAGCTCGCGAGCAAGTCTCCTCGGACACGAGTGCTTCAGAAAATTCCAATGCGGAGATCAAGGCCGCAACCGAACAATTGGCGGAGCTGCGAACCGAATACGAAACCGTTGACGAGGCTCTGCAAAAGTTAACGCTGCAACGGACGGATTTGGAGGCCGAGCGAAAGAAAGTTTCGACCGAGCTGCGAGGCAAGCAAGATCAACTGCGGCTTGGCCAGGACCAAGTGCACCAAGCGAATTCGCGAATTGAGCAACTGAAGCTGCAACGAAAACAGTTGGCCGAAAGGATGCGAGACGATTACGGTATCGATATCGCCAATGCCGGCGAGGCGGAAAAGCATTTGTCGGAAGAGGAATTGGAACGCCGCGACGAAATTGATTCTGAAATTGCAGACTTGCGCAAAAAGCTGGCCTCAATCGGCTCGGTCAACTTGGACGCCTTGCAAGAACTCGAAGATTTGGAATCGCGTTACTTGGCGATGGACGAACAGTATCAAGACCTTGTGCAGGCCAAAGACACGCTGCAAAAAATTATTGCTAGGATCGACAACGACAGTCGAAAACTGTTTGTTGAAACGTTGGAGATCATTCGGGTCAACTTTCAAAAGCTATTCCGACAAACCTTCGGCGGTGGCAAGGCCGACATTATTTTGGAGCCCGACGTGGATCCACTGGAGGCGGGAGTTGACATTATTGCCACGCCACCGGGGAAGCCGGAGTTTAACAATTCGTTGCTCAGCGGTGGCGAAAAAGCGCTGACGGCGGTTTCGCTGTTAATGGCAATCTTTCAATTTCGCCCGAGTCCGTTTTGTGTGTTGGATGAAGTGGATGCTCCGTTTGACGAAGCCAATATTGGCCGATTCATCGATGTGTTGAAAAGCTTTCTTGGCTGGACCAAGTTCGTGATCGTGACGCACAGTAAAAAGACGATGACCGCAGCGACAACGCTTTACGGAATCACGATGCAAGAATCGGGTGTGTCCAAACGAGTTAGTGTGCGTTTTGAGGACGTGAGCGAGGACGGACATATCAGCGAGGAAGCGATCAAACGCGACGGTGCCGCCTAACGCCCGTAAGCTGGCAAGCAAACAAGAGCTTATCCCATAACCAGTGAGCCGACGGCACTAGTGCCGGAAACCGGAATTGTGTACGAATTTAAGATGCCAGCATGATT
>CAZROJ010000116.1:0-15517 GCA_964601665.1 uncultured Pirellulaceae bacterium
GGAAAACCAAGGTTTTTACTAATGAAATGCGGAAAGTGGCGCTGTCCAATTAGTGTCTACCGACATTCCGTCCTACCGATATTGCGTCCCTAACGGGACGACGAAATTGGTTTTGGCCCGGGGATTTCGCTAACGATATTGCGTCCCTAACGGGACGCGGGAAATGGTTTTGGCCGGGCGGTTCCGGCCCACCTGCCAAAACGATCTGCCTGATTCTATTTTTTATCTTCGCCTGTATTCAAAATCGCCATGAAAGCCTTTTGCGGGATGTCGACGCTGCCGACGGACTTCATTCGCTTCTTGCCTTCTTTTTGCTTGGCCCACAGCTTGCGTTTTCGACTGATGTCGCCGCCGTAACATTTGGCCGTCACGTTCTTCCGCAACGCCTTAACGGTCTCGCGGGCGATGACCCGAGTTCCGATGGCCGCCTGCACGGCCACCTCGAACATGTGCCGACTGATCTCTTCCTTCAAACGCTTCACCACCGAACGACCTCGACGGTCGGCATCGGCGCGATGGCAAATCACGGATAACGCATCGACCTTTTTGCCATTAACCAAAATATCCATCCGGCACAGGTCGGCCGCAAAATAGCCCAGCATGTCGTAGTCCATCGTACCGTAGCCACGCGTGATACTTTTTAGCTTGTCGTGCATATCGTAAATGACTTCGGCCAATGGCAAGTCATAAGTCAGCATCATCCGTGTCGCCGACAGGTACTCCGTGCCCTGTTGAATGCCGCGTCGTTCTTGGCACAGCTTCATCACCGGCCCAACGTACTCCTGCGGCTGAATCAAATTCACGCGAACAATCGGCTGGAGAAATTCTTCGATCTCGCCGGGATCCGGAACTTCTTGCGGTCGATGAATAAACAGTTCCTCGCCGCGTTTGGTCAAAATCTTGTAGGTCACGTTAGGCGCGGTTTGAACCAAATCAACATCCGACTCTTGCTCCAATCGCTGCTGCACGACTTCCATATGCAGCATGCCAAGGAATCCACAGCGGAACCCAAAGCCCAACGCCTCGCTGGATTCCGGTGCGAATTCGAAGCTCGGGTCGTTGATCGCCAGTTTTCCCAATGCATCACGAAGCTCGGTAAAGTCTTGGCCGTCCGACGGGTACAGACCACAGTAAACCATCCGTTTGGGCTCTTGGTACCCCGGCAACGCTTCGGCCGTCTGCTTGCCGGCGACGGAAACCGTATCGCCGATTTTCACGTCTTCAAGTGATTTGATATTACAAACCAGATAGCCAACCTGCCCTGCGGCAAGTTGTTCGCACGGTGTTTGTTTGGGCGTGAATTGCCCCAGTTCTAAAACTTCGTGTTCCGTGCCCGCGCGAACGAATTGAATTTTGTCGCCTTTCTTCACCGTGCCGTTCATAACACGAACGTAAGTGATCGCGCCGCGGTATTCATCGTAGTGCGAATCAAACACCATCGCTTGAAGCTTTTTATTCGCGTCGCCGCTGGGCGGTTTGATCCGGTCGACGATTGCATCCAGCAAGTCATCAATGTTCAAGCCGGTTTTCGCACTCACGCGTACGCAAGACGTCGCGTCCACGCCGATCACTTGTTCCATTTCTTCGGCGACTTCGTCCGCCCGCTGATACTGCAGATCGATTTTGTTGATCACGGGAACGATATCCAGGTCATGTTCAATCGCAGCGTAGCCCGTGGCAACCGTTTGAGCTTCCACGCCTTGGAAAGCATCGGCCAACAGCAGTGCTCCTTCACAACACATTAGCGACCGCGAAACTTCATATTGAAAATCAACGTGCCCGGGCGTATCGATCAGGTTGAGCTCGAAGTCCTCGCCACGATGTTTGATCCGCATGGCCACGGCGCGGGCTTTGATCGTAATACCGCGCTGCCGTTCGAGCTCCATGTCGTCCAGCAATTGCTCCTGCATCTCGCGTTTTTGAACGACACCGGTGTGTTCTAACAAGCGATCGGCCAACGTGCTCTTGCCGTGGTCAATATGGGCAATGATACAGAAGTTTCGAATTTGACTCTGTTTAATGTTGGCCATGCCAATGGGTGCTTGAAGGAGGTTTGCGTGGCTGCGATGCCGGCCAAGGAAAGTTTCGGCGAGTAAGAATTTTTTTGGCTATTTACGTCTATTGTATTCTGAGCGAGCCAATCCGGCAGCGCCAACGAAACCGGCTTCGGACCCAAGTTCGGCAAATTTTACGACTAAGCGTTCTGCCAAAACCGGAAAAACAAGCTTTCGAGTGCTCATCACAACTCGTTCAAGAAACTTTTGTCCCAGCGGCGCGTGATTGCCACCAAAGTTAACCGCACCGCCCAAGATAAATGCGGCGGGGTCAATCAAGTGAGCCAAATCGGCGATTCCTCGGGCCAGATAGTCGGCGGTTTCTAAAACGAGATTCATCGCCAACGCGTCGCCTTGGTTGGCGGCGTTGGAAATCATCAGTCCGGACAGTGGCGACACATCGCCGGTCATTTCGCGCAGGACCGACTGGGCTCCTTGCGTGCAGGCGAGTGCTTCGCGGGCTCGATCGACCAACGCCGTCGCACTGGCGTAAGCCTCCAAATGACCTTTGACACCGCACCCGCACATTCTGGCTTTTTCAGACGTGTCAATCACGATGTGCCCGATTTCACTTCCGTGGCTATGCTCGCCATCGATCGAAAGATCATCAACGATAATCCCACCGCCAACGCCAGTTCCCAGCGTGATCAAAATCATGCTGGAAAACGCTTGACCACCACCAACCCAGTACTCGCCAAACGCCGCCGCATTGGCATCATTGGCATACGTTACCGGCTTGTCGAGCGCGTTTGCAAGGTTGGCGCGAATCGGATAATTGTGCCAGCCTCGCAAGTTAACCGGCGTCAAAATCACTCCCGCTTTGATGTCCATCGGACCGGGCGTTCCCAAACCAACCGCGGTGATATCGCTCCAACTTAAACCAACGCTTTGCATCAGCGAGGTGAGTTCGCTTTTGGTCTGTTCAATCGCGACGTCAGGAGATGCATTTGATTCGGTTGGGAACTTGGTATCGCAGACGATCAAACCTTGATCATCGACGACACCAATTTTAATGTTCGTTCCTCCGACATCGACGCCAGCAAAGTAGGGTTGTTTAAATTGTTGCTCAGGCATTGTGGGCCAAAAAATTGACGAATTGAGTGCCCTCAGGCACCATGTTGCAGTTTAATTGAGGCTGCAGAGTATAGAAAAATGGCCCACTTGAAACTAGGGCTTTGCCAGTTCCAACCAACTGGATTAGCTGACCACTTAAATCACTGCGACTCAACCACTTGAATCGTCGAACACGAAGTCTTGCCAAGGCCTTGGACCCGCTTAGAAGGGGTAAAAAAGCTTCGCGGTTTGCCGAGCCCAGTTCCGCATATTCCACTGCTTTAGTTGTTAATTTTGATTGAACCCACGTGCTTGGCAAAATAGACTGCCACTCAGAAAAATCGACGGCTTAAAAAAACTTTGCCGCCAAGCTTTGCCCCACCTCGACCGACACCCTGGACCACCCCCATGCTCCGTTCCATTCGCGCTCGCTTTTCTTCAAAAAAACGCCAACCCACGACCGACATTCCTTCAACATCGAAACGCTCGAAGAGCGAATGATGTTGTCGTCGGTTCAGGTGATCGCCGCGGGCGTCGAAAACACGGAAACGATGCAGTTGGAAATTGACGGGGTGATTGCCCAAACATGGGACAACATCGGCGGAGACGCCTATGCCGGCCAATTTGAAACTTTCACTTACAACACGCCTGAAACTTTGGACGTATCACAAATTCGAATCAATTTTACGAACGATGTCTTCGACCCCGACAACGGCATCGATAGTAATTTGCGAGTCGATGCGATTTTGGTGGACGGAGTTCGTTACGAAGCCGAAGCCGATTCGGTGTTCTCGACAGGCACATGGACCGCTGCCGATGGCGTCTCGCCAGGATTTGGACGCGGTGATACGCTTCATTCGAATGGTTATTTCCAGTTTGCAACCACCACGTCAGTCAACGGTGGGAGCTTCGGTTTGGAAGCCAGCCAATTCAACGTCGCCGAAAGTGATGGCAGCGTTTCAATCCGAGTGCTTCGAAATGGCGGCAGCGACGGTACGGTAACGCTGGATTATGCCACGGTCGATTTATCGGCAACCTCTGGCAGCGATTTTGTTGCCAACAGCGGGACGTTGACATTTTTGGATGGCGAAACTGAAAAGACGGTCACGATTGCACTGGTTAATGATCTACTTGGCGAAGACGACGAGCAATTCGGATTCACGATCGACAACCTCCAAGGCGACGCGACTCTGCTGGCCCCTCGAACGGCTACCGTCACGATCGATGACAACGACGTCGTTCAGTCCGCGGGCAATGGTTTGCGAGCCGAGTATTTTGACAGCGTGAACCTGACGATTCCGGTTTTCAATCGAGTTGATCCGGAAGTAAATTTCAATTGGGCCAATGGCACGCCGGATGCTCGAGTCGGCACGGACACTTTTTCGATTCGTTGGACGGGCAAAATCGAGCCACGTTATTCCGAAACCTACACCTTCAATACGCTCAGCGATGACGGCGTTCGCCTATATATCGATGGGCAGTTACTGATCGACCAATGGATCGATCAAAGCGCCACCAATTTCACGGGCGCGATCGATTTGGAAGCCGGCGTCCAGTATGACATCCGCCTTGAGTATTTCGAACGAATTGGACGGGCGGAAATGCGGCTCCAATGGTCCAGTGACAGCCAAGCATTTGAAACCGTGCCGACCAGCCAGCTTTACGCGGCCGATCCACCGCCCAGCAGCAATGCCGAGCCGACGAATGAAATTGTTGTCAGCAATTTGAGGCAGCCAACTTCGATCGCGTTCTCTGATGACGGTCGCGACATGTATGTGGCGCTCAAAGGCGGCGAGGTTCGCGTTGTCCGTGATGGCAACTTATTGTCAACGCCGTTCATCGACATCTCCGATATCGTCAACGGGACTCGGGATCGCGGATTGCTGGATATCGAATTGCATCCTGATTTTGAAAACAACCCTTATGTGTATCTGCTGTTCACGCATGACCCGCCTGAAGTGTTTCAGAATGCCGGCAACACCCTCGCTCGGCCCGACGGCAACGGCAATCGAGCGGGCCGCTTGATTCGCGTGACGGCTGACGCCAGTAACAATTATCAAACCGCGGTCGCTGGCAGCGAAGTTGTTATTTTGGGCTCAAACAGTACGTGGGACAACTTCAACGGTTTCGTCAACAGCACCAATAATTTTGACGAACCGCCGGCAGGAATCTTGCCAGACGGGACGAACATCCGTGACTTTGTAGCCTCCGATAGCGAATCGCATACCGTTGGCGCTTTGGCCTTTGGCAACGATGGGAATCTATTCGTTTCGATCGGCGATGGGACATCGTACAATCGAGTTGATCCGCGAACGGTTCGCGTCCAAGACATCGACAATCTGTCTGGGAAGATCCTGCGAATCAATCCAATCACGGGCGAAGGCTTGGCTGACAACCCGTTCTACAATGGCGACTCGGGAGCCAACCGATCCAAAGTTTACCAACTGGGCGTTCGCAATCCATTCCGGATGACGGTCGACCCAGCGACTGGAGAACTCTATGTGGGTGACGTCGGTTGGACGCGATGGGAAGAGGTAAATTCGGCGGGTCCGGGCGCGAACTTTGGCTGGCCCTACTACGAAGGCGGTAATGGTGTGAGCAATCAGACCAACGGCTATCGCGACCCTGTAGAGGCTCAAACTTTCTACAATAGTGGGCAATCGGTCTCGCCCGCAGTGTTCGCGCTCAGCCATGCTGCCGACGGCATCAACGCAATCGTGCTGGGATCGGTTTACCGCGGAAACAATTACCCCACCGAGTATCGAGGTGCCGTTTTCGTTAACGATTTGGGGCAAGGGATTGTTCGAGCGGTGCAGTTGGATAGCGACGGCCAAACGATAAGCAGCAATGTGTTTACAACCGGAGCCAACATCGTTGTTAAAATGGTCCAATCACCAGACGGAAACATGTACTACGTTGACCTAGACGACGGTGAAATTGGCCGTTGGGTTTTCGAATAATGGCATCGCAGAATCACGCAGACGTTTTGTTTTTACTTTGTCTTAACGCCACCACGCCGCAACCAACCCCGGCAATCAACAAGGCCGTCGGCAATGTGCACATGCCAACGACAAATGCAGTGCGATTGGTTGTCTCGACTTTCTTTAATCTACCATCGGCGATAAAGTCGTAGTTGCCTTTGATGCCACAGGCTGCCAGAAAAAGTAATACGACCGCAAGGATTTCCCAAACTAATTTTCACAATACGAACTGGAACGCCCGAATTATAAATCTTCGGCGATCCATTTACTCGCTTTGTACGTCATTCGAGTAACTCCATGTGCGTCAACGATCATGTAAGACGGATTTCCTTTTGGCGAAAAGTATTCTGACAACTTCGTCGAACCAAAAACGATCGCCTTCGTTTTCACCACAATCGTCGCCGTAGATCTGGTACTCGCGAACTCTCCTTTTTTCACTTCTGGAAAAGTCGCAGTCAGCGGCGGCACCGAAAAAGCACCCCTCCATGATGTTTCCACGGCTTGGGGGTGATCGACAATACAACATAACCGCACGCGTTCTGGTCGATGCCGGAATTTAACGGCGTCGGAAACCCAGTCTTCGTTGTACCGCAAACCCAACTTGTACTTGGCCAAATCAAACCCCGCATCGTAGAACATGACACACATGCCATTGGTCTCCTTCATGACGGTTTTATATTCTCCATCTTCATCTGGTTCGGAGTTGAAATCGTCTTTTTTTTCCAGCAGTCGAGGTTCAGTCTTCCGGATCATCCCATAAGCCTTCGCCAAGTTGGCGGCAAACTTCGCGTCCACGGAATCCACTTTGGCCCAACCGTAGCCTGCATAGCCACAGAACGAGGGCGAATAACCATCAAACGAAGAATAAGAAAGACGAAATTGATCGGGGTTCGTTTTAAGACTGTCGATGTCCTTCAAAGTCAGCTTGGCTGGGAAAAACGCGTCACCGGGCAAAAACAAATTATTGTTGGCCAGTGAGGTTTGCATTAGAACCACCAGCAGCAAACAAGCGTACAACACAGATTTGGTTTTCATACTTTCGGCCTCGAAAGAAAAAGTTTCGCTATCCGCAATCGGAAAAACCTATTTGCTTTTGAACGATCATATCGATATCGTTCCGCGAATTAGCCAACAGTTTATCGAACTTCAGGATTGATTGCCAATTTCCAGATTCCGCTGTATTTCCAAATGCTAATTGGGATGTTAAACTGCTGCCGCCAAGTTAATGATGCCCTAAACCAACGCATGTCGTCGTAGCGGTTCATCGAGAATCGTCCAATTCCCGTCTAACGGTGATTGCTTGGCACAAAAGAATTCACGGACGGCAGGCGATTTTGCCGACGACAACTGGCCGCGTTTTTTACTAATTTTTCATTGATGGAAGTGCTTGTTCAGCTGGTGCTGGCCACGGTCTTCAAAACCGTCGGGCCGCATGGAAATCATGTGGCCGGTGGGTTCGATTCCCATGCACTTCCGCCATTGAATATTGTTTGAACGGCGGCATCGTGTGAACGACGGCATCGTGTAGGATCTCGAACGTTGACGCTCGCCGATGGTACTGACCAGTGGCAATCGATGTCCCGCCGCACGATCTGGAAATTTGCTCATCGCGATCGCTTGATGACGAGCGCCACGGCTGGCTTGTTTTAACACGTTAATATCGCCTCGATCGACAGCACGTAGAGCCCGCTCAATGAATTTCGACGTCGACTTTTCTGTTCCCTTTCGACATCGAGTCCGTTTTACTTCCGACCTTGCCGGTCGAGAATTTGAAACGTTGACCGATTTGGTCGTGGGCGACTCCCCACCGCTTCCACCCAAGGTCTTGTTGGTCGTCGACCAAGGTTTGTCCGACAATCAGCACGTCAAAAAACTGGTACGACGGCTGGACGGTTGTAACGTTCTGTCGCTGCTGGATGGGCGGGATTTTAGTGTCGCTGCGAATGATGCTGACGACAACGGCCAAGCCAAAACGTCCCCCGCCTTTTTCATCATGGGCGGTGAGATTTGCAAAAACGATTCGGACGATGTCGAACAAATTTTAGCTTGGGTGAATCGATTCGAATTGGATCGCCGAAGCTATATCATCGCAATTGGCGGCGGCGCGTTACTGGATTGTGTCGGCTTCGCCGCCGCGACGGCTCATCGTGGCATTCGTTTGATTCGAATTCCAACAACGACTTTGGCTCAGGCCGATTCGGGCGTCGGTGTGAAGAATGCAATCAACTACTTCAATAAAAAAAATTGGCTGGGCACGTTTGCGGTTCCATGGGCGGTCGTCAATGACGCTTCGCTGTTGTCTACGTTGAGCGAACGAGATTTCACCTGCGGTTTTAGCGAGGCGATTAAAGTCGCGCTGCTAAAATCCAAACGAGATTTTCGGGACCTTTGTAAAGCAGCGGATCGAATTCGCCAACGAGATCCAGAAGCATCCTTTGACGCGATTCAACGATCGTGTCGCTCGCATCTTGCCCATATCACCGCCGGTGGCGACCCTTTTGAAATGCTAGAAGCGCGCCCCTTGGATTTTGGGCATTGGTCTGCCCACAAGCTTGAGTCGCTGACCGAATATCGATTGCGGCATGGCGAAGCCGTTGCCATGGGCGTTTTACTGGACTGCATTTACAGCTCTCGCGTTCATGGCTTGCCACGCGAAACCGTGGCCCAAGTCCTGCAATTTTTCAGAGACCTTGGCTTGCCGCTTTGGCATGAAGCTCTGACGGACGATTCGATTTTGCAAGGGCTGGAAGAATTTCGTCAGCATCTGGGCGGTCGCCTGACCGTAACGATGCTCGAGGACGTCGAGCGACCGATCAACGTCCATGAAATCGACCGACAGCAAATGCAAGCATCGATTCAGCAGCTTTGCGGCCTGCAGGATGCACGACAGTTCAAATAGATTTGAGTCGCCCTACAGAAAACACTTTCAAACGTTTTCAAATCGGTTGCTCGCTGTATTTGGCGTTCACGAAACAAGTGAATCTCGCACCGATTTACGCGTCGTCAACAGTTTTCAGTTTTTGAATTTCTTGAATCGCTTTTTTGTCGTTGTATTCTTTTCGAACTCGTTCAACAGCGTCGATACGATTGAAAAACGCGTCCAAAACCTGCGGGTCAAACCGCGTCCCGCGTTCGGAGAGCATAATTTCCAAACATTTTTTGATTGGAAACTTTGGCTTGTATGGCCGTTCGCTACACAACGCATCGTAGACATCCGCCACGCAACAAATTCGGCCCTCGATCGGAATCGATTCGCCTGAAAGCTTCGATGGATAGCCAGTGCCGTCCCACTTCTCGTGATGGCTCCTCGCAATGCTCGCGGCAAGCTCCAACATGGGCGAATCGACGCCATCCATAATAAAACCGCCAGAACTCGCGTGCCGACGAACTTGCTCGCCCTCGCCCATCGACAACGGTTCCATAATCTCCATGCCGACGCTGCAATGGGTTTTCATCACCTCAAACTCTTCGCTGGTCAGCTTTCCAGGATTCAAAAGCACCGAATCTGGAATTCCAATTTTGCCAACGTCATGAAGCTGCGCAGCCAACTCGATCTCGCGGCAGTAATCTGGACTAAAACCAAGTTCCTCGGCAATGATCCGGCAGTACTTGCCAACACGAATAATGTGTTCGCCAGTTTCGTTGTCACGATATTCGGCGGCACGAGCAAGACAGTGAATGATTTGTTCGCGTGATTCTTCGATCTGTTGCGTACGCTTTCGAACCTGCGACTCAAGTTCATTGGCGTAGTTTGCTAGATGGTCATGGTGCCGTTTAACAATCAACGCGTTTTGAACCCGCAGGCTCAAGTCGATCGGGTCAACCGGTTTGGCAAGAAAATCCGTCGCGCCAAGTTCCAGTGCTTCGCGTTTAACCGTATTTTCCGAACTGGCTGACAAAATGATAAAGGGAATCGATTTCAAAGATTTCGATTTTTGACGCATCCGAAGCAGGTCCAGTCCAGAAACGTCTGGCATCATGATGTCCGACAAAACAACATCCGGTGCTTCTTTTTCAATCGTCTCAATCGCTTTCGTCGTGTCCGAGATGGTTACGAAGTTCACGTAACCTTCGGCAGACAGAAAACGTTTGACGACCTTGATGACCAATTCTTCGTCATCGATGATCATAATCTTGGCATTACGAACGGAAATTCGCTCGTCGTCCAAACAAACCGAATCAGAGGCCGTTCGGCCGCGTTGGGGAACGCCAGTGATCGCCGGGGTTACGTCTAGGGACGAACTTTTCGTAGCAGATCGGGACAGGATAGATTCCATATCAATCGGAGCAATTAGAGAGGGAGGATGGGGACTTGTACCTGTACTGTTGCTCACGTTTTATTTCTTGCGATGTGTTGAACCCGCAAAACGAGCGAATGAAAATATCCGTTTATGGTTGGAACGCTTCTCAGGATGGTGACGATTAGTCGTGTCAGATCGATGCGACATGTCACCCCCGACGGCACCTGGCGCGGGCTGGCAATCGCGATTAAGATTGTGGATTAACCAGCCGTTTTGGAATTCGGGTTCTCAAGTAGCTCGCAACCCGAGCACGGCTTAACGCAAGCCAAATTTCTTCATACGCAACGACAAAATCGCAGCGAATCAGCCCATGAACAAAATGGCGAGGTTCACGTAAATCACGATCCCCAAAATATCCACGATCCCCGCCACTAATGGCGTGCTCATGATCGCCGGGTCCCAGCCAATCCGCTCGAATAGAATCGGCAAAATCGATCCCGTTAACGTGCCACAGATGACAACCGTTAACAGCGTCAGCGGGATGATCGCCATCGCCAACATTCCTACCTCGCCGGGAATGATAAAAAACGACGCCACGAAGCCGAGCAAGCCGAGTGCTCCGCCCAGCAGTAATCCGACCACGATCTCTCGACTCACCACTCGCGACCAATCTCCAACCGTAATATGCCCTCGCGACAACGCGGTAATAATCAAGGTCGCACTTTGACTGCCCGAGTTGCCGCCGCTGCTGATCACCAAAGGGATAAAGGCCATCAGCCATTTCCATTTGTCCATCACGCTTTCGTAACGGTCGAGCGCGACGGTGGTGATCAAGGCAAAGAAAAACAAAAACCCCAACCAGATGCCACGTTTCCAGCTCAACGTAAACAGCGACGTTCTCAGGTAAGATTCATCTAACGGGTCGACCGCACCGATCCGGTGAGCATCTTCGGTGGCTTCTTCACGCACCACATCGATGACGTCATCATGGGTGATGATGCCGAGCAATTTATGCTGTCCATCGACGACCGGAATCGCCAGCAGGTCCATTTTGGCGACTTTATTGGCAACGTCTTCTTGGTCATCCATCACGTTGACGGTCACCAGATCCGATTCCATCAGGTCTTGCAAATGAGTATCCGGTTGCCGCATCCCCGCCAGCAATTGCCTGGCCGAGACAATTCCCCGCAAACGATTTTCGTTGTCAACGATATACAAATAGTAAATCGTTTCGTACTCATCGATCTGCCGTCCAATTTCATTCAAGGCTTCGCGAATATTTAAATCTTCGGAAAGCTTGGCGATCTCTGTCGTCATCACCGCCCCAGCAGTCGACTCGGCGTACTGGCTGAGCCTTTGAAAGTCGCGTCGTTCTTCCAGCGGAATGATCGCCAGTAATTCGTCTCGTCGATCTTCGTCCAGCTCTTGCAACAGATCCACGCGATCGTCCGGCGGCAGTTCAGCAACAAGACCAGCGACTTCAACGGTGGCGCAGGACTCTAGGATCGTTTGTTTTTTATCCGCATCCAAATACAAAAAAATATCGACGCGTGTCTCTTCGCTGGACTGCAGCAGCACCTGCCAAGTCTCGTCGCTGTCCAAGCCGGCCATGAATTCAGCGGCCCGCGTCGGATTTAAGGCTTCGCAGAACTCGCGCAGACCGGCCGCGTCGTTGTCGGCAAGCATTTCGCGAAGTTCGGGCAGGTAGAGCGTATTGATCATAGGGCGAGATAAAACGAGATTCGTTTTAGTGGAACGGTTGATTCGTGCTAGGCTGCAAAAAATTGAACTGGGCCTAGCCAAACGCCCAAGCATTCAGGCCGCGGCAGGCCAGCGTCTATTGACTCGTTACTTTAGTGGCGATCAGCTTATCGAGTTCATCTTTGAGCTTCGGCAAGATTTCATCATAAGGATAAGCCCCCAACGGTTCGGGGCCTTTTTTCAAATTGACAACCTTGGGGCCGCACCATAATCCCAAATCCGCATCGTCCGTCTCGCCCGGCCCGTTCACTCGGCAGCCCATCACGGCAATCGTGATCGCGTGGTCTTTGGCGTACGAAGTCATTTCCTTCACCTGCTGAGCCAAATCGATGAAGGCTTCATTTTCGACTCGCGAGCAGCTGGGGCACGAAATAATGTTCAGCGACTTCGTGTCAAAATTGACCACCGAACGCACTCGGCCGGCGTAGATATCTTCAATGATGCCGCGACCGGCATCGATTTCCTCGCCCTTACGTTTGTTGGGAACCGTCAATGAAACGCGAACGGTATCGCCAATCCCTTTGCCGATCAACTGCTCAAACGCGATTCGAGTTTTGATCACGCCGTCCGGCGGCATGCCCGCTTCGGTCACGCCCAGATGCAGCGGCACGTCGGGGCGTTGGGCGGCAAAAAGTTTGTTGACCTCGATCACTTTGGCCGGATCCGAATCTTTCAGGCTCACGCAAAACCGATGGAAGTCGATCGAGTCAAGAAACTCGCAATGCTCCAGAGCACTTTCCAGCATCGGCGTGATTGAGTCTTCGGCGTCGTATTTCTCTTTTTTGGCGGGGTCGACCGAGCCGCAATTTACGCCGATTCGCATCGCGCAATCGTTGTCTTTGGCGATGCCGGCGAGAAACCGGACTTTTTCTTGCCAAGGCTTTTCGGTTTCGTGATGATACAGATGTCCGGGGTTGTAGCGAAGCTTGTCGACGTGCGGCGCGACAATTTCAGCCAACCGATAACTTTCTTGTAGGTCCACCGATAGGTTCGCAGTAGTCTGCTTGCGAATTTCAGCCAAGGCAGCGGCTTCTTTTTTATTATCAACGGCGATTCGCACCAAGTCCGCGCCGGCGTCGTGCATCAAATTCACCAGTGCCACTGTCGCGTCGATGTCGCTGGTTTTGGTCGCTGTCATCGATTGGACGGCGATCGGATGGCCGTCGCCGATCGTGACCGTACCGACTTTGACCGGCCGAGTTGGATTGCGTTGAATTTTGACTGTGTTAGCTTCGTTGTTTTCCACTTTTTGCTCCACGCCGCAGTTGAAACGCCAGATTTGAAACGCCAAATTTGAAACGCCAAATTTGGCAAGGCTCGCCAGTCGGGCGAATTTGCGATAATTTGGGTTTCAGTATTGTTTTTGATTGAACGCGATTTCGTTATCCCAGAACGGATCTTTTCAAGTTTTTTTGACGTTTTTTAAAAGTATGACTCGAACAAAAGAAAATACCCAACCGAGCCCCGTGATCGGACCGGACCTGTTGATCCAGCCGGAAACGGTGCCCTTTCTGAATATTGTGTTGTTTCAGCCCGAGATTCCCGGAAACACCGGGGCCGTGGGAAGAACCGCAGTCGCACTCGGGGCTAAACTGTGGCTGGTCAGGCCGCTGGGCTTTCGCGTCGATGAAAAAACGCTGCGACGCGCGGGCTTGGACTATTGGCAACACCTTAACTGGGAAGTCGCCGACCACTGGGACGACCTTTTGGATCGATTGCCAGAAACGCGAATGTGGTATTTCACTCGGTTTGCCACCAAGGGTTTTGCTTCGGCCGACTACCAACACGGTGATACGCTCGTCTTCGGCCGGGAAACTGCGGGCCTGCCCGAATCGATCACCAGCCAAAATCAAGACTGGCTGTTGAGAGTCCCCACGACGGAGAAGGTTCGGAGCTTGAATTTGGCGACAACGGTGGGAATCGCGGGGTACGAAGTGCTACGCCAAGTTGGACAGCCCAGCTAAAATCGAGAATCCGTTTCTGCCGAAGCCAAATGATAAAAAACGTCTGAATGACGCCATGCGAAAGATTGCCAAGTCCATTTCCATCATCCTTCTGCTGGCCGGCTTGTTCCGGGCCGCATGGCTTGGAGGAGAAATCGCGAAACTGAACCGAGAAAAGGCTGAGCTACAAAAAGTTGTAGGCAAGTTTGATTCTGACGTTTTAAGTGTAGATGATTTTCATGTTCAGCGGCGACCGACAACTGAGCCCCTTCATTTTGAATGGTCATTTTCATCTCGTCACCCGCGCTGGAACCTTGTCAAAGGCCTTTCAAAATTACTCGGTCATCGTTGCCAATACGAACCAGGATTCGGTGGCATTGTTAATCCAACGTCTTCCCCCATTCATCGGCAATCGCTGTTTTTTGATTTTCGCGACCAGCACATGGTAGTACACGCGGAAGGATTCTTTCAGCGAACGACCCGAATTACCCCGAGCCCAGAATTGATCGGCCTAATTCGGGATCGCTGGGACGAGTTAGACATCGAAGTATTTGCCGACGATGGCTTGGCAACACTCGATAGCAAGACGCCCACGAAGTTGCTCACGATATCCGTCCCCGAGGCATGGTTGGCCGATTCGGATTTAAAACTGAGCGAAATCGCTCCAGAATTAATCCAAAACCGATGCCTTTTTGAATTTGAACTCGTACCGTTTTCTAGCTCAAAATAACCCGCCAAACCGATGCCTCAATCCGATTCGAATGCCAAGCCAAAACAGAAATCGGTTTTATCCGTTGGCAGCCTGTTTATGTTGACGGCGGTCGTGGCGTTGTTGATTGCCAACTTTGGACTGGAACCAAAATTGACTTCGATCACGGAGGAAGTCAGACAATTGCGATTCGACGCAGCGGCTTTGCACGTCGCCGACCGCAGCAAAATCGTCGTGGTCGGTAAGCCTCGAATCCGCTTTGACGATTTGATCTACGAAGTCCACATCCCGTTCAACGGCTCTTTTGTCATTTGCGGCAGTGGCGGGCGTGAAGCTCAAAAGCACTCAACCGACCCGCGCGTGATGGCTCCGCTTCCGCCCGGCAGACACACGATCGAATTTGTTGCTCGATTCAATGAACACGGGAGCCAATTTTCCACGGCCTTAGATCTTGAGATTTATTTGGACGGCAATCCCTCGATTTTGCTGCCAATCCAACTCGACCAGTACCAAATTGCCGCGGGCTCTGCCGCTAACCCGAGCTTGAATGCAACGCTACGCTACCTCAGTTACACGTCTTTTGAAGTCGACGAAAAAGCTATCTTGCTTGATACAAGCCCAAACGAGATTCGATTGGAAAAATTGCAGTTCTGGATCCAGCAATCCGAACCGAAATAGTTTGCTAATCGGGCGCTTACCGCGCACCAATGCGCCCCAGCGATCCTCAAATCCTCAAATCCTCAAATCCTCAAATCCTCAAATCCTCAAATCCTCA
>CAZROJ010000117.1:0-14092 GCA_964601665.1 uncultured Pirellulaceae bacterium
ACAGAGAACAAACCGTGCTCAACTCTGTGTAACTCCGTGTCCTCTGTGGTAAATCGCCTCGGTTCAGCTTGCGTCGGTCAATACGCCGTACGCTTCGTAGGCTTGCGACAATAGATCTTTGAGTTGCTCAGGCTGCGATCTTTTATTAGCTTGATAGAAAAACATCGTATCGCCGCTGGCCTCCAACGAAATCCCGGCGTGGCCTTCGAAGTATTCCAGCAACGCGGGTTTTAAGAACTCGCGAATCGCGGGCTCATCCGACCCCTTCAAAACAAACAGCCTTGAGAACTCCGGGTGCGATTCAAAATCGATATCCTGAAAGCCCATCGCGCTGCCCACGCGATCCAAAAAATTCTCGGGACGAATCGAAAATTCAGGGCAGTTGAGCGAAGAAGACTGCAGCGCTGCGATCGTTTGCTTGTGATGCTTAGTGTGCTTACCCGAACCCGTCACGTATTTATAGTCAAAAATTGAAATCTTGACCTCGCCGCTGTCACCCTCGATCAAGTTTTCGACGCTTCGTTTTCGACCTTGACCAAATAAAGCGAACCGGTCAAACCGCTGCCGAACGTCGTCGCCCGCTTCCTCGACAAACCGCAGCCCCATCGTTTCGGCTTGAATCTTCAGTGTTTCAGTCCGCTTCTTGTCGTTGATGTAAGCCCAATAAATTCCGACACCGACCACTAGCGCGATTGCCACAAAAATTGCGATTGGAACAAAAGCTTCCATGACTTACTTCAATTGAACCAATTCTGATTTTTCTTTCGGCGGCTCTGCATCGCGAGGGTCTTGCCAATTTTCCGCCGAGAAGTGCTTATCGTAAACTCCATAATCATGGTACGCAATTTTTTTTGCCAATCGATAAGCCCAACTTTTCTCGGGAATCGGTTCGGCGTCTGGCGAATACTGCGAAGGATGCGGCTCGGTCGCTTGAAGTTCCGCAAATGCCGTCTTGCGGACCGTTGCGTCTTTCGCACCATGCCGATTCGCCAAATCCTCAATCAAATCAGGCCGCTCTAAAACAATGCACCCCCGAGTGTGCTCGGCCGCTGTCTTGCGGAAGTCATGCAAAAACGCCGACTCGTTGAACACCTCCTCCAACGGACGTTCGTCGTGAATCGAGTCTTTAGCAAACTGAATAATTGGGCACGGTTCAATATCACCCCACGGGTTGATGTGATGAGTAAACCCGGTTGCCGCCGGACAGAGTGCCGCCCCGTCGGCGTCGTAATAAGCGTCAACAATGATGATCGGTTTCTTACATCGCATGTCGACCACAAACTGTCGCGCCTTGCGTTGCTGCTCAGGAGTCAAAGCCAACTCGGGGGCCGGATCAGGCCCCATCGGACGGTAAACGTGATACCAAGTGTACATCACACCCATGTCGATCAAACGGTCCACCCACTCTTCGCGAAGCAAGTCGTCAAAGTTGGTTTGGCACAGACTCGTACAAACGCCCGTCATGACTTTGTTATTCAAGCAATTTTGAACACCTTGCATCGTTTGCGAAAGCACGCCAGCCTTGCCTCGCCGTTGGTCGCTGATAATTTCCGAGCCCTCGACAGAAATCAGCGGCGTCACATTGCCACATTTCCGTAGCCGCTTGGCCACCTCATCCGTGATGAAGTGACCATTGGTGAACACTTGAAAGTAAACGTCCGGATGAGCTTCAAGAATCGTGAATAACTCTTTGTGCATAAACGGTTCACCACCCAGCAAACCAAAAAACGAATTGCCCATTCGCTTAGCCGAATCGATCATACGGTTCATCGCGTCGACATCGATTTTGTGCTGTTTAGCCGACACGTCGACCCAGCAACCGGTGCAGCGAAGATTGCACGAGTTGATAATCGAGATATACAAATAGGGCGGAAAGAACTGGCCCTGCTTCAAACGCTTTTTATGTTTTTGGACACTCCGCCATCCCTTGAAACCCATATTCCAAGCGAGCTTCCAAAGCAGCCGTTTGTCAGTTTCAAACAGCATCCGTTTTGCGAGTCCAAAGTACATTTTGTCATAGCCTTTAAATTGATTTCGACCCACCAAGTATAGCACCGCCGGTGGCCTTCTCGCAGTGCTGAACGTTATTCGCGGCGATTCACATACGATTGCTAATCGATGCTGGCTGCCACTGCCGCCCGAACCGAACGCGGCTTTCGATAGCGAATTAACAAACCCACCAAAATTAACAAACCACCCACGATCGTGGTGACTGCTGGAGCCTGATAGCTTTCAGAATTTCGCCAAGCAATCCAAACCCAAACCGGCACCAACACCGGCTCCAAAAGTGTCAAACCTGACGCTTCGTGACTTGAGATACCTTTGAGCGCCCTGGCCAACAGAAAGTACGGCAGGCCCATTTGAAACATCCCAAACGCTGCCAAGTATCCCCACTGGCTGCCAACCGGATACACGTCCGACTGAATCAAGTACGGCAAAAAGACGATCGCCGTCGCGGCATGGTTAATAAATACCAACCAAGCGGGATCGGCGTCGTTGTTCCAGCGGAGCATCACCACGACCGCAGCAAAACAGACGCCGGAGATAACTCCGTAAACGATTCCCAGCGGCGTCGCGGCAAAGCCAGCCGACAAGATGATCAACAACGCCACGATCACGAACGTCAACAACACCCAATCGTGCCGCGCCGGCCGTTCTTTGAATAACCACCAGCCCATCAAAAACGCCCATGCCGGCGCGATGTACTGAAGCCAAATTGCCATCGCGGATTCGCACAGCACCAAGGCCGACAGATACGTCCAGTTCATGACCACAAAAGCCAGCAACATCGGCACCATCCGCCACGACCAACTCACGCGGCGGACGAGCATCACGAGAATCAGCGAGGCAAAGGTCGCTCGCCAAAAAGCCAGCAGCGGCCCCCGAGACAGCTCGTCCCAGCCATCAAAAATGGGAGCCTTTGCAAAAAAACCGCTGGTACTCCACAGCACAGCAGCAGCAATCACCAACAGCCGCCCGTGAAAAACCGATCGCGGCGGTTTGGAATCTTCATGCACAGTCATCAACCCAAACGCCTCTACAGACAAACATCAAGTCCAGACGTTTGGATCAAATCAACCATAATTACTTCTTGCGGTGACGGATTTTGGCTCGCATACGACGTTTCTTGCGACCTACTTTGCGTCGACCTTTACCTGTTTTCTTCGTTCCCACTGTGTCACTTCCTCGAATAATGGTGTGTTTATTTTGTCGAGCCGCTGGATCTGCTGGGCCCGCAAAGGCCCGTCATCTTAAGGATTATCGCTCAAATCTTCAAGATAAAATCGGTTCCAATGCTGCCAACAACAACAAACTGTCGGCCAATTCTTGCTGATTGTTGACCGATAGCCTCCCAAATCACGCCGTTTTTCAAAGCGGGGCGACGTTATTTCAGGAAGATTCGCCTTTGCTGGGATTCGTACAAACCAAAGCCACGCCGATCAGTAGCCCCGCCAACACCCACATTCCGATCGCAAACGCTTGCCAGTGCAGTTGCTGAAACAGCATGTACTGCACCGAACGCACCGTCATGAACCAGCAGGCGGCGATAAATAAAACCGGCGGAAGCGGATAAAGCGGAGTCCGGAACCCCGAAAACTGCCCGCGAAATTTGACGCGATTGACAAACACCGTCACCACCGTCAAAGACAAAAAAGTCCAGAAGTAGGGAGCACACGCCGTGACGATCGCATCAAACCCTTTGGTCGTTCTGCTAAAGGCCCACATCATCGCCAAAGTGACCACCGCCTGCACCACGATTGCGATCCAAGACCGACGACGGTCACCGATCAACCACGCCAGCCGCGAGTCGTCTTCGGCCGTCGCCCAGTAGATCCGGGGGCTCGTAAAAATCATCGCACTGATCGACCCCAAACACGACACGCAAACGGCCAAGCTCAAAACGATACCGCCCACGTCGCCAAAACTTTCCTTGGCCAGCACCAGCGGCCCATTCAAATTGTCACCCTCCGCCAGCAACTTCAATCGATCGAAACCCAGCCCGTACAGCAGTGCCAAGTTGACCAACAAATAAATCGCAACCACCGCCGCAGTCCCAAAAATCAAAGCACGCAGCAAATTCCTTTTGGGGTCCCTAGCCTCGCTGGCCACAAAAGCGATATCGTTCCAGCCGCCAAACGCAAACATCACAAACACCATCGACAGCCAAAACCACTCCGCCGAATTTTCATTTGACGGCTCCCCCGCGTCGCCTGCATCCACCTCGCCGCCTGCATCCGCCAGTTCGGCTGCGACCGTCGACGCGTCTTCAAGATTTACGTTGACACTCGTCTGAGCCAACATCGCGATTGGGCCCTCGCGCGAAACCTCAGGCTGGCTCGGCCGAAACAAGATCGCCGCCAGCAACAACAAAACAATCGCCGAAACCTTAATCACCGTCAAAACATTTTGGGTGACTTTCCCAGCCTGCACGCCGACCGCATTCAGCAGGCTAATGAAAACCACCGCCAACGTTGCCCAATTAAAGCTAGACATCGATTCGCCAAAAACACCAGCGGCAAAACTGCCAAACGCGAACGCCATCGCTCCGATATTCCCAGGCCGGATCACCCAAAACGCCGTCCAAGAAAACGCAAACCCGACCGGTCGACCGAAGGCTCTTTTCAGATACCCGTAGTCACCGCCACGATCCGGATAGGTCGTCACCAGTTCCGCAAAACAGAGTGCTCCCAACACGGCAACCAGCCCGCCCAAGCCCCACGCCGTCAACAACCACATTTGGCTGGGCATATTCCCCGCAACGATCGTGGGCGTGACAAAAATTCCAGCTCCGACGATCGTGCCGACAATAATGCAAACGCAATCGAACAGGCTTAGATGCCCCTGCGAGTCGTTCGCAGGTTCGGTCGCGTTTTGATTCCGAGATGTCGCCTTGGGCATGTTCGTTACTTCGAAAAAGGGGAGATCCGGAATGGCCAAACAATCAGCTTGACGATTTAAATGATATCGCTGGCCATCACAAGTTCGACGAAGTTGAGCTCGCTGAAGAGTCAGCGACAGATTGTTGCTGACGCCCTCATGGATGCTCAAGAGTCCAATGAGAATTTCTGCTGACAACTTGGCTTGTGATCGCTTTGAGCCCTATCAATTGAGCGATGCCCTGAGTGGCTTAGGCGGGGCGTCAGAGGCCTGTGGAACCACAAACGGCTTCTTTTTATCTTTTGAAGCCCAAGATTAGGGTTTTCGCCCGCAAATCATGAGGTTTTGCACTGGACTTCGACGAAATGCCAGAACTAAAATACCGCGGAATCGTTTAAGACAGTCGGCGAGCAGAATTCTGTCCGCCAATGTCCCAAAATGATCGTGATTCAGGCCTAAGGGCCGAGTAAATTCTCAATTGCCTTGCGCCGGATCGACGACATTACTAAAAAGAAGCCAGTCCGCGATTCGGACCGGCAGCCTCCATTTGAAGGAATTCATGGCTAAAGAAGAAGCATTTGAAGTCGACGGCACCGTAACCCAAGCCCTCGCCAATACACGTTTTCGAGTCGAATTGGAAACGGGTGACGAAGTTCTTGCGCACGTTGCCGGACGCATGAGAAAACACTTTATTCGCATCGTTCCCGGCGACAAGGTTCGCGTGGAACTCTCCCCCTACGATTTGACCAAGGGCCGAATCGTCTACCGCGAACGTTAATCAGACAGCTTCGTCGCAGCCGACGATCCTGACAAAGTTTCGAACTACCTGCTGTCTTGGAAAACTTGACAACAAGCCAACGACAGGCGGCAACAAAAAACAACGACCGCAAGTCGCCCATAAAAAAGACGCGACTGCCAGTCCGATGGCGGTTCGAACAACGGTTGAAAACAAAAAAACGATGGGCTTTGACACCCATCGTTTTTTATTTGTTTCGATTCAACTGAATCAACTTCTTCGTTCTACGTGAACCGACTTCGAATTAAAAATCGTTGTTCATTCCGCCTTGAGCGGCTTGGTAGCCCGCTTTTATTAGCGACAGAATTCCATCCTGCATTTCAAATCGAGTGAACGATCCGTTCTTGATCGCTTTGGAGTACATTCGAATTCGGTCGCCGCCATTTTCGGCCAGCTTTTCAGCCATCGAGGCAACCATCGGTGGAACGTCTTCCATGCGAGAGGCGAACTTCAACATCGGCGTCATGAAGAAATTGACTTCGGAATCGAATTCTTTTTCGGCTGCACCGTCCATTGCTTTTTTGATCAACGGCATGGGATCCGAACCGGCACCCAAGTACATCGAATCGACACCAACGCCAATCACAACCGTAACCGCATCGCCGAAGATTTCACGCGCTTCATCTTGGTCGTCTTCGAGTGAGATTTTGATCTCGTGAAAAGTTACGCCGGCGTGGGATCCACTTTCAAAGTTGAAAATGATTTCAATTTCATCTGCTTCCATGGCCTTCTCTTTTAGCATGGGAGCAAGATCCTTGACGGTGTCTTCGAGTTTTTTCGGGTCGACAACACCGAAACCTGCGGCGAAGTTTGCGTTCGTTTCTTCGAACATCAAGGCGGCACCGCCATCAATGATGCCCTTTTTCATGGTTGCTTCGACGACCGAGACAACGTTATTGACGGCACTTTCAACCTTTTCGTATTCCGCGTCTGAAAAGTCACCTTCTTCGTTGATCTCATCCAAAATCGACTGCTTGCCGTCTGAGATCAGCTGAGCGTAAACCTTGCCGTCTTCGGCAGACATTTTGCCTTGAACGTTGGCGTTCATCGCGGCACCTTCCATCAGGAAGCCGGAAAAACGTGACGGGCCGGTCGCCTTCGCTTCGTTGAACTTGGCGGCCAGCTTACTGCCGTCTTTGGCAATCATTTCGACATCGGTCACTAACGTTTTGTTGTCCTCATCGGCTGTCATACCGATGGTGAGCGTTTCCGTCTCGTTCAGCAGCGATTCAAACTGAGCCAGCTGCATCTCCATGTTCTTCTTTTGAGTCTCTTGGAGTTCTTCGTCCAGTTCATCAAGCGTTTGCGAGGCTCCGTCTTTGATCAACTCCATCGCTCGTTTGCGAACGGACTCTGGCAACTTTTGTGGCATTACTTTGAAAGCCAAGTTGTATTTCTGTGGCAAATCGCCAAGCAGCTTGCCAGGTGCACTCGGGAAATCTTTCAATAGGCCTGCTTCGTTTGCGAAAATCGCGTAGCCGTTGCTTTCCTTGACACTGACTTCGGTTCCGTCGTTGGTGACGATCGTGAAGCTGTCGTCGTCGTTTTCTTCGACTTCGCCAAGGCTACCAGCGATTACGTCCAACAAGTCGTCCATGTCGTCGATTGGAACAAATCCAGAAACCGCAAATCCTGGCTCACTGTCTGTAAAGTAAACCATGACGCCAGAGTCACGCGACGAATCAACGCCAGCGGTGTAGGGCGTGATTGCCGCTTTGGCAAAGAAGTTGAACTCTGGAAATCCAGAGGCAGACAACAAATACTTGACATCCTTCATTTGCTCATCGAGGCTCGCAATCGAGACCACAATGGCAGGTTCAGGTTGGCTTTGAGCCTTCGCCTGATTCGGGAACAAAGCCGCGACGCCTACCAACAGGCCAAGCATCAACGAGGTAACTGACTTCACAGGAATTCTCCAATAGTGATGGATTGATTTGAATTTCGTTTTCGGAACCTAAAATTGTCCCTGATCGAAAACCGATTGCAACGGCTCAAAGTGGTCCTTTGGCCGACTTCGACGGTCATACCCGCAAAAACAGGCAAAAGTTTTGCAATTTGGAACTTTTGTGCGACGAGAAAAAGTAAATCGCGGCTATCAAGCTGAACGGCTATTTAATTCACAACCAATCCGTGGCGGCGATTTTTCCCGGTGAAAAAATGACCGGGGGCACTTCGGGACCCGCTTCACCAACGGAATTTTGATAAAGAAACGCCGCTCAAATGCGGAGCCTTTTCGTGACAATTGCGAAGAGCTTATCCCGCAACGATTGAGCCGACAACGTTAGCCGAGGGCCTTTTGAGTTTTGGGATAAGAACTAGATCAACATCAAGCACTAAATCAACATCATGGCGTCAGCAGGATGTCTACCGGTTGCCGGGTTACCTGTCGTTCGGCAAGGCGATGGCAGGAATCGGCGCATCGCCCTCGAGCTTGATCGGTTCGTATTCGTGGTCGCGTTTGTAAATGACCGTTGCCTTCTTGATCGTCGTGGCTTTACCACCTTTGGTTCGAATTCGGTTCACCGCATTAAAACCATAAACGACGTCCATACCTTCGATCACTCGACCAAAGGCCACGATCTTATCCTTCAAACTTGGATCGGGTCGGTGCATGATCATGAACTGCGATCCGGCGGTGTTTTCGCCGTCGTTGTGCATGGCAACGGTTCCCGCAAAATGGCCGCGGGGGTTGTCGAACTCGCTACGAATTCGGTAGCCCGGGATGGTCGTACCATCGTTCTCGCTGCAACCGGCCCTGGCGTACATGCTTGGAATGACTTGGAAGAATTCCAAACCATCGTAAAAACCGTCTTCGACAAGGCTCACAAAGTTGGCCACCGTCTCGGGCGTTTGATCTTCGAAAAGCTCGATCAACACGTCGCCATTGCTGGTCTCAAGCTTCACCTGCGGCAGCTTGACGGCCTTATCTTTCTCTCGCATCGCGTTTTCTTCTTCCCAAGCGGCTTTCGTCTCATTGAACATTTCACGAACCTCTGGCTTGAGCCCAATCGGCATGTTTTCCAGTCGCGTCAGATACTCGTCGGCTTTTTTGAAATCCTGCATTCCAAAACAGGCCAAGTAGCCCTGGTAAATTACTTTGATCAGCGGTTCGGCATCGGGCTCGGGTTTTTCATCAGGCACTTTGCCCAAATTGTTGCCTTTGATCTCCAAGATGGTTTCAACCAATTTAAGAGCCGCCGCGGGGTCGTATTTTGAATCTCGATCGCGCGGCGAAAGCTTACTGGCCAGCAGGTCCATGACCGTCACCGCGGCAATCGGGCTACCGTTGGGGTCATCTCGAAATGCAGCAATCGCGGCCGGTTCCAGCAGTTCATTCAGCAGCCTGTTTTCTGCATTCAGTCGATCGATTTCTTTTTTTACCAGCACTTGCAGAGCGATATCGGACAAGGGCATTCCAATATAGTTTCGATCGATCAAGCGATTGTTGTCGCGTATCAAAGTCCTCAGCTGCGTAAAATTCAACTGCTCCAACTCTTGAACCCGCTCAGGCGAAACCGCTTCGTCCACAACGCCCTCGACAGCGCCAGCATCACCATCGCCATTCGTCACGCCTTGGCCAAAGTTGACTTTGGGAACGGGAATCGAAAACTGATTCTCTCCAGCGGGCGAGTTATCACCGGGCAATGATTCGACTTGGATACCCGAATCGGCACTGGGTGCTCCTAAAATGCTTTGAGCATTGCCGCGCTGCGACAGCACCAAAAGTACAATCAGACCGGCAGCTAAAATTAAGTGATTTTGAAACTTCATTGGATTCGCTTTTTTGTCGCGTCTAAATTCAAAAGAAAAAGGCAAGCCAGAGGTGAATTTATCGCCCCTGAAATGCTACGCATCATTGTAAGACTACGGTTTTTCAGGCCTATCGACCAGAACAGTTTCGCTGTCTCAAGTTTCGCTGTCTCGGGCCCCAAACGAAGCATCTGACAACGCTAATTTTGTCTTCAACGCCAACCTTAATCGGTCGCGTCGCTCCGCGTTTGACTTTCGTTTTCCGCGTCCGACTCTTGTTTCTTCGGCTTGTAATCGACATTGGGGCGCTTCCGCAGCACCTTTGCACTCATAATCAGATCTTCCGGCATGTCGCCCTCCTGATTGTTAACCCGTTCGACAATGCTGGTGCCTTTTTTAAACCGAGCATTCACTTTCAGGGCGTCAATCACGTCCATCCCAGAAATGACGCGCCCAAAAACCGTTTCTTTCATTTCTAGGTCGTCGCTCTGACCGTAGGGGTTAGGGATCGTATAAACCGCAAATCCCGACGCACCGTCGATCGGAGATGGCGTCATCACGAGACTACCGCGAAAACTCCGCCGAGCGTTTTCGGCGCTCGATTCATTGACAATTCGATAAGTTGCCGGAGGTCGATCTGGCGAAAAAATTCCACCTTGGGCTCGGAACCCGCGAAAGACCAGATGAAAGAAACGCCGCTCATAGAAACCCGATTCTACCAGACTAATAAAATTCCCGACCGTATGCGGTGCTTCGTTTTCGAACAGTTCGACAACGAACTTGCCTTTGGTGGTTTCAATTTCGACACG
The DNA here is from genome assembly GCA_964601665.1 of uncultured Pirellulaceae bacterium. GTDB lineage: Bacteria > Planctomycetota > Planctomycetia > Pirellulales > Pirellulaceae > Mariniblastus. The sequence continues at coordinate 10,234 of CAZROJ010000117.1, forward strand.
TGGTAGATCATCCGCGGCGGCTTCTTTTTGACGAATTTCAAGCTCGCGAGCCCAGAGCATATCCAATTGCGGCGCGACCGAAAGGATCGCCTTTTGGGTAAGGTCCAGGTTCTTAAGTAGTTCGGCGTCTTTGGGAATCTTGCTGGCCGCTTCGAAATCGTTGGCCAGTAGAGCAACTCGCGCTGCTTCAAAAGTTATCCCGTCCAGCTCGGGAGCCTGCGCCAACAGCTTCTGCAAAACTCGATGCGTTTTTCCATACCGTCCAGCATCCAGCGCATCGAAAGCCATTCGCCCGGCCAGTTTACCCAGCTCCAAAGATGGCTCTTTGGTTTTCAAATACTTTTCAATGCTCAGCTCTTTCAATTTCCAAAAAGCAATCTGGCCCTCGGTTGCACTCTCGCGCCAGTCCTTGCCAAATTCGTACGCTTGAGTACTCGTGCCATGCTCAAAACGTGCTTTCGAGGCCAGCATTTTCTTCAATGATTCCCTGAAGACCGGCAGCACCGCTTCGATTTCCTGCTCAATCTCGTCCAGCGTCATCGCCTCCAGTTCCGCGATCGGATACTGAATCGGAACATTTTTGGGCGGCGGTTCCGGCTCCTCGTCCTGTTGGAGCATTTGAGCGTTGCCGATATTTGGCAAAACCAACATCGCAGCCGCGAGCAGCAGAAAACAAATTCCGAAAGGTTGGCGTGGGAAGAAATTATTCACGGGCAAGTTTTTTTGATCAGTGGTTCTTTTGGCAATTTGCTAATAGTATAGCCGACATTCTACATTGTGAATCAAAGACCCAACTTTCCATTTCGCGACATCTTCATCGCTCGACATCTTCATGGCTCGACATAAACGCGGCAAACACCTGAAAAACTGGAATTCCAATCAAGCCCAACCCGCCGCGGGGAAGCTCCGAATTATCGGCGGCACCTTTCGTGGACGCTTGATCGAGTATTCCGGCGACCGCGTGACCCGACCGATGAAAGATAATATTCGCGAAGCTTTATTCAATCTGGTCGGCGGTTGGGCAAAAGGAAAAGCCGTTTTTGACTTGTTTGCAGGCACCGGCGCAATCGGCTTGGAAGCGATTAGCCGAGGGGCCAGTCGAGCGATTTTGGTCGAACGACATTTTCCGACCATTAAAATCGTCGAACAAAACGTCGCGACGCTGGAAGTCGATTCAAAATGCGAAGTCCACGCATCGGATACGTTTTTTTGGGTCCGAAAGTTCACCGCGACACCTTCGAAGCACCCTACCGAGCCATGGATGGTTTTTTGTTGTCCGCCGTACGATTTTTTCGTCGAACGCTCCGGCGATACCATGAAAATGCTTGCAAGCATTATTTCGCTGGCACCCGAGGATAGCATCATCATTGTGGAATCGGACAGTCGGTTCGATTTGACTTTGCTGCCGCATCCTGAAAAGTGGGAAATCCGCGAGTACTCGCCGGCCGTCATTTCCGTTCTCAAGCTCTAACGGAGCCGCAAGCCGCAAACAGCCGGTAAACTCGGCCTATCTATCGCAGCTTTGGAACGAGTGCAGCCAATTGCCGAACTACGTCTGAGTTTCGGTCGACCTGGCTCCACGGAAATTCCGATATTAGAGGCGTACTTCTTTCCCTGCGCCGGAGAGCCATCGTTGAAAATTAACGATCGCCAAATTCAGTTTCGCCAAACTTTGCTCCTGATCACCGCCGGAGCCATGTTCGCGATGACCGTGTGGTTGCCGTTCGCGACGGCAAGTGCGACGGTGAACTCTCGCCCGGATAAACCTTGGGCCTCGCCCACGCCGTTGCTTGAATCGCTGGTCGAACTGGAACAACTGCCGATCGTGGCGGTCTGGGCAAACGAAACCCATGCGACCATCGAATCGGTCGTCCAACCGGGGCTTAATCCGCACCAACGCGCCGAACGACTGGCCCTGCTGGAGGCTCAGCATCGCGTGATTGCCGAACTTAACAAATCGATCTGGGCGTCCGATCTGCCCGACCAACAGCGACTCGTCATTTCAGCTCGGCTACTGACTTTTCGCTACGAGCTAACTCGGCGAATCTCGACTTGGAATGCCCTGCTGAAACTGCCAAGCAATCCAAGCTCGCTGGATTCTTTGAAGCAGCGACAGGTCGGCCTACTCGACTTTTCGCAGCTCGATCCCACTTGGGCGGATTACCTTCTGCTGGGCGAATTTCAAAAAACGTTTCGCAGCAGCCAGTCGACTGAACAAGAGAAGCGCAAGATCGCCAGAAAAGTTCTCGCTCGAATTTATTCGCCCGTGCTTCAACCATCACAGGCGACTTATGTTCAGCAATTGTTCGAACAAGACGTCATCGATTTCCTCAAAGCCCACGCCAGCCGGCCCGTGGACGCCTCAAATCTTGCCCGGCGTTTAGAACTTTATGAAAGCCAGCCGACCTCGCGATCAGGCTTTTTGCTAAACGAAGTCCACCAAGATCTGCTTTGGTCCGACGACCCCAACTATCAACAGGCCGCTCAGGCGATCGAAACTCACTACCGCAATGCGAACTTCCGCATGACGGTTTCACAAGAGTTCATGAATCGGCTGCTGCCGGAATTGCCCACGATCGCCGAACCGGTTTCCGAGACCGTTCAGGGCGCTCGGGTGTCCGGGCGCAGCCAAACCAGCAACCGCCTGAACGTGGCCCTCGTCCCCGATCCCGCTCAACTGAATTTCCAAATTCAAACCAACGGTCACGTCCAGTCGGACACCGTCGCCCGCACGAAGAGCTTTCGGATTTTGAATCAAGGCTATGCCAACTTTTTGGTGACAAAGCAAATTTCGGTCAACCGAAATGGGTTTGATACCTCGCACAAGCCCTACTCCAATTCGACGGCACAGCAAGTGCTGATCGACATCCAATCTAAAATGGACAAAGTCCCGCTGTTCGGCTACGTCGCGCGACGAGCCGCCGAAAAACGGATTCGCGAAAAGAAGGCAGAAACGAACCAACTATTTCGCCGGAAGGTTGCCAAGCAGGCTGAAATTCGAGTCGAACAGGTGCTGATCAAACAGGTCAACAAAGTCCAAGCCGCTGCCACCAAAAACCTCTTGGAGCCGCTGGTGTCAATGGACTTAGACCCGGTTCCGATGCAGTTGGCAACCACCGATTCCGAAATCGTCATTCGCTACCGGCTGGCCGGACGCGACCAAATGGCAGCCAATACAGCTCGACCCGTTGGCGATAATAATGCGTTAATCGAATTCCAACTTCACCAGTCTTTGGTCAACAATTCGATCGCCCGACTGGGTTTGAACGGGGAAACCTTCACCGGCCCAGAACTGGCCGCTCACATGGAAGACGTCTTTGGATTTACGGCCAAAGCGAACGACGAATCGTCGGACCAGGATGCCGAGTTCAGATTTGCCAAGTTCGATCCGATCCGTTTGGATTTTGTCGAAAATCGAGTGAACTTTACGATCAATCTGGACAGTCTAAAGATCGGAGATTCAAAGCCCCTTCGCCGGCTTTCGCTAACGGCATCCTACGGGATCGAAGTCGACGGCATGATGGTGAAGTTAACTCAAGACCAGACGGGAACGCTGGCCGAAAAGATGGTCAGAGGCAAACCACGACCGCTTCGCTTGGGCGAACGAGCGATGGTCAGCACGGTCATGAAGATGCTGTTCGAAGACACGTATTCGGTAAACGCGCTGCCCAAAAAGTTCCGCGACCAACCCAAGGCGAGCACGCTTTCGATTTCTCGCTTGGTCGCGACCAACGGATGGCTTGGCGTTTCTTTCAACGAATTCCAAACAGCCAGCAACGCCTCCGATTCCGGCGACACAGACCAACGAATCGGCAGCAACCTACGTCGCCTATTGGAACGACGTTAAATGTCGACGGCG